>JAEZIF010000006.1 GCA_023416135.1 Pseudomonadota bacterium
TCCCCTACACCTTCAACGAAAACTTCGCCTTCAAGGTCTACGGCGCGGTCGGCAACCAGTATGTCGAGCGCTTCACCAACTACGGCATCGGCAACAACAACTACTGGGACTGGCAGATCGGCTTCACCGCCACGGTCTACGGCGTCGATCTCACCATCGCCTACATCGACACCAACCTCGACGTCGCCGGCTGCGCCAACACCATGAACTGCGACGCCCGCGCCGTCTTCACCATCAGCAAGACGTTCTAGGGTTTCTCTCCCCGCTGTTTCGGGCATCTGGCGGCCCGGCTTGCGAGCGAGCCGAGCCGCTGCCATTTATGGGGCATGCAAGGTGATCGGTTCGATCTCGCCGTCGTGGGCGCCGGCCTGAATGGCAGCCTGTTGGCGCTGGCGGCGGGAGAGGCCGGCCTCGACACGGTCCTCATCGATCGCGTTCCGCTGAAGTCGCTCACCGAAGCAGGCTTCGACGGGCGGACCACCGCCATTGCCTACACCAGCCAGCGTCTGTTCGCGGCGCTCGGCCTATGGCCCGAGGTCGCCGACCAGGCCGAGCCGATCCTCGACATCCGCATTTCCGATGCCGGCCACGATGGCCGGCCGAGCCCGCTGTTCCTCCATTTCGACCATCGCGAAGGAGCCGACGAGGACGAGCAGGCGGCGCCAATGGGCTGGATCGTCGAGAACCGCTTTCTGCGCGCGGCGCTGCTGCGCCGGCTGGCAACCCGCCCGCAGGTCGAACTGGTCGCGCCGGATGAAGTGATCGAGACCAGGCGCGATCCCGACCGCGCCGAGCTCGTGCTGAAGAGTGGCCGTCGTATCGTCACCCGCCTGGTCGCCTCGGCCGAGGGCCGCTTTGGCACCCTGCGCGAGGATGCCGGCATCGGCGCCCGCGCCTGGTCATACGACCAGGTCGCGATCGTTCTGGTGGCCCGCCACGAGCGGCCGCATCGCGGCGTCGCCCAGGAGAAGTTCCTGCCCGGCGGCCCGTTCGCCATCCTGCCGATGCGCGACGGCGAGAACGGCGAGCATCGTTCGTCGATCGTGTGGAGCGAACGCGCCGGCCTGGCAAAACGCCTGCTCGAGCTCGACGCGCCACGCTTCCAGGCCGAGTTCGCGCGCCGCTTCGGCGATCATCTCGGCCCTGTCGAGCCGGTGGGGCCGCGCTGGTCGTATCCACTCCACCTGGTCCACGCCGAGCGCTACATCGACACGCGCCTGGTCCTGGTGGGCGATGCGGCGCACGGCATCCATCCCATCGCCGGCCAAGGCTACAATCTAGGCGTGCGCGACATCGCCGCCCTGGTCGAGGTCCTGATCGACAGCAAGCGGCTCGGCCTCGATGTCGGGAGCGGCGACACGCTGGAGCGCTATGCGCAATGGCGGCGGTCCGACAATTTTGCCATGGTCGCGGCGACGGATCTTCTCAATCGCCTGTTCTCCAACGACATCAAGCCGGTCCGCCTCGTCCGCGACATCGGCCTCGCCGCCGTCAACCGCGTGCCGCCCATGCGCCGCTTCTTCGTTCGCCACGCCATGGGCCTGGTCGGCGACCTGCCCAAGCTGATCCGAGGCGAACGACCCTAGAGCGATTTCCGATCTGCTGGAACCGCGAACGGTTCCAGCAGATCGGAAATGCGCGCGAGGGTGTTTCTGGTTACGAAGGGCACATTCCGTTCGGCTGATTCCAGCCGAACGGAACGTGCTCTAGCGGCGGCATGCTGTGCCATGCGCGCGAAGACCCGGGCCTTGGCTCTTTCGTGGACGTCATCCACGCCAACAACGGGGCTTCCCGGCGCATCGCCGACAAGCCCCGCCTGGAACCGGCGGGCGAAACCGTCCTGCAAGGTTGCCGCCAGCCCGTCTACCGGCTGGACTAAAGGGCCTCGCCACCCTATCTCAGGGGCCGATTTTCCAAGGATTTTACATGGCCCAGCCCCAAGTCCCCGTGACCGTGCTGACCGGCTATCTCGGCGCCGGCAAGACCACCCTGCTCAACCGCATCCTGAGCGAGCAGCACGGCAAGAAGTACGCCGTCATCGTCAACGAGTTCGGCGAGCTCGGTGTCGACAACGACCTCGTGGTGAACGCCGACGAGGAAGTCTTCGAGATGAACAACGGCTGCATCTGCTGCACCGTGCGCGGCGATCTGATCCGCATCATCGAAGGCCTGATGAAGCGCAAGGACAAGTTCGACGGCATCCTGGTCGAGACGACCGGCCTCGCCGACCCGGGTCCCGTCGCGCAGACCTTCTTCACCGACGACGAGGTCAAGGCCAGGACCCGGCTCGACGCCATCGTCACCGTGGTCGACGCGAAACACTTTCTGGGACAGCTCGAGCAGGGCAGCGAAGCCGAGGAGCAGGTGGCTTTCGCCGATGTGATCCTGCTGAACAAGACCGACCTGGTGAGCGAGGAGGAGCTCAAGAAGGTCGAGGGCAAGATCAAGTCGATCAACCGCTACGCCCACATCTTCAGGACGCAGAAGAGCCAGATCGAGCTTTCCGCCATCCTCGACAAGGGCGCCTTCGACCTGAAGCGCATCCTCGAGTTCGAGCCCGACTTCCTGCATCACGGTCACGACCACGACCACGAGGAGGAGGTGAAGAGTTTGTCGCTCACTGCCGATCGT
>JAEZIF010000009.1 GCA_023416135.1 Pseudomonadota bacterium
CTGTCTCCTATGGTTAGCTTTGAGGCACCCAACCGTGGGAACCCCGGGGTACGCGGGTACGCTTCGTCACGCATGCTCAACTGCATCCGGTGGTGCCGCCGCAGGTCGTGCATTTGAGGCACGTCCCATTGCGGACCATGGTGAAGTTGCCGCACTCCGGACAGGCATCCCCTTCGAAACCCTTGAGCTTCGCCTCGAGGGCGAAGCCAAGGTTGGAGGAGGATGCCTCTCCGATCGCGACGCCGACGACGGCCGCCCTGGCGCCAGGCGCCAAAGCGACGGTTGGGCCGTCTGTCAGTTCGGTGGGCTGGGGACCGGCCTGGATCGCCGGCTCGGCGATCGCGGTGTTGCCGGCCGTCCGGCCGTTCAGGACATAGAGATTGCTGCGCACGTAGCCGACGCTGGCGATGCGGTTGACCGCAACGGCGGCGGCTTCTGCGGCATCGGTGCCGCCTCCGGGAAGGCCTTCGACCTGTCCGCGGCCGACGCTGTCGGGGCGCAGGTCGGACTGTTCGACATGGGCGAGGTCGGAGCGCCCGAGATAGGAGATCGCGAGTTCGCGGAAGATGTAGTCGAGCACGGAGGTCGACATCTTGATGGCGTCGTTGCCCTCGACGATGCCCGATGGCTCGAAACGCGTGAAGGTGTAGGCCTCGACGAACTCTTCGAGCGGCACGCCGTATTGCAGGCCGATCGAGATCGCGATGGCAAAGTTGTTCATCACGCTGCGGAAGGCGGCACCTTCCTTGTGCATGTCGATGAAAATCTCGCCGACCCGGCCGTCCTCGTACTCGCCGGTGCGCAGATAGACCTTGTGGCCGCCGACGATCGCTTTCTGGGTATATCCCTTGCGGCGCGGCGGCATGCTCTCGCGGCCGGCCCGCACCTCGCGTTCGACGATCCGTTCGACGATGCGCTCGGCAATGATCGGCGCGCGCGCGGCCGGGGTCATCTCCGCGAGATCGTCGTTGGCCGCGAGGTCTTCCCCCAACGCCATGGCTGACAGCGGCTGCGAGAGCTTCGAACCGTCACGATAGAGAGCATTGGCTTTCAAGCCGAGCTTCCACGACATCTCATAAGCCTTGCGGCAATCCTCGACCGTAGCTGCGTTGGGCATGTTGATGGTCTTGGAGATTGCGCCCGAAACGAAAGGCTGGGCTGCAGCCATCATGCGTATGTGACTCTCCGCAGACAAGCAGCGAGTGCCATCTCGTCCACAGGGATTCGCACAATCGAACACCGCGAGATGCTCACGCTTGAGATCGCGCGCGCCCTCGATGCTCATTGTCCCACACGCATGAACGTTCGCAGCTGCGATATCGCTCTTGGAGAATCCGATGCGCGTCAACACGTCGAGCCTGGGATCGGCGAGCGTTTCGTCGTCGAGACCCAGCGCATCGCGGCAGAAGGCATCGCCTAGCGTGTAGCGCGAGAAGGCGAAGCGGATGTCGAAGGATGTCGCGATCGACTTTTCCACACGCTCGATCGCCGCGCGGTCGAAGCCGCGCGCCTCCAGCGTCTCGTGATTGATCGCAGGTGCTGCGGCGAGCGAACCGCGACCGACGGCATGTCCGACGATGCGGTCGATGGCCGCCGCGTCGTAGCCCAGCGTCTCGAGCGCCAGCGGGACGGTGCGGTTGATGATCTTGAAATAGCCGCCGCCCGCCAGCTTCTTGAATTTGACCAGGGCGAAGTCGGGCTCGATGCCGGTGGTGTCGCAATCCATCACCAGACCGATCGTGCCGGTTGGGGCGATCACCGAGACCTGGGCGTTGCGGAAACCGTGCTGCTCGCCGAGCGCCAGCGCCTTGTCCCAGGCCCTTCTTGCCGCCGCGACGAGAGGGGCGTCGGGACAGTTGGCGGCGTCGAGCGGCTGCGGTGCGATCGACAGACCTTCATAGCCGGTCGCCTCGCCGCCCGCGGCGCGGCGATGGTTGCGGATGACCTTCAGCATGTCGTCGCGATTGTCGGCATAGCCGGGAAATGCGCCCAGCCAGCCTGCCATTTCCGCCGACGCCGCATAAGCGGTGCCGGTCATCAGCGCCGTCAGCGCGCCGGCGATGGCCCGGCCCGTGGTGCTGTCGTAGCCGAGGCCGGACGACATGAGGAGGGCGCCCAGGTTGGCGTACCCCAGCCCCAGGGTGCGGTAGCGGTAGGACAACTCGGCGATCCTGCGCGACGGGTACTGCGCCATCATCACCGAGATCTCGAGCACGACTGTCCACAGGCGCGTGGCGTGCTCGAAGGCCGCGACATCGATCGTGCCGTCGACCCGCCGGAACCGCATCAGGTTCAGCGACGCCAGATTGCACGCCGTGTCGTCGAGAAACATGTACTCCGAGCACGGGTTCGACGCGTTGATGCGTCCCGACTGCGGGCAGGTGTGCCAGTCGTTGATGGTGGTGTCGTACTGCACGCCCGGGTCGGCCGAATGCCAGGCGGCTTCGGCGACGCTGTCCCACAGCGCGCGTGCGCTCACCGTCTTGGCCGTCTTGCCCGTCGTGCGTTCGGTCAGCGCCCATTCCCGGTCAGCCTCGACGGCGCGCAGGAAGGCATCGCTGACGCGGACCGAGTTGTTGGCGTTCTGGCCCGAGACGCTGAGATAGGCCTCCGACTCCCAATCGGTGTCGAAGGCCGGGAACTCGATGTGCCTGTAACCCTGGCGGGCGAACTGGATGACCCGCTGGATGTAGTTCTCGGGCAGCGTGGCCTGGCGGGCGGCGACGACGGCGCGACGCAGGGCAGGGTTATGCCGAGGATCGAACGAAGCCTCGCCGTCGCGCTCGCCATCGCGGCAGGCCTGCATCACGGCATTGAGGTGTCGGCTCGCGAGTTGCGAGCCCGCGACCAGAGCGGCGACCTTCTGCTCCTCGAGCATCTTCCAGGCGATGAACTGCTCGATGTCGGGATGATCGATGTCGACCGACACCATCTTCGCGGCACGGCGTGTCGTGCCGCCGGACTTGATGGCGCCTGCGGCGCGATCGCCGATCTTGAGGAACGACATCAGGCCGGAGGACTTGCCGCCGCCCGACAGCCGCTCGCCTTCGCCGCGCAGCCGGGAGAAGTTGGAGCCGGTGCCGGAGCCGTACTTGAAGAGGCGCGCCTCGCGCACCCAAAGATCCATGATGCCGCCTTCGTTCACCAGGTCGTCGTCGACGCTCTGGATGAAGCAGGCATGTGGCTGCGGCCGTTCGTAGGCGGAGGACGAGGGGCGGGCTTCGCCGTCGCGGTGATCGACGAACCAATGCCCTTGGCCCGGGCGGTCGATGCCGTAGGCCCAGTGCAGGCCGGTATTGAACCACTGCGGCGAGTTTGGCGCGCAGATCTGCCCCGCCAGCATGTAGCAATGCTCGTCGAAGAAGGCGCGCGCATCGTCTTCGCTGTCGAAGTAGCCGCCTTTCCAGCCCCAGTAGGTCCAGGCGCCGGCCATACGCTCGAACACTTGGCGCGCGCTCGTCTCGCTGCCGAAGCGCTGGCCCTCGGGCAGCGTGGAGAGAGCGGCGTCGTCCGGCACCGAGCGCCACAGCCACTGCGGCACGTCGTCCTCGGGCACCTTCTTCAGCTGCAGCGCAACGCCGGCCCGGCGGAAGTACTTTTGCGCCAGCACATCGGCTGCGACCTGCGACCACTCGGCCGGCACGTCGATGCCCTTCATGCTGAAGACGATCGAACCGTCAGGATTGCGGATTTCGGAATCGGCAACACGAAACGCCATTCCTGCGAACGGCGATCTTCCTGCTTGCGTATACCGACGCTCAAAGCGCATCGACGATCCCCCGTGCCCAGTTTCCCGTTCTCGCGATGACCCTGTCGGGGTGTGCTCTGTCGCTTGACGAGCACGCACATATGGGCACAGAGCGATACTAAATTACAAAATCTTGTGTGCGCAACTACATTTTGTAGAGCTGTGTAAGGGTGGTACTAGATGATGCAAGTGCGCAACAGGTGTCAAAAGAGGTGATTCGGATGTCGAAAAACGCAGCGAACCGGTCCCGCAATCGCGTCGCGTTGCGCGTTTTGGAGTGCCCGCGTACAAGCGGCGCGGTCTCTCTCGCAGCGTGGTTTCATCAATGACGATCGGCACTTGGCTCTTCACGAAGATGCGCGGTGAGCTCGTCGGCACCGACGCCGAAGGCAATCGCTACTATCAGGACAAGCGCATCATCGCCGGTCGCCGGCGCAAACGGTGGGTGATCTACAACGGCGTCGCCGAAGCCTCGCGCGTGCCGGCCGAATGGCACGGTTGGCTCCATCACACGACCAATGTCGTGCCGCCGGCGGGCGGCCTGCCGCGCAAGTCGTGGCAGAAGGAACATATTCCCAACCTCACCGGGACCGACCTGGCCTATCGTCCGCCGGGCCATTCGCTCTCGACGGGCGAGAAGCCCAGGCCGCCTTACGAGGCGTGGCGTCCGGGCTAGGGGACTGCGGTGCGACGCAATATCGTCGAGACGATCGTTGGCGCTCTGGTCCTGGTGGTGGCCGGTGTGTTCGTCTTCTATGCCTTCGCCAGGTCGGACCGCAGCGGACCGTCGGGCTACGACGTCATCGCCCGCTTCGACCGCATCGACGGGCTGAAGCGCGGCGCCGACGTGACGTTGAGCGGCGTGAAGGTCGGCACCGTCACCGGCTTCGACCTCGACCGCAAGACCTACCAGGCGGTCGTGCGCATGCTGGTGTCGTCGAACGTGAATCTGCCGGTCGATACCCACGCCAAGATCGTGAGCGAATCGCTGCTCGGCGGCATGGTCGTGGTGCTGGAGCCCGGCGGCGACCCCAAGATGCTGCCGCCCGGCGGCGAGATCGAGATGACCCAAGGCGCCATTCCATTGTCGGAATTGATCGCCAAGTTCATGTTCGGTGGTACGAGCTCGGGATCGAAATGATGAGCGCACGCACATCCAAGGCGACGACGGTCTGGCGTCAACCCGATGGCAAGCCTGTATCCTGCCTCGAAAAGATCAAAGTGCTGAACCAGAACATCCAGGAGATCGAAACCCTCTGCGCCGACGCGCTAGAGGATGGGGTTCTGATGGGATGCGACGTCGACCAGATCAAAGCCGCCCTGCACGAGCTGATCGACGGGCTCGAGCCACCACACTCGAGAAAAAAGTAGGAGTGCGCATTCCCCTTCTCCTGGCGGCCCTAGCCGTCCCCGGCGGTGCGGCAATGGCCCAGACACCGCAACAGCAGCCGCAGCAGCCGCGCCCGGCCAGCGTCAACCTGCGGCCGATTCCCGACGGTCCGGGAAAACGGGTCGCCGAGCTGCAGGGACTAGACAAGGTGACGGCACGCACGCAGCGCTTCTTCGCGCCGGTCGGCGAATCGACGCGTTTCGGCACGCTCGCCATCACCGTCAGCGATTGCCTGGTGAACGTGCCGGAGGCGCCGCCGGAATCGGTCGCCTATCTCACGATCGTCGACAACAAGCCGGGGCAGGCGGCGGAGAAGCTGTTCGCCGGCTGGATGTTTGCCTCGACCCCGTCACTGTCGGCGCTCGATCACGGCGTCTATGATTTGCGGGTATTGGCCTGCACGATGGCGCAGGGATCCTCGCCGGCGAGTTCGCGCTGAAAGCTCGCGGTCCGGTCGATGGCGTCGGCCAGCAGGCCGCGGAATTCCTCGCGCGGGATCTCGATGGCGCCGAAGCCCCTGAGATGCTCGGTCATGAACTGGCAGTCGAGCAGCTGGAAGCCGCCCTTTATCAGCCGCGCCACCAGATGGACCAGGGCCACCTTCGAGGCGTCGCGCTCGCGGCTGAACATGCTTTCCCCGAAGAACGCGGCGCCGATCGACACGCCGTAGAGGCCGCCGACCAGCCGGCCGTCGACCCGACATTCCATGCTATGGGCGTGGCCGCGCCGGTGCAGCTCCGTATAGAGATCGACGATCGGCTCGTTGATCCAGCTCTCGGGATGGCCGGGCCGCGGCTCGGCGCAGGCGCGCACGGTGTCGGCGAAGGCGGTGTCGGCGCTGACGGCAAAGCGGCCGGCGCGGATGGTGCGCTGCAGGCGCTGCGGCAGGTGGAAGCCATCGAGCGGCAGGACGGCCCGTAGCCGCGGGTCGAGCCAATAGAGCTTGGGATCGTCGCGGCGTTCCCCCATCGGAAAGACGCCGATGCGGTAGGCCTGCAGCAGGAGTTCAGGGGTGATCTCCATCTCGGGGATCAGCCCGCCATCACGGCGTCACCCTTCGAGGCGCGCCGTGCATGCGCTTCTCAGGGGGGGGTGGTCTTTGATCCGCCATGCCGGAATTTACTCTCTACTTCTTCAGGCCGACCAGCTTCTCCAGCCAGTGGATATCGTAGTCGCCGTCGATGAAGGCCTGCTCGCCGATGATGCGCTGGTGGAGCGGGATCGTGGTTTCGATGCCGCCGATCACGAATTCCTCGAGCGAGCGGCGCAACCGCATCAGGCATTCGTTGCGGCTGGAACCGTTGACGATCAGCTTGGCGACCATCGAATCGTAGAAGGGCGGGATCGCGTAGCCGGTGTAGAGGCCGGAATCGACACGCACGCCCAGCCCGCCCGGCGGGTGATAGTCGGCGATGCGGCCGGGGCTCGGCACGAAGGTCTCGGGGTTCTCGGCGTTGATGCGACACTCGATGGCATGGCCCTGGAACTTGATGTCGGCCTGGGCCAAACCGAGTGGCGCACCAGCGGCGATGCGGATCTGCTCGCGCACCAAGTCGATGCCGGTAATGGCTTCGGTGATCGGGTGCTCGACCTGCAGGCGGGTGTTCATCTCGATGAAGTAGAACTCACCGTCCTGGAACAGGAACTCCATGGTGCCGGCGCCGCGGTACTTCAGCTTGCGGACCGCCGTGGCGGCGAGCTCGCCGATCCTTTGGCGCTGCTCGGGATTGAGTGCAGGGGAGGGGGCCTCTTCGAGCACCTTCTGATGGCGGCGCTGCAGCGAGCAGTCGCGCTCGCCGAGATGGACTCCCGCTCCCTGGCCGTCGCCCAGGACCTGGATCTCGATGTGACGCGGCCGCGCCAGATACTTCTCGACGTAGACGGCGTCGTTGCTGAAGGCGGCCTTGGCCTCGGCACGAGCGAGCGAAAAGGCCTCGTTTGCCGCGTCGGCGTTCTCGACCACCTTCATGCCGCGGCCGCCGCCGCCGGCCACGGCCTTGATCAGCACCGGAAAGCCGATCGCCTGCCCGAGCGCTATCACTTCGTCGAGCGAGCCGACCGGGCCGGGCGAGCCTGGGACCAGCGGCAGGCCGAGTTCCTGGGCGGTCTGCTTGGCCACGATCTTGTCGCCCATCATGCTGATGTGCTGTGGCGTCGGCCCGATGAAGGTGAAGCCGTGTGCCTCGACCGCCTCGGCGAAGCGGGCGTTCTCCGACAGGAAGCCGTAGCCTGGGTGGATCGCGTCGACGCCGGCGATGGTGGCCGCCGACAGGATGGCCGGAATGTTGAGATAGCTGTCGCGCGCCGGTGGCGGGCCGATGCAAACCGATTCGTCGGCCAGGCGCACGTGCATGGCGTCGCTGTCGGCCGTCGAATGAACCGCCACGGTCTGGATGCCCATCTCGCGGCAGGCGCGGTGGATGCGCAGCGCGATCTCACCGCGGTTGGCGATCAGGACCTTGTCGAACATCGCCGTTCCTATTCGACGATCATCAGCGGTTCGTCGAACTCCACCGGCCGCGCATTGTCGACCAGGATCTGCACGACCGTGCCGGCCTTGGGCGCCTTGATCGGGTTGAAGGTCTTCATCGCCTCGATGATCAAGAGCGTCTGGCCCGCCGTCACCTTGTCGCCGACCGAAACGAAGTTGGGCTTCCCCGGCTCCGGCGCGAGATAGGCGGTGCCGACCATCGGCGACTTTACCGCACCGGGATGCTTGGCCAGGTCGTTGCCGCCCGGAGCGGCCCCTGCAGCCGCTGGCGCCGCGGCCGTGGCGGCTGCGACGGGAGCGGCGGCCACCGTCACTGTCGGCCGGGCCACGCGGATGCGCTTGTCGCCTTCGGCCAGCTCGATCTCGCCGAGATCCGTCTCGTGGAGTATCTGCGCCAGCTTGCGGACGAACTCGGTATCCATTTCGAACTTTGCCATGGACCAATGCTCCGAGGGGTTGGTCAGCGCGCCAGCAGGCGCGAGAGGGCCTGCAACGCCAGAAGATAGCCGTGGCTGCCGAGTCCGGCGATCACGCCGACCGCCGCTGGGCTTATATAGGAGTGGTGCCGGAAGCTTTCACGCTTGTAGATGTTGCTTAGATGGACCTCGACCACCGGCCGCTCCGCGGCGTTCAGCGCGTCCAGCAAGGCCACGGAGGTGTGGGTGTAGGCACCGGCATTGATGACGATGGCCGCATTGGCCTCGCGCGCCGCCTGGATGCGGTCGACCAGTGCGCCCTCGTGGTTGCTCTGGAAGAACTCGACTCTTATCCCCAGGCGGTCGGCCTCGTCGCGACAGGCCTGCTCGACGTCGGCGAGCGTCTCGCGTCCGTAGATCTCAGGCTGCCGTTTCCCCAACATGTTGAGATTGGGCCCGTTGAGCACCAGCACCGGCTTTCCTGCCGGCGGGCGCCGGGCGGCCTTTGCGGCCAAATCCTGCCTCCCCATCCTTGAAAGTGTCGGGCCTTATAGCATGGCGAGTCCGAGCGACAAGGCGGGCTCAAGACTGGATCAGTCGGCCTTCCGGAGGATCTCGGCGTGGGCGAACAGCCGGTCCGTCAGGGCAGCGAAGCTGCGTCTTTCCTCCGCGGTCAGCGCGCCGTAGAGGCGCTCCTCGTAGGCGAGCGCGATCGGTACGATGCGCGCATGCATGGCCCGGCCGCGCGCACTGAGGCGCAGCGAGGCGCGGCGGCGGTCGTCGCGGTCGGTCGCCCGTTCGACCAGGCCGCGCTTCATCAGGCCCGCAACCGCCCGGCTCACCGCCACCTTGTCCATGACGATGCGCTGCCCCACATCGGAAGCGGTCAAAGGCGCGAAGCGGCCCAGGGCCGCCATCACCCGCCACTGTGTCACCGTCAGGCCGAACGGTTCGGCGTAAAGGTCATGCAAGGATTCCGACACGATTTGCGCCAGAATCGAAAGCCGATAGGGGAGAAAATTCTCCAGCTCGAGGGCTTGCGAAGGGCTGGACATAATAGTTACATTTGAAACTAATTTACGATCCGGGTCAATTCGGGAGGTCGACATGGCCAGCGTAATCGAACCCACCGCAGCGATCGACGACGTCAATCCAATGGGCACCGACGGCTTCGAGTTCGTCGAATATGCGGCGCCCGATCCGGCCGCACTCGGCGCGCTGTTCGAAAGCATGGGCTTTGTGCGGGTTGCCAGGCACCGCTCCAAGGACGTCTCGCTCTACCGCCAGGGCGACGTGAATTTCATCGTCAATGCCGAGAAGGACAGCTTTGCCCAGGGCTTTGCCCGTGTGCACGGCCCGTCGATCTGCGCCATCGCCTTCCGCGTCAAGAATTCCGCCTATGCCTACAAGCGCGCGCTGTCGCTCGGCGCCTGGGGCGTCGAGGGCAAGGTCGGCCCGATGGAGCTCAACATCCCGGCGATCAAGGGGATCGGCGATTCGCTGGTCTATCTTGTCGACCGCTACGGCGAGCGCGGCACCATATACGACGTCGATTTCGAGTATCTGCCGGGCGTCGAGCGCAATCCGAAGGGCGTGGGCCTGACCTACATCGACCATCTGACCCACAACGTTCATCGCGGCCGCATGGACGAGTGGGCCGAGTTCTACGAGCGGCTCTTCAATTTCCGCGAGATCCGCTACTTCGACATCGAGGGCAAGCTCACCGGGCTGAAGTCCAAGGCGATGACCAGCCCGTGCGGCAAGATTCGCATTCCGATCAACGAGAGCACCGACGACAGGTCGCAGATCCAGGAATATCTCTCGGCCTACCACGGCGAGGGCATCCAGCACATCGCGCTCGGCACCGACGACATCTACGAGACCGTCGAGACGCTCAAGCTCGAGGGAGTGCCGTTCCAGACCGTGCCCGACACCTACTACGAGCAGGTCGATGCCCGCCTGCCGGGCCATGGCGAGAACCTGGAGCGCCTGGCGGCCGACCGCATCCTGATCGACGGTGCGCCGACCAAGGGTGGCGGGCTTCTGCTGCAGATCTTCACTCAGACCGTGATCGGTCCGATCTTCTTCGAGATCATCCAGCGCCGGGGCAACGAAGGCTTCGGCGAGGGCAATTTCCGCGCCCTGTTCGAGTCCATCGAGCTCGACCAGATACGCCGTGGCGTGCTGAAGGCCTAAGGAGGGAACCATGACCAAGAACTGGATTCCGTTGCGCCAGGTCGAGGGGACCGCCTCGCGCCAAGCCCATGTCCGCCTGCCCGAGGGCACCTACGAGCGAGAAATCAGCAAGGAGGGCTTTTTCGGGCCGTCTGCGCAGTTCCACCACAGGCACAAGCCGACCGACTGGATCGAGTTCGACGGTGCCATCCGTCCGCGCGCCTTCGATCTCAACAAGCTGGTTGCCGGCAAGGGCAATCCCTGGGCTTCCCAGCCGGTGCTGAGCAATGGCACCATACAGGTGCGCATCTGGAAGCTCGAGGAGGCGATGACCGAGCTGGCGCGCAACAGCGACGGCGACCAGCTCCTGTTCATCCATGAGGGCGAGGGCGCGCTGTTCTGCGACTACGGCCATCTCGGTTACCGCGACGGCGACTACATCATGATCCCGCGCGGCACGATGTGGCGTCTGTCGCCCACCGAGCCCACGACGTCGCTGATGATCGAGGCGACCAACGACCATTTCACGCTGCCGGACAAGGGGCTGGTCGGCCGTCACGCGATCTTCGACCCGGCGATGCTCGACACGCCGAAGATCGATGACGCCTTCAAGGCGCAGCAGGACGAGCGCACATGGAAGGTCTCGGTCAAGCGACGCGGCCAGCTCTCGACGGTGATCTTCCCGTTCAACCCACTGGACGCGATCGGCTGGCATGGTGACTTGAGCGTCGTGCGCATCAACTGGCGAGACCTGCGGCCCCTGATGAGCCATCGCGCCCATCTGCCGCCGTCGGCGCACACGACTTTCGTTGCCGGCCGTTTCGTGGTCTGCACCTTCGTGCCGCGACCCTTCGAGAGCGATCCGGAGGCGCTGCGCCTCCCGTTCTTCCACAACAACGATGATTTCGAGGAGATCATCTTCTATCACAAGGGCAGCTTCTTCAGCCGCGACAACATCCATCCCGGCATGATGACGGTACACCCGTCGGGCTTCACCCACGGCCCGCATCCCAAAGCGTTCAATGCCGCGACCAGGACGCCGGGCAGCGGCGGTCGGACCGAAACCGACGAGGTCGCGGTCATGATCGACACCCGGGACGCCATCGACATCGCCGCCATGCCGGCCGGCGTGGAGTTCGAGGGTTACGTGAAGTCGTGGCGGCCGGCCGAGGTCAAACAGGCGGCGGAGTAACGGACTGTCATCCCGACCGTAGCCTCGCGCAGCGAGGCGGAGTGGAATGGCTGATTGGCAAAGGCATACGCCAGAGAAGGTCTCTCGACTGCGCCGCCCCTCGCGCGGCTACGCTCGGGAAGACGCCTGTAGGGAGGAACGATGAAGCTGGGTTCGTTGAAGGAAGGTGGCCGTGACGGCACGCTGATCGTGGTCGATCGCGCGGTGAGCAAGGCCGTGCGCGCGACGGACGTCGCGCCTACCTTGCAAAAGGCGCTCGACCACTGGCCAGCGGCCGAGCCGAAGCTTCGTGCTCTGGCCCAGCAGCTTGCCGACGGCAAGGCGGCCGGTGCCTTCGATCTCGACACCAAGGCGCTTGCCGCGCCGCTGCCGCGCGCCTATCAATGGGCCGACGGCTCGGCCTACGTGGTGCATGTCGAGCTTGTGCGCAAGGCACGCGGCGTCGAGATGCCGCCCAGCTTCTGGACCGACCCATTGATGTACCAGGGCGGCTCCGATTCCTTTACCGGGCCCAACGACGACATCGAGGCAATCGACGAGGCGCATGGCATCGATTTCGAGGGCGAGATCGGCGTGATCGTCGATGACGTGCCGATGGGCGTGTCGCCCGAGGCGGCGCGCCGGCACATCAAGCTGGTCACCATCCTGAATGACGTTTCACTGCGCAACCTCATCGTCACGGAGCTGGCCAAGGGTTTCGGCTTCTTTCATGGCAAGCCCGCGACGGCATTCGCGCCGGTCGCCGTCACGCCAGACGAGCTCGGCGAAGCCTGGGACGGCGGCAAACTCGACCTGCCGCTGATCTCGACGCTGAACGGCAAGGAGTTCGGCCATCCCAACGCCGCCACCGACCTCACCTTCGACTTCGGCCAGCTCATCGCTCATGCCGCCAAAACGCGGCATCTGGAGGCGGGGACGGTCGTCGGGTCGGGTACCGTCGCCAACCGCGATGCCGCCGTCGGCTGCTCCTGCATCGCCGAGCGGCGCGTGCGCGAGACCATCGACAGCGGCAAGCCGGCGACGCCATTCATGGCGTTCGGCGATCGAATCCGCATAGAAATGTTCGATCGTGCCGGACAGTCGATCTTCGGCGCCATCGATCAGAAGGTCGCGCGCTACACACCCTGAAGCATGATGGGTGCAGGTGGTATCGCTGATCTCACCCCGTCCAGCTCCGCTTGATCCCATGCCCGCGCGACGCTACGGACACTCTCGTCCAGGCGGAGGCGGTCATGAAGCTCATCGGTTATTTCCGTTCGTCGGCGGCGTTTCGCGTGCGCATCGCGCTCAACTACAAGGACATCAAGGTCGAGCATGCCTCGCGTCATCTGCGCAAGGGCGAGCAGGCGGCACCGGACTATGTCGCACTCAACCCGCAGAAGCTGGTGCCGGCGCTGGTGCTGGACAACGGCGAGGTGCTGACCCAGTCGCTGGCCATCCTGGAGTACCTCGAGGAGACGCACCCCGAGCCGCCGCTGCTGCCCAAGGATCCGGTCGGCCGTGCGCGGGTGCGGGCGCTGTCTCTGATCGTGTCGGCTGACGTCCATCCCATCCAGAACCTGCGTGTCATGGGCTATCTGCGCGAGAAGTTCGGCCAGACCGAGGAGAGCGCCTTCGCCTGGTCGCGCCATTGGATCGAGACCGGCTTCGAGGCGTATGAAGCCACGATCGCCAAGGATCCTCGAACCGGCGCCTTCAGCCATGGCGACACGCCGACCTTCGCCGATCTCTGCCTGGCGCCGCAGGTCTTCAATGCCCAGCGCTTCAAGGTCGACATGGAGCGCTACCCGACCATCCATCGCATCCACGGTACCTGCATGAGGCATCCGGCCTTCGACGCCGCCCAGCCTTCCAAGCAGCCGGACGCCGAACAATGAGAAAGGGCGTCATTGCGCTGATTTCCGTCGTCGTTCTCGCCGGCGCAGCAACTGCTGGCGTGCCGATGGTGGAGCAGCACGCGGCGGCCGGAATCAAGAGCGAGATCGAGCGCGCCGGCACCGCCAAGGTCGATGCGGTGAGCGTGGGGCTGCTCGCCCGGCGCGTTACGCTTACCAACCTCGAATCGAGGACTGCTGCGGCGGAGTTGAACATCGGCCGCTGGGAGGCGTCGGGTCTGTCCTGGCCGATCGGCGAGCTGCTGGCCGGCCAAACCCCGCTAGCCGGCTTTCGCTGGGGCGATCCGCTGAAGGCGGACCGTGTCGAGCTCGAGAAAGTGGCTATGGCCGACCGCGCGACCGGCGCGCGATGGACCCTGGATGCCCTGCTAATCGAGGGCCTGGATCTCGCGCGATATGACGCGGCCTATGACGGGACGTACCAATTTGCGGTACTCACCGCCCGCGCCATGGGTGCGCTCGCCGTGCGCCGCCTCGAACAACGCAACGCCCGCATCACGCTGCCGGAAACCGGCGAGACCGTTGGCCTCGCGTCGGTCGTGATGGACGGCTACGAGCGAGCCCTCATTGCCGCGCTGGCGATCGGCGGGATGGACGTCGCCTCGGGCGAGGGCCAGCCCGCGCAATTCAGCGTCGCCGAGACCAAGGCGACCAAGATCGATTTCCGTCGCGTGATCGCGGCCATGTCGTCCGCCAATTGGTTCCCCGGTGCGCCGTCCGGCCGTGTCCACGTCGAGACAGCGAAGTCGACGGGGTTCGACGGCGAGCTGTTCAAGCGTTACGGCATCTCGCTCGGCGAGGTCGGCTTCCAGACGGCGCATGTCCGTGACAAGGCGAGCCGCACACGCACGCACATCGAGGGCTTCGTCTTGGCGCCTCCATTGCGCGGCCTGGAAGGCTTGTCGCTGCGGATGGCCCTGCAGTCGATGGGTCTCAAGGAAGTCAAGGCCGACTTCGACTGCTACGGCACCGAGGACCAGGGCAAGGGCGAGCTGACGCTCGACCGCTGCGCGTTGGTCAGCCCGGGGCTGGGCGAGATCGAGCTTTCGGCGCAAATCGTCAATGCCGATGCGACCTTCTGGAAGGCGCTCGACGACAGCGACTTGCTGGCGCTGCAGGATTCGACGGCGGCGCTGGGGGCGGCGCGGCTGGTGCTGACCGACAAGAGCTTGCTGGAACGCAGCCTGCGCGCCATCGCCACCATGACCGGTCAGCCGGCGGCGACCCTGCGCGTCAGCTGGGCACGCGAGGTGCGCCGCTATCAGCCGGCGGGCGTGCTGATTTCGCAGTCGATGACACAGCTCCTGGACACCATCGCGCGCTTCGTCGAGCAGGGCGGTACGCTCGTCGTCGAGGCCAAGCCCGAGCCGCCGGTGGGCTTCGACAAGCTGGACTATCTGCTGAACCCCGGCGCCGACCTGGTCAGCACGCTGGGCCTCAAGGCGACGCTTCTGAAGTGAATGTGTCGGAGCGCCGCCGGGAGGCCAGCGCTCCGAGGAATCAGCCCTGGCCCTTGCGCGCCTCGGCGATGAGCTGCTTCAGCGCAGCGGCATCGACGGCGCCGGGCACGAACTGCTTGCCGATCACGAAGGCGGGCGTGCCGCGCACGCCGAGTGCGCTCGCGAGCGCCATGTTGCGCTCGATGATCGCCTTCAGCTTGGGATCCTCCATGTCCTTCTCGAGCTGCGCTCGATCGATGCCGATGCCGACGGCGATCTCGAGTATCTTGTCGCGGTCGAGCTTGCCGGCGAACTCCATCAGCGCGTTGTGCAGCGGCTGGTGCTTGCCCTGCTTCATCGAAGCCAGCGCGGCGAGGGCGGCGATCTTCGAGGCCTCGCCCAGGATGGGGATGTCCTTGTAGATGATCTTCACCTTGCCGTCGGAGCCCGTCACCGACTTCACCGCCTGGTAGGCACGCTTGCAGTAGGGGCACTGGTAGTCGTTGAACTCGACGATGACGACGTCGCCGTTGGGGTTGCCGCCGACCGGGCTGTCGGCATCGCGGTAGAGCTCGGCCTGGTTCTCCTGCACGCCCTTCTGGGCCACCGCGTCGCGCTGGCTGTCCTGCTTGCGCTCGAGTTCCTGCATGGCGTCGACCAGGACCTCTGGGTTGGCCAGCAGATAGGCGCGGATCGACTTGCCGAGCTCGGCCTGGTCTGCCGTGAGCGCCATGGACGAGCCGCCGGGCGCCGTGGCGATGCGGCGCGGCGAGGTCGCCGTGGCCGCGACGACGGCGCCGATAACGACCAGACCGGCGCAGACGGTGAAGGGGAGCCAACGCATGGGATTCTCCGGAACTAGCGGCCTTTCGATGGCCGCGTGTTGATATACGCCTTGAGGTCCTGGGCGCGCTGCCAGGCCGGCGTGCCGGCCTGGAGCTGCCGGGTGGCGGCATCGGCATGAGTGGCCGCCTCGGATTTGTTGCCGCGCAGCGCCGCCATCTCGGCGCGCGCCAGCGAGGTCATGCCGGGGTTGTTCAGCTTGGAGTAACCCTCGGCCATCATGCGCCACAAGTCGAAGCTGCCCGGTTCCTGCTGGGAGGCGAGCTCGAGGTTGCGCACCGCCTCACGGTCGTTGTCGGTGTTGTTGGTGGCGAGTAACGCGCGGGCAAAGTCGATCTTGATCAGCCCCGAGCTCGGCAGGAGCTGGGTAGCCTTGCGGTACGATACCACGCCCTCGGCAGCGCGGCCGTTCTCGTACAGCATCTGGCCGCGCACTTCGTGGAAGAAGGGATCGTTGGGATATTCCTTGATCAGCCCGTCGATGCCGAGCAGGGCAGACCCCAGCGCGCCCTTGCGGTACCAGGCGATGGCGCGGGCATAGCGCGCCGGCACCGAGCGGTCTGCCTCGGCGAAGCGAGCGAGCGCGGTGTCGGGCGAGATGAAACCCATCAGCTTGGCCACCATGCGGTGGTGCATGTTGAGGTTCTGCTGGGTATCCGGCGTATTGACGTAGGGGGACTGCGCGGCCGCCTGCTCGAAGGCGCCGATGCGCTCGGGTGTCAGCGGGTGGGTTGTCAGGTAGGGATCGCGCCGGTTGATCTGCAGGCGCTCCTCGCGCTGCAGGATTTTCAGGAACTCGATCGTGCCCTTGGGCGACTGCCCGGTGCGTCGCAGGTAGCTCATCGCCGCCTGGTCAGCGGCACTCTCCTGCGTCTGGGTATAGTGCAGAAACGACATCAGCGATCCCGGTGCCTTGGGGCCGCCCGCGCCGGTTGTCGAGCCGCCGCCGCCACGGCCGACGCCGCCGCCCGCCATCGCACCACCCGCCATGGCGCCGGCACCCAAGATCGCCTCGAGGATCTGCAGCGTCGAAAGGCTGCGCAATTCCTCCTGCATGCGGGCGAGATGGCCGCCGGCGATGTGGCCGCTTTCATGCGCCATCACGCCGATCAGCTGGTTCGGCGTTTCGGTCCGCATGATCAGGCCGGTGTTGATGAAGATGCGCTGACCACCCGCCACGAAGGCGTTGAGCGAGTTGTCCTGGACGATCATGATCTCGATGGCGTTGGGATCGAGCCCGGCCGCCCGCCAGACCGGTACGGTGAGGGCGCGAATATTGCTCTCGATCTCCGCGTCGCGGATGAGATTGAGCCGTTGACCTTGCTGCGCGCGCGCGGCACCAAGCGGCGCCAGAGCGAACAGCGCGAGAGAGAAGAGGGTGATGATGGATTTGAACACGGGCGGCACGATCTCTGGGCAGGCTATGAACGCTGGGCGGCCGCGTCAATCGCGCACCCTCCCGGTGCGGCACGCCCTGGCGCTGGCCGCCCTGTTCATGCTGGCTGCATGTGGCAGAAGTGAGACCGATCGCGAAACCGAGGCCGCTGCCCAGGCCGCCAATCCCGCCGGCATGTCGCCGGGCAGGGGTGGTCTTTCCCGCGTCATTGCCGATAGCGTCAATTCGCCGTTCTCCGCCGTTGCTGCCGACGAAAGCCGTGCCGCAGAAGTCGGTCGCGACATCCTGCTGGCCGGCGGCAATGCGGCTGACGCCGCGGTCGCCATGTATTTCGCCATGGCGGTCACCTTGCCGTCGGCCGCGAGCCTCGGCGCCTCGGGTGCCTGCATTGTCCACAACGACAAGACCAAGGCGGCCGAAGCCTTTGTCTTCCCGCCGATCGCCGCATCCGGGACCGTCACCGGCCAGCCTTTCACCGTGCCCTCGGGTGTGCGTGCCATCACGTTGATGCATGTCCGTCACGGCCAACTGCGCTGGGAAGCGACGGTGGCGCCGGCCGAGCGGCTGGCGCGCTTCGGGGTCCCGGTTTCGCGTGCCCTGGCGCGCGATCTGCAGTCGGCGGGCGCTACGCTGGGCGGCGATCGCGCGGCGCAGCGCATCTTTGGTGGCGCGATGGCCGAGGGCACGACGCTCACCCAACCCGAGCTCGCGGGCACCTTGGGCACGATCCGCCAGCGCGGTGGTGCTGACTTCTTTCAGGGCCAGCTCGCGCGCACGATGTCCGAACAGTTGGGCGGCGCCCTGTCCGTCGACGCTCTGCGCGCAGCAGTGCCGCAGGCCAGCGCGCCGATGTCCGAGAGTCACTATCGCCGCCGAGTGTACGTCGCGCCGGCGCCGGCCGCAGGTACCTCGGCCTTGGCGGGCTGGAAAGGCCAGGCGCCCAGCGGACCGACGCCCAGCGACTCCGGCGGCTTCGCGGGCCTCGCTGCCGTCGATGGCAAGGCAGGGGCCGCGGCCTGCGCCCTTTCGATGGGCCAGACGTTCGGCGCACGCGCCATGATACCGGGCGTCGGCGTGCTCCTGGGGGCGCCGACACCCACTGCCGGCTCGGTCAGCCCGGTGATCATCGCCAACCCCGGCAACGGCGAGTTCTCCTTCGTCGGCGCGGGCGGCGGCGCGGCAACGGCGGCGCAGGCGACCGGCTACGTGGCTTATGCCACCATCGAGAAGGACCAGCCTCTCGCCAATGTGTTGACGTCACGTGCCGGGCAGGGGGGCTGGGTCAATGCCATCGTCTGCCCGTCGGGCCTGCGCGGCAGCGGCTCGAGTTGCCGCAGCGCCATCGATCCGGCCGGCGCCGGATTGGCGATCGTCGCCACCAGCCGTTGACGCGATGTCGGGCAAGCTCTCGCGCCGCGGCAGCGCAGTCGATCCGTTCATCGTCATGGATGTCATGGCGGCTGCTGCCGAGAAGGAGGCAGCGGGCGATACCGTCATCCATCTGGAAGTCGGCCAGCCCAGCACGCCGGCGCCGAAGAACGCGCTTGCCGCCGCCCACGCCGCGCTCGACAGCGACCGCATCGGCTATGTCGCGGCGCTGGGTATTCCGGCGCTGCGCGAGCGCATCGCGCGGCACTACCGCGAGGCCTACCGCACGGAAGTGTCGCCCGAGCGGGTGATCGTGACGACCGGGTCGTCGGGCGGCTTTCCGCTCGCCTTCCTCGCGAGCTTCGATGCCGGCGACCGCGTCGCCCTCGCGGCGCCCGGCTATCCCGCCTATCGCAACATCCTGACGGCGCTCAATCTCGAGGCCGTCGACCTGTCGACCTCGGCTGCCGACCTCTTTCAGCCCACCGTCGAGGCGCTGAAGAAGGCGGGACGCGTCGATGGTTTGATCGTGGCGAGTCCGTCCAATCCCACCGGCACCATGGTGGGGCATGCCGAAATGAAGGCATTGACCGGCTGGTGCGCCGAGAACGGCGTGCGATTGATATCCGACGAGATCTATCACGGCATCGTTTACGAGGGCGACACGGTGTCGGCGGTCGAAGTCTCGGACCAGGCCATCGTCGTGAACAGCTTCTCGAAGTACTTCTCGATGACCGGCTGGCGCGTCGGCTGGCTGGTGGTGCCGCAGGAACTGGTGCGCCCGATCGAACGGCTGGCGCAGAACTTCTTCATTTCCGTGCCGACGCTCAGCCAGCATGCAGCCCTTGCGGCTTTCGACTGCCGCGACGAACTCGACGGCCACGTGCGCCGCTACCGCCGCAACCGCGACCTGCTGCTGGCCGGGCTGCCCGAGGCGGGCTTCGATCGATTCGCCCCGGCCGAGGGCGCGTTCTACCTCTATTGCGACGTCGCCCACCTCACCAACGACAGCCGCGACTTCTGCAAGCGCATGCTGGCCGAGACCGGAGTGGCGACGACTCCCGGCGTCGACTTTGACCGAGCCCGAGGCACCGGCACGCTGCGCATCTCCTTCGCGGGCTCGACTGCCGAGATGCAGGAGGCGGTGCGCCGGCTCAAGGCGTGGAGGCGGGTATGAGATTCGCCGCGGCTGCGCTCGCCGCGTTCTTGCTGTGGCCGGCGGCGGCCGGGGCCGAAGGCAGGGTCGAGGCCGCTCAGCGCGAGATGACAGCGGCCTACGCCACGCTTGCCGACAAGCTCAGCGGCGCGGCCAAGGTGCATTTCGAAGACGACCAGGCGCGCTGGCGGACGGACCTTCGCGCCTGTGATGTCCAGCCGCCGCGTAAGGCAGAGTGCCTGGAATTCCACTACCGCCAGCGCGCCAGTCTGATCGAGGCCTTTGCCAGAGGACCTTATCCGTTCATCTCGCAGCAGGCGATCGTGCAATCCGGTGACGGACCGCGGGGGCGGTACCTCATCGATGCTGCGTATCCTCGCTTCGACGGATCATCGGTGGATTTCGCCGAGACGAATCGCGTATTCGCCGCGCTGGCACAGACGTCGCTCCTCGACGCCATCGACACGGGTTTCAACTGCGAGATCACCCAGACATTTTCGCTCTACCGGCTGGCGCCGTCCGTCGTCTCGGTGACCGTCTGGCGTGAGTGGGTGGGCGGGACGATAAGCATCGATCTTTCCGGCTATCTCGTCGACCTTTCCACAGGCAGGGTGCTCGAGCCGCAAGAAGTCTTCGTGCCGGATGGCAGGTGGCGCCATCGCCTGGCCGAGCTCGTCAGCCAGGAGCTGGCCAAGGACCCTCCCTCCAGTGATCGCAGAGGCGAGGCGAGCGACATCGAGTCGATCATGCGAGAGGTCGATGCGCGAGATTTTCTGTTCGAGGGCGACAGACTCGTGTTGTCGCTGAGCAAAGTGGCAACCGAGCGTGCTATGAAGGGCTACGAGGTCGAGATACCTTACACGGCGTTGAAAGGCGTCCTGCGTGCCGATGGTCCGCTCGGGAGCTTATTGAGATGATCAGTCTGGCGAAGTCGGCGGCTGCGATGATTTTGGTGCTGGGTGCCGGCTCCGCGGCCGTCGCGCAGGAGCGGCCGAGCTTCGATTGCGCCAAGGCCGACAACATCATCGACCGCACGATCTGCAGCAGCGGCGAACTCGCCAAGGCCGACCGGGAGCTGGCGACGGCCTACACCGCGCTGCTCGGCAAGCTCGGCAGCGCGGCGAAGGACGAGCTGGTCAAGGACCAGGTACGCTGGATCGTCAACCGCAATCGTGCCTGTCGCTCCGATCCGGACAGCATCGAGAACTGCCTGAAGAACCGCTACGCGTCGCGCCTCAAGAACCTGCAGGCCTACGCCCAGGGAACCTATCCCGGGATCACCGAACTGACCCTGGCGAAGCAGGGCAAATTCGGCAAGATCACCTGGTCCTACGACATCACCTATCCGCGGTTCGAGGGCGCCAACGTCGATTTCGCCGCCACCAACAGCCGCTTCGCCGACGCCGCGAAGAAGCTCACCGATGATTGGGTGCCCAAGACCGACGATGGGCCCGATCGCGAGCAGCAGTGGTACTATGAGCAAGGCTTCACCGTCGACCGGCCGCCTGGCGGCAATGCTGCAACCATCACCTCGCACTTCGACAGCTATCGCGGTGGCGCGCACGGCTATGGCGCGACCCGCTGCACCCTGGTCGACCTGCGCACGGGAAAGGTGGTCGGGCCGCAAGCCGTGTTCACCGCCGGCGAGCAATGGCTTCGCGTCATGACACAGCTCGTCGGTGCCGACCTCAAGAAGCAGTTCGTCGACAGGCCGGGCTTCGACGACGCGTTGGAGCCCGCCAGCCTCGCCAAGCTGTTGAGCGAACCGAACCGCTATTGCTGGACCGACAAGCATCTGGAAGTCATCTTCAATTCCTATGATGTCGGGCCTTATGCCGCCGGCCCTTACCAAGTAGAGATTCCCTACGACAAGTTGAAGCCCATCCTGCGACCCGATGGATCGATCGCGCGCTGACCGCGGCGCCGTTGCCGGCGCCCTTCTCCTGGTGCTGGGCGGCACGGCGTCGGCGCAGGCACCCTCGCGTGTCGATTGCTCGAAGGCGGCGACGCCGATCGAGCGCGCGATCTGCGCCAAGCCGGAGCTTACCGCCGCCGACCGCAAGATGGCGGCGGCCTATGCGGCGCTCGCGGGCCGGCTCACCGGCGCCGCCAAGGACCATCTTCTGGCCGATCAGATCCGCTGGCTCGCGAACCGTGCCGCGGCCTGCGCCGTCGAGCCCTCGGAGATGGAGGAATGCCTGGAGACGCGCGACCGTGACCGCACCCTGCAGCTCGAATGGCTGGGCGAGGCCGCCTATCCGTTCATCAGCGAGCAGGCGATCGTCAAGGCCGGTAACGTGCGAGGCATCCCGTACATCATCGACGCGAGCTATCCGCAGTTCGACGGCGGTTCGGTCGATTTCGCCAGCGTGAACCGCCAGCTGGCGTCGGCAACCGGCGAGGCGGCCGAGCGGGTCGTTCCCGGCCCCGATGCCGACAACGACAACGGCAACTACAATGGCGCCGCCTGGCGCTACGAGCAGGCCTTCACGCTTTGCAGGCCGGGCCCCAACGCCGTCTCCATCAAGATCAGCTACGACGCCTACGAAGGCGGCGCCCACGGCATCGTCGGTGTGACCGGCATGCTCGTCGACCTGCGCACGGGCAAGGCGGTGGGACCGGACGGCGTGTTCCTGCCGAACTCGAACTGGCTCAGGGAGATCTCGCGCATCGTCAGCGCCGATATCAACACGCCCAACCTCGGCGATATCCTGAAGCAGCCGAACCGCTATGTGTTCCTCGAGGATCGCCTTGAGCTTTCGTTCAATCAGCACGAAGGTGGCCCGTATACCGTCGAGATCCCCTACGATCGCCTGCGGCCCCTGCTGCGCATCGATGGGCCGGTTCCGCGATGAGCGGCCGATCGCTTGTCGTCGCCAACGGACTCTTCGACAGCCGGCCGTACGGGTTCGCGCAGGTGACGGTCGTCGCGACGCCGCTTGGCCGCGCCGTGCATGTCTCGGGCCAGGTCGCCTGGGATGCCGACCAGAACATCGTCGGACCCGGGGACATCGGCCTTCAGCTCGAGAAGAGTCTCGACAACCTCGCGGCTGCGCTGGCTTCGGTCGGGGCAAGGCTCGAGCAGGTGGGTGCGCTGCGCCTGTACATCAGGCAGAGCCATATGGGCGAGGGCAGGGCGATCAGCGCCGTGCTGCGGGCGAGATTCGGCGACGACCCGCCATGCTCGACCTGGATCGGGGTGACGAGCCTCGCCGACGAGCGGTTCCTGATCGAGGTCGAGCCTTCGGTCGTCTTCCTAGACACCACCTCACCCTGAGGAACTCGCGCGGCGCGTTCCTATTCTCTGCTAATGCAGCTTGCGCCGATCGCGCGGCGCGGCGGCTGACGGCGCGGCAGCCGTTGTCTGTCTCGTCTCGATCGGCGGCACCGGTCCCGAATGATGGCCGATCATGCGCCAGCCATCGCTCTGGCGGGCGAAGGTGTTGGTCGCCATGAGCTGGCCCTCGGGCAGGATTTCGCGGCAGACGACGATCGCCAGGCCCGGCCGGCCGATCACCCATTCGCCGACGCAGCGCACCTGGGGCGATTCGGGATGGCGCAGGATGCCGCGCCAGCTCGCCATGATCTCGGCGCGACCGTGCAACGGCGCCTGGCCGGGGTGCAGGCAGACCATGGCGCCGCTGGCGGCCCAGATCTGGTCCATGCCCGCGACGTCGCGCTCGGCGAAGGCGCGGTAGAAGGCGCGGTTGGCGGCCAGCACGGCCTCGCGTTCCTCGTCGTCGAATTCCGCCAGGAGTGGCGGCAGGCGCGGTGGCCGACGCGGCATTCGTCCCTCGAAACTCCCCGGTTGCGTGGCATAGGATTAGCCGACACAGAGGAAGCATCCAACCATCGAGATGACGATGTCCATTCCCAAGCTCGAATTCCCGCCGTTCCATCTGCCTGCAGAGGCCGAGGCGCTGCGTGGCGAGGTGCGCAGCTTCCTGAAGGCAACGCTGCCGACGATAGAGTCGGAGGACCGGTTCGCGAGCTGGAACACCTTCTCGCCGGAGTTCAGCAGGGCGCTGGGCAAGAAGGGCTGGATCGGCATCACCTGGCCCAAGCAATACGGCGGCAACGAGCGGAGCTTCCTCGACCGCTACGTCATCACCGAAGAGCTCCTGGGCAACAGCGCGCCGGCCGGCGCCCACTGGGTGGCCGACCGCCAGTCCGGCCCGCTTCTGCTGCGCTTCGGCAGCGAGGAGCAGCGGCGGGCCATCCTGCCCAGGATCACGGCCGGTGAATGCTACTTCTCGATCGGCATGAGCGAGCCGGACTCGGGCTCCGACCTCGCCTCGGTGCGCACGCGCGCCGAGCCGGTGCCGGGCGGGTTCCGGGTCAACGGCACCAAGGTCTGGACGTCCGGCGCCCATCGCAACAACTATTGCATCGCCCTGGTGCGCACCTCGGGCCAGCATGGCGATCGCCACAAGGGGCTGAGCCAGCTCCTGGTCGATCTCAAGACGCCCGGCGTCACCATCCGGCCGATCATCAACCTCGCCGGCCGACACGACTGGAACGAGGTCACCTTCAGCGACGCCTTCATCCCCGAGAGCTGCCTGATCGGCAACGAGGGCGACGGCTGGCTGCAGGTGACGAGCGAGCTTGCCTTCGAGCGCTCAGGCCCCGAGCGCTTCATGCAGAATTTCTACATCTTGCGCGAGCTTGTACGCGTGCTGGGCCGTCAGCCCGCCAGGCGCGCCTCGTCGATCCTGGGCCGGCTGATTGCCCGCCTGTGGACACTGCGCCAGATGTCGGTCGCCGTCGCCGGCATGATGCAGGGCGGCAAGTCACCGGCCATCGAGGCGGCGCTGGTCAAGGACCTCGGCACGATCTACCAGCAGGACCTGCCCGAGATCGCCCGCGCCATCGCCGAGTCCGACGCCACGACCGAGGAGGACCTCGCCGATTTCCTCGACGTGGCGCAATACGCCACCATGATGGCGCCCAGCTACACCATCCAGGGCGGTACGACACAGGTCCTGCGCGGCATCGTCGCGCGCGGGCTCGGGCTGCGCTGAGGGAGACGAATGATGGACCGCGAAACCCGCGACATGCTGCTCGAGACGGCCGACCGCTTCTTCACCGAGCGTTCGGGCCGGGCGGTCGTCAATGAAGTCGAGAAGGGCGTGTGGCCTGCCGATCTCTGGAAGGAAATCGAGGAGATGGGGCTGACACTGATCGCCGTGCCCGAGGACAAGGGCGGGGCAGGCGGCACTCTGGCCGATATGCTGGCGCTGCTGCGCGCTGCGGGCTCGCACGCTGTGCCCGTGCCGCTGGCGGAGACCGCGCTCGGCAACCTGTTGATCGCCGAGGCCGGCGAGGAGCCCAAGGGCGGGCCGGCGACGCTGGCGCTGGGCAATCTTTCACTGAGCGGCGGCCGCGTCAGCGGCAAGGTCGAGCGCGTGCCCTTCGCTTCGGTGGCCGACCGGTTCGTCACGGTGGTCGGCAACACCCTGGCCGTTGTCGCAGCGGGCAATGCCCAGGTCGAGGACAAGCCGAGCCACGCCGGCGAGCCCTACGGCACGGTCACCTTCGAGAACGCCGCGACCGAGTTCAGCGCGCCGTCGGCCGTCGGTGCTGACCGCGCCTTCGAGCTGGCGGCTGTCATGCGAGCCATGCAGATGGCCGGCGCGGCCGACAAGGTGCTGGCGACGGCAACCGAGTACTGCAAGCAGCGTGTGCAGTTCGGTCGGCCGATTTCGACCTTCCAGGCCATTCAGCACATGCTGGCCGAGCTCGCGAGCTATGTCGCGGCCACGATCGCCTCGGCCGAAACCGCGGCGCGCGATGCCGACGAGGGCGGATTGGTCGATGGCGGGCGTTTCTCCATCGCGGCGGCCAAGAGCCAGGCCTCGGACTTCGCCCAGCGCATCGCCGCCATCTCGCACCAGTCGATGGGCGCCATGGGGTTCACCCACGAGCACATCCTGCACCACTACACACGTCGGCTCTGGGTGTGGCGCCGCGACTTCGGCAGCGAGACCTTCTGGGGAGAAAAGATCGGCGCGGCTTATGCCAAGGCCGGACCGGAAGCGCTGTGGGCTTCGCTCAGCGCCAGCAAGTACGCCGCCTGACAAGAGCACGGTATTCTGCGCATCAGGAGATGTGGAGGTAAAGGTCACAGCTGGCATCACCAGGTGTGCAGCCATGGCGATTGCTCGCGCCCGGCAAGCGGCGCACCATGACGGCGCTGCCGTAGCGATAGTCGGAGTATCTACGCGTAAACCTCATACGAACATGGGAGGTTTAGCAGATGTCCGCGTCCAACATTCCCGCTTCATCGACGGTACCCTGGTGGAAGGAACCGACCAGGGACCAGTGGTACGCCTACACCGCCGCTTGGCTCGGTTGGACGCTCGATGCGTTCGACTTCACCATCTTTCTCCTGATCATGGTGCCGATCGCCCAGGAGTTCGATGTACCCATCACCGCGGTCGCCATCGTCTTCACCCTGACCCTGTGGCTCAGGCTGGTCGGCGCCACTGCCGCCGGCTGGATGGCCGATCGCATGGGGCGCAAGACGCCGCTGATGATCTCCATCCTGTGGTACTCGATTTGCAACTTCGTCGCGGGCTTCTCGCCATCCTTCTACTTCCTGCTGTTCTTCCGGGCACTGCTCGGCATCGGCATGGGCGCCGAATGGCCGGCCGGTGCAGCGCTGGCGATGGAAACCTGGCCCGCCCGGTCGCGCGGCATCATGAGCGGAATCCTGCAGGGCTCGTGGGGACTGGGCTTCGCGCTGTCGGCGCTGGCCTACGGCTTGCTCTACGAACACATCGGTTGGCGCGGCCTGCTGTGGATCGGCATCCTGCCGGCGCTGGTGGTCGTGTGGATCCGCTTCTTCGTCAAGGAGCCCGAAGTGTGGGTCGAGAACAAGCGGCTGCAGGCCGAGAAGAAGGCCGAAGTGCACGCGCCGCTCTTCACCATCTTCAAGCGCCAGCACATCTACAACACGCTGACCGGCTGCCTGTGGATGGGCGCGGCGTTCTGCGTCTACTACTCGATCTGGGCGCTGTTCTCGACCTACCTGCAGAAGGAGCTGAACTGGACGCCCGGCATGGTGGCGACGCCGCTGTTCTGGGCCAACATCGTGGTCTTCGCAGGATCGGCCATGTGGGGCGCGGTGGCCGACAAGTGGGGCAGGCGGCCCGCCATCATCGTGCCTTGTGTCATCGCCGTCTTCGTCACGCCGCTCTACCTGTGGACGACCGATCCCTTGTGGATCGTGTTCGGCTTCATCCTGCAAGGCGTGTTCGGCGGCTCGATCTATGGCCAGAACCCGAGCTATCTCAGCGAGCGCTTCCCGACCGAGGTGCGGGCGACGGCGTCCGGCTTCGTCTATCACCAGGGCGCGATCTGGGGCGGCCTGGTGGCGCCGGTCATCAGCTACTTCGCCATCGAGCAGAAGATGGGCTTCGCCATGCCGATGATGGTGAGCACCATCGTGTTCCTCCTGATCGTCATCCTCGCGGTCGCGCTGGGGCCCGAGACCAAGGGCAAGATCCTCACCGCCGATCTGGAGACCATGAAGGCGGCCGAAGCACCTTGATCATGTCGTCCTGAGCGAAGCGAGGGGTCTCATTGCCGATTGCAGACGGCGACGAGGTGCTTCGCTTGCGCTCGGGATGACCTTACCCCTTGATCTCCACGCCGGCCCATTCCTCCAGGACCTTGGCGATGTGAGTGAAGTCGGACCCCGCGCCGAACCGGGCACGGGTCACGGCCAGCATCTCCCGCACCGCGCCGCCCACCACCATCGGCACCCCCATCGCCTCGGCTTCCTCCACGCACAGCCGTACGTCCTTGTAGGAGAGGCCGGTCGCGAAGCCGAAGTCGAAGGTGCGGGGGAGGATGGCGCGCGGGAACTTGTCCTGGCTGGCGCTGTTGCGGCCACTCGAGGCATTGATGATGTCTATCAGCACCTTTGCGTCGAGACCGGCCTTCACGCCCATGGCCATCGCTTCCGACGTCGCCACCATTGCCGTCGCGGCCAGGAGGTTGTTGGCGAGTTTGGCGGTTTGCGCAAGCCCGGGCTTCTCACCGGCATGGAAGAGCTTGCCGAACACTTTCAGCATCGGCTCGAGCTTCTGGTAGGCGGGCTTGGGGCAGGACACCATGACGGCAAGCGTGCCGGCCCTGGCGCCGGTGACGCCGCCGCTCACGGGAGAGTCGACCAGGGCGATCTTGCGTTCGGCAAGCTTGCCGGCCACCTCGGTCGTCACTCCGGGCCCCGTCGTCGAGAGGTCGATGACGGTGCGCACCTTGGAGCCGTTGATCAGGCCGCCGTTGCTGCCCAGCGTCACCTCGCGGACCACGTCCGGCGTCGGCAGGCTGATGAACACCGTTTCCGCCGCCGACGCGACCTCGGCGGGAGAGGCGGCGATCTCGGCGCCGCGCGCCGCCAGCGGGGCAGTCGCCTCGTCCGATACGTCATAGATGCACAGCCGATAGCCCGCATCCAGCAGCCGGCTGGCCATGGGGCCGCCCATGCGCCCGACGCCGACGAAGCCAACGAGATCAGCCATTGTCGTTCCTCCGCCCGTTCTGGTATCGCTACCAACCTATAGGGAGGGCAGGGATGGCCGGCAAGGCCGATGGCCGCAAGGCGCGAAACGGCGGCGGCGAGATCACCATGAACGACATCGCGCGTCATGCCGGCGTCTCGCCGATGACGGTGTCGCGCGCGCTCTCCGATCCGGCCAGCGTATCCGAGAAGATGCGACGCAAGGTCGATGCCGCGGTGCGCCAGTTCGGCTATCTGCCCAACCGCATCGCCGGCAGCCTGTCGTCCAAGCGCTCCAACGTGGTCGGACTGGTCGTCCCGTCGATCCGCAATTCGCTCTACGCCACGATGATCCATGCCATCTCCGACGTGGCGCGCGCCAATGGCCTCCATCTGATGATCGTGAACTCGGGCCATCGCCTGGAGGACGAGGAGGCGCTCGTCTCGGCGCTGCTGGCGCAACGCGTCTGCGGCCTGGTGCTGCACAACACCGCCCATTCGAAGCGCCTGCGCGAGCTCCTGGCACGGACCGACATTCCCGTCGTGGAGACCGGCAACCTGCCTGCCAGGCCGATCGACATGGCGGTGAGCTATTCCAACTTCGACGCGGCCCGCGCCATGACCGGTCACCTTGGCCGGCTGGGCTACAAGCGCATCGGCTTCGTCACCTTGCCATTGCGCGACAACGATCGTTCGCGCGAGCGCCGGCGCGGCTACTTCGCGGCCTTGAAGGACCTCGGTCTGCCGGCCGATCCCGGCCTGGTGCTTGAGGCTCCCGGCGGTTTCGCCGAAGGCGCCGATGCGCTGGTCCGCCTGGTGCAGACCCATCCCGACATCGACGCCTGCTTCTTCGCCGGCGACGTCCTGGCGGTCGGCGCCCTGTTCGAGTGCCAGAGGCGCGGCTGGTCCGTGCCCGGCCGCATCGCCATCGCGAGCTTCGACGATCTCGACCTCCTGCGGCATACCGTGCCGACCGTTACCACGCTGCGCATCCCGCGCCAGGATATCGGCCGGCGCAGCGCCGAGCTTCTGGTCAACCGGCTGCGCGGCGCCTCGCCGCAAAAGGTCAGGATCGACGTCGGCTTCGAGATCGCCCAACGCGAGAGCACCTGAGGAGAAGACATGCTGAAAGGCCGATGTGCGTTGATCACGGGCTCGACCCAGGGGCTGGGTTACGCGATGGCCGGGCGACTGGCGGCCGAGGGCTGCAACATCGTGATGAACGGCTTCGGCGAGAGGGACGAGATCGATGCGGGCCGGCGCAGGCTCGAGACCGAACATGGCGTCCGGGCCATCCATCACGGCGCCGACGTCGGCGATCCGGCGCAGGTCGCCGACCTGGTCGCGACCGCCGAGAAAACCTTCGGCGGAGTCGACGTGCTGATCAACAACGCGGTCGTGCGCCACTTCGCGCCGGTCGAGGCGTTCGAGCCCGCCGACTGGGACCGCGCGCTGGCCGTGAACCTGTCGTCGGCGTTCCACACCGTGCGGCTTTCACTGCCCGGCATGCGCAAGCGCGACTTCGGCCGCATCGTCAACATCGCTTCGATCTACGGCCTGGTCGCTGCCGTGGACAGGGTCGACTACGTGACGACCAAGACGGCGCTGATCGGCTTCACGCGGGCGGTCGCGCTCGAGACCGCCAGCGCCAACATCACCTGCAACGCCATCTGCCCCGGCACCATCCCGACGCCCAACATCGAGGGAAGGTTGGAGGCGGAGCGGGCGAAGACGGGGATGACGCGGGCCGAGGCCGAACGGACCTTTCTCGCCACGCGCCAGCCGTCGGGCAAGTTCGTGGCGCCGGAGCGCGTCGCCGCCCTGGTCGCCCTGCTTTGCAGTGCGAACGGCGCCGACATCACCGGCTCGGCCATTCCCGTCGACGGCGGCTGGAGCGCTGCTTGAATCTGGTAGCGATACCAAGACCGCCGGCCTAGTATTTGCGGCAAGAAAGAGGAGGACACGCCTATGACCATCACTCGCCGACAATTCGCGCCCGCCGCGGCGCTCGCCACGCTGGCCGCATCGCCGGCCTTTGCCCAGCAGACCAGCGAGAACGTGAAGTGGCGCTTCACCTCAAGCTTCCCCAAGAGCCTCGACACCCTGTTTGGCGCCGCGCAGACCGTGGTCCGTGTCGTGGGCGAGCTGACCGACGGCAAGTTCCAGCTGCAGCCCTTCGCCGCCGGCGAGATCGTTCCCGGCCTGCAGGTGCTCGACGCGGTGTCCAACGGCACCGTCGAGTGCGGCCACACCTACACCGGCTATTACATCGGCAAGAATCCGTCCTTCATCTTCGATGGCTCGCTGCCGTTCGGCTTCACGCCGCGCCAGCACTATGCCTGGATGTTGTTCGGCGACGGCCGCAAGCTGATGGACGAGGTCTATGACAGCTTCGGCGTCGTCGGGCTGACCGCCGGCAACACCGGCGGCCAGATGTTCGGCTGGTTCCGCAAGGAGATCAAAACGCCGAAAGACTTCGACGGCCTCAAGATTCGTACCGCCGGCTTCGGTGGCAAGGTCTTCCAGAAGCTGGGCGCGGTGCCGCAGCAGATCGCCGGCGGCGAGATCTATCCCGCAATGGAGCGCGGCACGATCGACGCCTGCGAATGGGTCGGTCCCTACGACGACGAGAAGCTCGGCTTCAACAAGGTCGCAAAGTACTACTACACGCCGGGCGTCATGGAGCTCGAGGCCAACAACGTCGTCATGGTCAACAAACAGGCTTGGGCCAGCCTGCCGCCGCGTTACCAGGCGGCTCTGCGCTATGCCGGCTATTACGCCATGACCGAAATGCTCGCTTCCTACGATGCCAAGAACGCCCAGGCGATCGCTCGCCTGGTCGCTGCCGGCACGCAGCTCTCGGTGCTGCCGGAGGACGTCATCAAGGCGCTGCGCGGCGCGCTCGAGCAGGTGCTCGACGAGGAGGCGGCGGGCAATGAGCAGTTCAAGAAGATCCTCGCCAACTGGCGCCAGTTCCGCGCCGAGCAGCACCGCTGGTTCTCGATCGCCGACACGCGCGCGGAGCTCGCGGTCTACCGCACGGATACACAGCGCTGATGGTCTTTCCGGACCGCGCGCTTCGACGCCTGCGGTCCGGCAGTGCGGCTCTATCCGAAGTCTTCGGGCCTGAGCTCGATCGGGTCGCCGTGCCGCGTTCGGTCAGCGGCGCGGTCCCAGGCATCGTGATAGCGCGCCAGGAGGCCTGCGTCGGCAACACCCTTTTCGGTAACCAGTCGTTCGAGGGCGTTCAGCCAATGAAAGTAGTAGGTCGCGCCGGTATCGGGATCGCCGGCCGCCTGCGCTCGCTTGATTTCGTCGGCGAGCGTCGCCGCCCATTCCGGCCAGGTAAACAGGCCGCGCTTGTGCAGCGCCACGGCCATGGCGAAGGCCTGCGCTTCCCAGGGCTCGCGGAACACCGGCCCTTCGGCGTCGCTCGGGATGCCGGCGACCGGGATCGTCGGATGGCGCGTCATGCTGGTTCGAGATACGGCTCGAACGCGTCGATCGAGATCGTGAGCGTCGGATCGGCGTCCGGTCCCCAGATCTCGCGGCCGTCGAACACGACGGTATAGAGCCACTGCGGATCGTCGCCGCGCCCGCTGGCGACGGCATCCGGATAGGCATGACAGCCGTGGACGAGCTCGACGGTGCCCATCTTGTCGCGCGCATAGCGCGGCAGGCGGGTGTGTGTCAGAGGGTTGATGTTCAGGGTGCGGACGCGGTCGCCCGGCTTGAAGCGGGCAGGGCCCTGTTGCTGGCGGAAGAAGGACATCCGCGTCATGCCGGCGTCCACCACCTCCTTCGTGAGCCTGCGCGGCAACTTCTTGCCGGGGCCCAGGGCGTGGCCGGCCTTGAGTTCCTCGCCGCTGACCAGGCCGCGCTCCAGCAGGTTCTTCTCCATGCCGAGCGCCCAGCGCCAGTAGTAGGACGCCGCGAGATAGGTCCGCGGCGGCAGGGTCTCCTGCGCGTAGCGGCCGTCGTCGATATGCCAGGCGCCGGCG
>JAEZIF010000018.1 GCA_023416135.1 Pseudomonadota bacterium
AGGGATGACAGGATCGGGGCTCGGACCACCGCGTACAAGCGGTTGTAGATCTTGGCGTGGAGGGCATCCGCGACCTTTTTGTGAACCCGGCCGACCGCTCCGACGATGACCGACTCCAGGACGTTGACGGGCTGCCGCTCCTCGGCCCGGCTCAAGGGCACAATGTCCAGATGCCCGACCTCCTGGAATTCCCGCCAGTTGCCGGCGTTCAGGCAGACCAGGGTCACGGGTACGCCGCGGCTTCACCGTGACGCCGTACCTGTCCGACTGCATCGAGAGCGCCGCCGGCGATCTCTCGAAGGACAAGCTGGCCGCGACGCGCCTGCTGCCCGACGGCGCGCCGTTGAAGGCCGGCACACGACTGGTGCAGGCCGACTATGGCGAGGCCTTGACCCTGATCGCCCGGCAGGGCGAGGCCGCGCTGCATGGCGGGCCGCTGGGCGACCTTCTGGTCGAGTGCATGCAGAAGGCCGGTGGCTTCGTCAGCAAGAAGGACCTCACCGACTACCGCGTCGTCGAGCGTGCGCCGATCCGCGGCCGCTATCGCGGCTGGGAGATCGTCGGCCCACCGCCGCCGGCGGCGTCGGGCGTGCACATCACCCAGATGCTGAACATCCTCGAAGGCTACGACATCAAGAGCCTGGGCTACGGCACGGTCGATACGCTGCATCTGCTGGCCGAGGTGCTGAAGATCGCCTTCGCCGACCGCGCCCAGGCAAGCGGCGATCCGGCGTTCGTCGACGTGCCGGTTGAACGCATCACCTCCAAGGCCTATGCCGACCAGCGCCGCGCCGACATCGATCCCGGCCGCGCCAGGCACTGGACGTCGGGGCTGCTGGCCAAGGAAGGGGCTGACACGACGCACCTCACCACGGCCGACGGCAGGGGCAACGTCGTCTGCACCACCCAGACCATCAACAGCCTGTTCGGTGCGCGTTTCATCGTGCCCGGCATCGGCATGGTGCCGAACGACTACATGTCGAACTTCGATCCGCGGCCGGGCCATGCGCTGTCGATCGCGCCAGGCAAGCGCGTGACGACGTCGATGTCGCCGATGATGGCGTTGCGTGACGGCCGATTGATCTATGCGCTGGGCCTGCCCGGCGGGCGCAAGATCTTCCCGTCGGCCTGGCAGGCGCTGATCAACCTTCTGGATCACGGCATGACCCTGCAGGAGGCTGTCGAGGCGCCACGCATCTGGACCGAGGGGCCGGTGCTCGAGGTCGAGCACGGCATTCCGGAGACGGTGCGCCAGGGCTTGAGGGAGCGCGGCCACAAGCTGCAGGTGATGCCGACCGTGGCGGGCGGCATGAACGCCATCCAGTTCCACGACGACGGCAGCATGACCGGCGCCGCCTGCTGGCGAGCCGACGGCTCGCCGGTCGCGCTGGGCGGCGGCCTGGCGCGTCCCGGGGTCCGTTTCGTGCTGCCGGGCTGATCCGCGGCTTCCCCGGCACGGCCTCCTGGGCTAGATACATCGCCGTTGATAGCCCACGGTTGAGCGACCTTGCCCAAGTAATCGCCGGTCTCGTCAGTTCCACCAGCGCGGCAACGCGAGAAGCGTCGCCGCGCCGTTTTGCGTGCAAGCTCTTCATGGTGGCGGCTCGAGACCGGTTTGGCATGACTTGTCTCGCCGCCATGGCAGCTCTCCGCTCCACCGTCCTTGCTACGCCGCGTCCGAAGGGGTTCATCCTGCCGCCGTCCTGCTGAGCTTCCCAATGGGAAGAGCAAGCCGGCATGTCCGATGTCTTACGTGTTCAATGGACCATCATTTCTCGAACGGCGCCTCAACCGTGGCTCGCCTGCAGCCGATGCGGTGAGGCGAGGCGCTTCCGCAGCAGCGACAGGATCAGGGTCAATGCCAACGGCAAACGGGTCGACGCCTGGCTGATCTACAAATGCACCCGCTGCGACGACACCTGGAACTGCCCCGTCCTGGAGCGCCGGCCGGTGCAGGCGATCGATCCTGAATTCCTGATGTCGCTCAGGGCCAGCGCTGCGGACGTGGTCCGCAGGCTGGCCTTCGACGTGGAGGGGCTGAGGCGCAGAGCCGATCGCGTCGAGCAGTTCGACGACGCCCTGGTGATCAAGCGTGTGTTGTCCGGGGCTGCGACGTCGGCCCGCCGACTGGAAATCGTATGCGCCGTTCCCGAACCGGTGGGGCTCAGGGCGGACCGGCTCCTCGCCAACGAACTCGGCCTGTCGCGACGCTGCATCCAGCGCCTGGAGGGGAGCGGAGCGCTCACCGCCTTCCCCCATGGGACCCGCCTGCGGCGCACAGTGCGAGAAGGGGTGCAGCTGACCCTTGCATTCCGGAATGATTCTGCTCTGCAAATGCTGATCCCATGACATGAGCAGCGAGGCAGTCAATCATGAGTAGGTGATGTCCAGCGCGACGTCGGGCCAGTCGAACTCGAAGCTATGGGGAACCTCAACGCCCTCGCTCCGACGCGGTATGACCCTCGTCCATCCCGCTCCGGTGTCGCGAAGCACCTCGACGGCAAGCCAATACGGATGAGGATGGGGCGGGATCGAGTTCGAAGCGGTCTCGCTCGGGCCAGGGCGCAGTTCGACCTCGTTGATCTCGTGGATGGGAGATACCTTGTCGGGATGGAAGGCGGCCCGCGTACGCACGATGAGCTGGTGCTCCGAGCGCCGCGTCACCGTGAGCGTCACGCGCCGATGGCTTTCGCCTACACGTACATAGGTGGGGTCCATATCGTCCCTGCGTCCGTCCTTCCTTGCGCCAGCAGAACCCCGGGAGAACGCCGACCACGAAAAGCGCGCGACGCACGGCGGATCTGCTCACGGCTTGCTGCGCTTGGCGTCAACTCCATATCGATCAGCAGGCGCCTGAATTCCGCCGGCGCCTCGGCCGCCGTCGCGTCCGGCATCCGCCGCAGGTGGTGTAGAAGCTTTTCCGTAAGATCTGACTGCGCCAATGTAAACCCATAACCGCGGCGACTCATCAACGAGAGTACACCTCGCGCTCCGCCGTTACGGCAGCCAGGAAGCTGCCCGCGCGAGTACCGAGCGTCATATTCACCCCGACAATACTCGGCTGACCAAGGTGCCTGCTAACGAAGATCGCAGGATCCAGATGTTCGGGTGGGGGCGCGTCGCGTGCAATCACGCGAATCTCGAAGCTGTAGCGGTGCGATCGGGTTCCGAAGCCCGTCGTGAGGTGAGGGGAGAGCTTTGTATGAAGCGTGACATCGCCGGCCCTGTAATGCGGTAGCCAAGTCCGATCCAGCCTCTGCCAGACGTACTCCGGACCGACATCTCCGTGCGAATGATGCGCGCTTGGGCCAACACCCAAGCTGCCTTTTGGCGATCTCAGAAAGAGATACAATCTGTGCACGCCGCCGGCGGGCCGTGCCCTGCAAGCCGGCGTCAGCGATGACAACGGCATGTGCAATTGGGTTCACCACGTGCGCAGCAAGGGTGGCCCCGACGCTCGGCCTTTCTGGAGATTGTCGCCGAATATCCCGCCCAGGTCCTCGAAACCTTCTATTGGTACAAGGTCGCGTCCGTGGCCAGGTACCTGCCGCTCTCAGCAAAGATCGACGTCACACTGGACAGTCCGGATTTGCGGGTTCGAAGCGCTTGCTTGATTGTGCTTCTGGTGATCTTTCTTTGGTGTGCTTGGCAACAGACGGCCTTTGCGTTCGGGAAGCTCCCGCTGGCGAGCGCGATTTTCCTGGTTTGGTCGGTCGTCCCCGTCTTGTTCGCTTGGGGCACATTCCACACGATGGTCGATGTCGCATTCTGGTGCTGGGCGAAGCTCCTGTGCGCCGCTCTGACGGTGGTCGAACCAGTCAGGCGATCAACCTGGCTTGCCCGGTTGAGCAAGTGACCGTAGGAGTGTGAGCCGTTCCCGGCAACGTGCTCGCTGCACGGTTCCCCTGAAGGAGGAGCCGGCCTATGGCGTCGATCTTGCCCCGGCCGGGCGGCGGCAGCAGTCATCTATCCTGGGACTTCAGGTGTCGCGGTTCGCTTGCGCGGCGGGACAAGACTCAAGAGTGCCCACGCACGGCATTGCCGTCCCGTCGGGAGCAGCTACTCGCGGAGGATGACGTTCAGTAGCGACGAGTGGACCTTCAGCTCGCCGTTGTACTCGACGAGTCCGAGCTTTCGGAATTTGTTCATGAACTGGTTGATCCGCGAGCGGGTAGTTCCGACTCTCGCCGCCATCACTTCCTGACTGATCGGCGTCGTGACTGTACGCAGCTCTGCCTCTTGGCCGACTTGGGCCAACTGGATGAGCAGGCGGGCAAGGCGCTTTTCGCTTGAATTAAAGAGGTGGTCGACTAGATCCGCCTCGACCTGGCTGTTGCGCAGCAGCAGAAACGCCATGAAGCGCTGCGACATCTCGGGATGGTCTTTGATTGCCTGGGACAATGTCGCTGTCTCCACCCTCGCCACCGTGGCCTCGGTGGTGGTGCGCGCCGACGCGAGGTAGCGGGGATGGCCAGCCAGGCAGCCTTCGCCGATGAAGGCACCAGGCCCGAGCGCGCCCACTACCCTTTCCTTGCCCTGCTTGGACACCACGGTGAGTTCGACTTGGCCGTGCAGTACGTAGAACACCGAGTCGCAGGCGGTGCCCTGCCGGAAGATGAAGCTCTTTGCCTTGTACGTCGCGATTGAGCGACCCGCGCCCACTGTCGTCAGGAACGCTTCGGGGTCGAAGGCTTTGGGTGAGGCCATCGTATCGGTCCTTGCCACTACATTGGTTGCTCCAGCTTGGGCAGTCGACTTTTTGCTTGCTGCCCTCTCGTTCCTCGCCGGTGATGCGCCACGAGACTGCCGCGCCGTTCACGTCGGGAGAGTTCTACAGTGCACAGCCATTGATAGTCTTGTGCTCTAGGTGTGAGCTTTCAATAGGTTGTCCATCCGGCTCAGGCCGAGGAAGCTGATGTTGTCGAGACGTCAACGATCCTTGGAGGAGAGCCGAATGGACATCCATGAGAATGCCCGTCTGACACCGCACGCGTCGCCAGCCTGCGGCGCCAGCGCATGCCGGGCCAGGAGATCGCCGGCACCGTCGGCGTCTCGCCGGCGACGGTGAGCCGCGTGCTCAAGCGCCTGGGGCTTCGCAAGCCGAGTGCCCTGGAACCGGCCGAGCCGCCGCGCCGATACGAGCGACCATAGCGGCCAGAGGACAGCCGTGGCGTCGGCTGGGAGTTCCTGCATGTCTGCATCGACGACGCCTCGCGCGTGGCCTTCTGAAGAGCGGACGCGGGCGGTTGCTCGGCGGCTAGGCATCTCCTGTCGGGATGGCGCTACGCGTTCCTTCAGCGGGTCATCTCGTCACGTGGCGCTTCGCTGAGCGCGGCCCTCACTTTGAGCGATGTTGCCCAAACATAATGTGATTGAGTGCTCATTCCGCGCGGGCCGCGCTTGAGCTTCGCGGTGGCTGCGGCTGCGGCCCGCCCCGGGGGCCACTATGCCGCCGAGACTAATGGCTTCGAGCGCACGAGCCTCACGGGCGGAGCTTGAAGTGTGTTCAATAGTGAACGTCGATTTCTCTCCGAACCGCGTCATCCTTATTCGACGCGCGTCGTTCTTTCCTGCAGCGAGTGAAGCAGCCAACGCGGGTCGCGCACGCGAGTCGCGCAACAGGGCGCGCCTCACCCTTACTGCCTTACTGCGCGCGATACCCCACCCAGGAGGAGAGACATGGCAGAAGCTCCGATCGGCAATGCACCGCGCCAACGCGGCAACCTCGACGCCCCTCACGTCAGTCCGGTCACGCCGGCAGAGGATGCGAGGACGATCATGATCAACCGGATCTCTTGGGGAGCCGTACTTGCCGGCGTCGTCGTCGCTCTGGTGGCACAACTCATCCTCAATATGATCGGGATCGGCATCGGCGCATCGGCTCTCGATCCCGGTGCCGGAGCTGCAGACAATCCCTCCGCCCGGGGCTTCTCGATCGGTGCCGGCATATGGATTCTGGTTTCCGGGGTCGTTGCCGCGCTCGCCGGCGGTTTTGCGGCAGGCCGCCTTTCCGGCCAGCCGAAAGAATCGACCGCAGGCTGGCATGGCCTTACGACCTGGGCTCTTTCCACGCTCGTCATCTTCTACCTCTTGACCTCCACCATCGGGGGCCTGGTTGGCGGCGCATATAGCGGTCTTGCGAGTGCTGCCGGCGGCGTGGCTTCGGCGGCAGGCGGTGCGGTCCAGACAGCGGCCCAGACTGCCGCCCCATCGATCGCCGCCGGCGCAGATCCGTTCGCGGCCGTCGAGCGGTCAATGCGGGGAGCTACTGGCGGGAACGATCCTGCCGCATTGCGTGACGGCGCCGTGGCAGCGATGAGGGCCGCCCTCACCGGCGATCAGCA
>JAEZIF010000131.1 GCA_023416135.1 Pseudomonadota bacterium
GCCGGCGACCGACCATGGCATCCTGAAGCCGCCCTATCGCTGGGCAAAGCCGTTGAGCGATCCGGTAGGAGGCACCGACGCGAACAACGGCCGCCATCCCGCCGCGATGCTGCAGCCCGATCCGGGCGAGGATGCGCCGACCTGGACCATCGAGCTGCTCGACGGAAACCTTCATCTCAGCGATGCCTGCCTGCGCCTCTATGGCCATCCCGGCTTGCTGACCGCAGCGGCCTCGATCCTGGGCGACGATTTCGTGCCCTACAACGAAGTGACCTTCGTGAAGGAGCCGGGGCTCGGTCCGTCGGTCGCCTGGCACCAGGACGGAACGACCCACTGGAATTCGGCCGACTGGGACCAAGGCGCGCACGGCTTCAACTTCATGACCCAGCTCTATCCCAGCACGGCCGGCAACGGCGTGTGGGTGCTGCCCGGCAGCCACAAGCGCGGCAAGGCCGACATCAAGAAACTTGTGGCCGAGAGCGGCTCCGACCGCATCGAAGGCGCGGTGCCGATGCTGTGCGATGCCGGCGACACGATCGTGACCAACCGCCAGCTCGTGCATGGCTCCTTCGCCAACAGCTCGCCCGATCGCCGCATCACCCTCAACGCCGGGTTCTTCCCGCGCAAGCGCGTGCTGAACGTCACGACGCGGCGCCTGAACGGCAAGGTCGAGACCTACGACCTGGCGCGCATCGAGGCGCGCACGCGCATCCTCCAGATCGCGATCGATGCGCGGCGGCAGCGGTTTCCGCAGGAGACGCCCTACGCCTACCGACCGCTGGTCGGCCGCGAGGAGCAGAACCGCTGGAACGAGGCGACCCGCGCCGACGTGCTGAAGAACTACAACCAGCTCGACATGTTCATCTGACCAGCGGGCGACGAGGCCAAGGTCGTCGACGACGACATGAAGGAGGTGCCGCGCGGTGCGGTCGGACGGCTCGCCGTGCGCGGCCCGACCGGCTGCCGCTATCTCGCCGACCAGCGCCAGCGCGCTTACGTGCGCGACGGCTGGAATCTGACCGGCGATTCCTTCGTGCAGGACGAGGCGGGCTACTTCCACTTCGCCGCACGTTCGGACGACATGATCATCTCGGCCGGCTACAACATCGCCGGCCCCGAGGTCGAGGCGGCGCTGCTGGCCCACACCGACGTGGCTGAATGTGCCGTGATCGGCATTGCCGACGCCGAGCGCGGCCAGATCGTGCAGGCGCATGTCGTGCTGGTCGATGGTATCGTCCCAGATCCCGAGACCGCCAAGCGCCTGCAGGATCACGTCAAGGCAACGATCGCGCCCTACAAGTATCCACGCTCGGTGAAGTTCACGACGGCCCTGCCCAAGACCCGGACGGGCAAGATCCAGCGCTTTCCGCTGAGAAACCAAGGTCAATCATGACAACGCACACGATCCTGCAGCCCGCCGGCTGGGTGAACCCCAAGGGCTACGCCAACGGCGTCGCCGCCCAGGGCCGCCTCGTCTTCGTTGGTGGTCAGATCGGCTGGAACGGCCAGAGCCGGTTCGAAACGGACGATCTTGTCGGTCAGGTCCGGCAGACCCTGCAGAACGTCGTCGACGTGCTGGCCGAGGCCGGTGCCAGGCCGGAGCACGTCACGTCGATGACGTGGTACCTGATCGACAAGAAGGATTATCTCGGCAACCTCGACGGCGTCGGCAAGGCCTACCGCGAGATCATGGGGCGCAATTTCCCGGCGATGGCCGTGGTCGAGGTCGCGGCCCTGATCGAGGATCGCGCCAAGATCGAGATCCAGGCGATGGCGGTCGTGCCGACGTAGGCCCTGCTCAGTCGTCGCAGCGCGCGGCCGCGCGTTCGGCGGCGGTCGTCGCCTCGGCGACGGCCTGGGTCAGCCGGCCGCCGTAACCCGAGCGCACGGCGCCGATGGCAAACACGCCGGGCGAGGCTGTCTCAAAATTGGCATCGGTGACGACGAAACCACGCTCATCGCGCACGACATCGGCTGGCAGCGGGCCGGCATTGGCTTCCAGGCCGACGAACACGAACAGCCCGCTGCAGCCGACGATCTCCTCACTGCCCGCCTCGTTGTCGCGCATGCGCACGCCCTCGACGCCTTGGTCGCCTAGCACCTCGACGATCTCGCTGGCCCAGCGCAGCTTGAAACGCTCGTCATCGGCGACGCGCGAGACGTAGCTGCGACGCGCGCGGAACATCTCGCCGCGCGTGACGATCGTTATCGAGCGTGCGAACTCGGCAAGATGGATCGCTTCGGACAGGGCAGCATCGCCACCACCGGCCACCACCACCTCGGCGCCGCGGTAGAGACCGCCGTCGCACCAGGCGCATTGCGACACGCCGCGGCCGGCGAGCCGCTCGGCGCCAGGGACTGCCAAGGTGCGCAACGACGCACCGGTGGCCACGATGACCTGCCTGGCCCGCCAGGTGCCGTCCGGACCGCTCAGCGTCTTGCCCGCCGCGCCCTCGATCGAATCGATGCGCGACGGCACCAGGGAGACGCCAAGTTCCTCGTTGCGGCCGAGCAGGCCCGCCGCCAGCTCCGCGCCGCCTGCCGAGCCGGCTGCCGGCCAGCCATCGAGCGCCCCTACGTTCATCACCAAGCCGCCCGGCATGCCGTCGGCGATGAAGTGGCCCACCGATGCCCCGGCCAGCGCCGCATGATGGGCCGCCGTGAGGCCGGCGATGCCGCCGCCGATCACGGCGATGTCGAAACTCGTTACGGCCAAGTTGCTCTACTCCCTACTTCTCGACCAAGGCAGCCGCGCTCTCGCGCGCGTCGGCCAGCAGCACCGTCCAGTCCGACGGCAGCCGCACTTCGCGCGTGATGCAGGCGGGAGGAAAGCCCCACGAAGGACAATAGGCATTCTGCGGAATCGGAATGTCACCGCCAGCGACCACCAGCACGATGTCGTCCGGCGAACGCACGGCGGGAATGTCACCGGCTTCGGCCGCCTCTTCGACCCAATCCGGCCAGCGGCGGCCGGCGACGATGCGTTCGGTCAGCCAGGACTTCTGCCAGTCCTCGCGGCGCCAGCGTCCATGCTGCCACAGGAAACGCCGCACATCGTCCTTGCTCATGCCGCGGCGCGCACAGTCGGCGGCTACCGCGGGCGCGATCAGCACCGTCGGCCGGCCACTCCACAGGATGCCGAAGCCGGAGGCCGCGGTCCCCATGACGCTCGCGATCTCTGGCAGGAAGCCCGTGACGTTGATCACGCCCTCGGCGCGCGTCACCGTCACCGCGCTCGCCGGCTGCAGCGGCGCCCACGGGCTCTGCGCCTCGTTCTCGGCGAGGCAGAGCGTGTAGCGGCCGGGCTGGCCCAGGCCGGCGAAGGCGACCGCCCCAGGCCAGCCGCCACCGATATTGTGCATCACCAGGCGCAGCGCGCGGCCGATCGCGGCGTTGGCCTGCCAGCCGGGACCCAGCACGCCGAAGCTGCAATTGACGCCAACCTCGTGCGCCACCGGTCCGTTGACGATCAGCATCGGCGTGACGTTCTCGTCCGTGGTCTGCACGCCGCGCATGTTGAAGTCGGGGTCGAGCACGCATTCGACCGCGGCCAACACGATCGGCAAATACGCCGGCCGGCAGCCCGCCATCACCGCGTTGGCCGCGACCTTCTCCACGGTGGCGAGCCCCTTCAAGGGCTCGACCTCGCCCATCACCTCGGTCGGGGTGCGGTCGGTGAAGGCGAGCGCCTGCTTCACCCGCGCCACGGTCGGCGGCACCACCGGCAGGCCGTCGCTCCAGCCGCGCCGCAGGAAAAGCTCCTGCAGGCGATCCTCCCCACGCGGCCCACGGACGACCTCGATGCGCTGGCGCGGGAAGTCGGCGGCGAGCGGGACCTTGGCTAAAAGCCCCTGCTCGGCCGCGCGCTGCTTCAGCGTGTCGTCGATCCAGCCGCCGGCAGCCTGCTGGCCCGTGGGGAGCACGATCCAGAGGTCGCCGTCTTCACTCATCCTTGCGCGTCGCTCAGCTTCATCCGCCAGCCCTTCGGCAACTTCACCGCCCTGGTCGTCGGGAAGCCCAGCATGCCGTTGTGGACGAATACATAGCAGTTCGAGCGCAGCGGATCGCCGGACACCGCGATCATGACGTGCTCGGGCCTGGTCACGACCGGAACCAGCCGGTTGGGATCGTTGCCGGCGAACACCTTGGGCAGCTTGCCGAGCCGCACCCAGTCGTTCAGCGTGCGCTTGCCCGGCACCAGGTTGGTCCAGCCCCACAGGTACTTCTCGAAGAGGTGCGCCGGCATGCGCGCATTCTCGAACAGCCAGTTCTGGACGTCCTGCTTGGTCATGGTCTTGGCGATCGTCTCGGCGATCAGCGGGCTCAACACCAGCAGCGGCCGGTAGGTGCCCGTCGCCATGCCGACCGTGAAGATCACTTCCCAGCCGGAATGGGTCACCAACGCATTGCCGAGATAGGGCAGCACCTTCTCCGCACTGTCGCCGAACACCGAGACGATGACGTTGCCGCCGGTGAAGCGCCATATGGTGACCGCGCTCTCCCCCGCCGGCGCGCCCATGTCGGCCGCGACGGTGGGCCACTTCATCCTGGCAAGGCTGTCCTCGTTCTCCGCCATCACCACGCGCCAGGTGTTGCCGAACGTGCCCTTGTCGTTCTGGTGCAGCAGGAAACCCGCGACATTGCGCAGGTAGAGGCGCCAGAAGCGGCCGATCGAGGTGTTGGGCTGGAAGCCGTCACGCAACGCGCCCTGCTCGTAGTTGAAGCCGAGCTGCTTGATCAGTGGCCCGTTCAGCACGATCAGGGTCTCCGCGCCCGGCGTGTTGCCGGAATGCTCGCCGCCGTACTGCGGATCGGCCATCGCTTCGGCCAGTGCCACCAGGATCGGCATGTATTCGGGCCGGCAGCCTGCCATCACGCCGTTGACCGCGACGTTCCACACCGTGGCCATCCGATTGTCGGGCAGCAGCTTGCCGATCGCATGGTCGGCCGGCAGATCGGTGAAGGCCAGGAATTCGGCGATCTTCTCCTTGGTCGGCGGCACGATCGGCAGGCCGTCGCTCCAGCCGTTCTCCAGGAACAGGCGGTTGACCTCCTCGAAGCTGCCCTCGAACACGATGTCCTGGGGATCGGGATCGACCGCCGCCTGCACCGCGGCGACCTCGCCGGTGAGGTTGCGGATGACATACTCGACAGTCGTGCCGAGCACGTTGGTGCGGAGCTCATCGGCCGACTGCACGTCGACATGACCCGGCACCGTCGCCAGCGCGAGGTTGGGATAGCCCAACCCCACCGAAGTCGTCTTCGCCTGGCCCAAGAAGCCCTCACAGCAAAGCGAGGAGGTGGGCACGCCGGCCTGTTCTGCTACTGCGCTGACCCGCAACACGGCGGGTGTGCAGCTTCCTCAACACCCCATGCCGGAGACGACCGCGTCGATGTTCATCGACTTGATCT
>JAEZIF010000133.1 GCA_023416135.1 Pseudomonadota bacterium
GCGGGGCACGACAGCGGTGTCGTGGCTCCGTTCGTGCGTCCATGAGCTACTTCGGCCTGCCGTTCATCCACGCCGCGTTCGACGTCGCGGCGTGGCTGGCGTCGATGACGGTCTTCCTCCTGACCACGCGTCATCTCATTCCCCCTGTAGCGCTGCCCGCCAACCGCGTCTCCCATCCCGGTCTCTACGCCGTCACCGCCGGCTGCGGCGCCCTCTGCGGCGCGATGTTCTTCGGCACGGCGAACGCCCTTCTCTCGGGCCAGCATGCGCTGGGCTTCTCCATGGTCGGCGGAATCGCCGGCGCCATCGCCGCCGTCGAAGCCTATAAGCGCTTCACCGGCGTCCAGGGCTCGACCGGCATCGTCTTCGCCGCACCGTTCGCCGCCACCGTCGCCGTTGGTCGTCTGGGCTGCTTTTTCTCCGGCCTCGCCGACTTCACCTACGGCACGCCGACGGCCGTACCGTGGGCCGTCGACTTCGGCGACGGCATCGGGCGCCATCCCGTGCAGCTCTACGAATCGCTCGCCATGGCCGCAATGTTCGTCGTGCTGATCCAGCGCTTCGTCGCGCGCGACCGCTTCTGGCTGGCCAACGGCTTCTACCTGGCCGTCGGCTGGTACGGCCTGCAGCGCTTCGTCTGGGAGTTCTTCAAGCCCTATGCAACGCTTCTGGGCCCCTTCAACCTGTTCCATTTTGTCTGTCTCGGGTTGGTCCTGTACGCTGCGGCAATGATCCGCAGCAGGGGCCGAGCATGTACGATGGCGTAGTACGCAAGTCGGCACCGTATCTGTTCCTCGGCCAGACGACGTCGCTTTGCGAGACCTGCCTCGGCCTGGTGCCGGCCAAGATCGTCGAGGAGGATGGCGGCGTCTATTACTCCAAGCGCTGCCCCGAGCACGGCGTGATGAAGACCCTGGTGTCGGACGACCCGGTCTACTGGCGCCGCACCTTGGAGTACCTGAAGCCCGGCGACCGTCCCCTGGCGCCGTTCACCAGGACCGAGCGCGGCTGTCCGTGGGATTGCGGCCTCTGCCCCGACCACGAGCAGCACTCGTGTCTTGCCATCGTCGAGGTCAACGAAGCCTGCAACCTCGCCTGTCCGGTGTGCTTTGCCGATTCCTCACCGAAGAAGGACAGCCATCGCCCGCTCGCCGAGGTCGAGTTCATGCTCGATGCCCTGGTGAGGAGCGAAGGCGAGCCCGACCTGGTGCAGATCTCGGGCGGCGAGCCCAGCATCCATCCGCAGATCCTGGAAATCCTCGCCGCCGCCCGTCGCCGGCCCATCAAGCATGTCATGCTGAACACCAACGGCATCCGCATCGCCGAGGACCCGGCCTTCTGCGACGCCCTCGCCGGGCTGCGTCCCGGCTTCGAGGTCTACCTGCAGTTCGACTCCTCGAACGACGACGCGCTCAAGAACATCCGCGGCGCCGCGCTTTCGCGCATCCGCCGTCAGGCGCTGACCAATCTCGAGGCGCGCAACATCTCCACGACCCTGGTCTGCACGGTGAAGCGCGGTGTCAACGACACGGAGATCGGGCCGATCATTCGTCATGCACTCGAATACCGATGCGTGCGCGGTATCAACTTCCAGCCGGTGCAGGATGCCGGCCGCAACGAAGGCTTCGACCCGAAGCAGAACCGCATCGTCCTGTCGGAGATCCGTCGCCGCATCGTCGAGGACTCGGGCATATTCGCCGACGGCGACATGATCCCGTTGCCTTGCAATCCCGCCTCGATCTCGATCGGCTACGGCGTGCGCGACGGCGCCCGGGTGATTCCGCTCACCTCGCTGGTGCCGCGCGAGGCGCTGCTGCCCGCGGTGCCCAACGCCATTTCCTTCGAGAAATACCCCGAACTGCGCCAGCGTTTCGTCGACCTGCTGTCGCTGTCGACGGCCGATACCAACTCGGCAGAGCGCCTGGGCTCGCTGCTCTGCTGCCTGCCCGACGTGCCGATGCCCGAGGGCTCGGGCTACGAGAACGTCTTCCGCATTACCATCGTGGAGTTTCTCGACCGCTTCAATTTCTGCCTGGGCAACGTCAAGCGCTCCTGCGTCCATTTCGTGACGCCGGACGGCGCCATCATCCCGTTCGACACCTACAACACCTTCTATCGCCCGGGTGCGGCCGGCAATGCGCGATTGGCGGAGGCGCGCCGATGAGCGATCCCGGCACGCCCGCGCCCGTCCCACCGCCCCCGCCCATCCATCCGCCGTCGCTGCCGCCGCCCAAGGGCCGTGGGCTCGGCTGGTTCTTCGCCATCTCGGGCTCGATCGTCCTGATCCTGACCTTGGGCTGCATTCTCGCCGTCACCGAGGGCCATCCGGCCAGCGACATGGGCGGGATCGCCATCCTCTGCGGCTCGCCGACGCTGATCCTGGGCGGCGTCTTTCTTTGGCTGGGCTCCCGCCGCCTAAAGCGCTAAAGCACTAAAGCACATGCCGTCGGACTGGAATCAGCCGGATGGAATGTGTCCTGTGAAGCGAGGTCGGGGCGGCGCGCGTTTCAGGGTGGATGGACCGCGCGCAGTTCCATCCGGCCGGAACCCGCACTAGTACCTGGAATCACAATTGACTGATACGTCGGCCTTTGACGCGTCTTTGGTGAACTTTGGTTTTTGTCCAGACGAAGGGCTTGGGGTTGGTGTTGTAGGCTTCGATGAAGGCATCGATGTGCTC
>JAEZIF010000137.1 GCA_023416135.1 Pseudomonadota bacterium
TCAAGCAGCACATCGGCGCCATCGTGACCGGCATCGACCTTGCGTATCCCATCGACGGCGCGACGCGGAAGAAGCTCTACGACGCCGTCGTCGAAAACGTGGTCCTGGTGATTCGCGGGCAGGAGCATCTCACCCCGGGCCAGCTGCAGGCCGCCGCAGAAATGTTCGGCGAGCTGATGGAGCACCAGAACCGGCGCTATCTGGTCGACGGCTTTCCCTTGATCAGCGTGCTCGACAACCGTCACCTGGACAGCAAGGGCCAGCCGGCCAAGGTCGGCGGCAATGCGACCTGGCACACCGATCATACCAACCAGGAACTGCCGCCCAAGTTCACCATGCTGTATGCGGTGGCAGCGCCCGACAAGGGTGGAGGGACATCGGTCTGCAACTCGCGCGCCGCCTACGAAGCGCTGCCGGACGACGTGAAACTGAAGATCACCGACGCGAAGACCGAGAATACGCTGATCAGCAGCGCACGGATGAAGACAGGCAATCCGGATATCGTGAAGGCCCAGCTCGAGGCGACGAAACCGCCGACGGTCCATCCCCTGGTCCGCACCCACCCGGAGACCGGCACCAAGGCGGCGTGGTTCCACAAGGCCAAGACCGAGACGGTGACCGGCATGTCACCCGAAGAGACCCAGGAATTCCTGCAGGATTTGACCGACAGGATCACGCAGCCGCAGTTCTGCTATACGCACGAATACAAGAAGGGCGACCTGCTGATCATCGACGACCGCGCTTCATTGCATAAGGCCGGCTTCGACTACGATCACAGCCAGCATCGCCGCCTGTACCGGATGCTGGTGCGCGGCGACCGCCCCTACTGAGAGACGCCAGCTCGCCGCTAGACGGGAGACCCAGGCGGACACAGCGTCGCCGCTGCTCATGTCGTTCTGCACCAGGCCGTCGATCATGAAGGCCGGTGAAACATGGATGCCGTTCTGGCGGGCATATGCTGCAATGATCGGCGGGCTCGATCTCTTCACGATGGGCGGCGCGCGCACCGCGTGATCACGCCGGCGAAAAGATGCCTGGCTGCGAGCCGTCCAGGCGGCGTCGGCCGCAACCCACAACTTCTTGCAGCGACAACGCATTGATCGTGCGAGCTCTGCCGGGCTACCAGAGACGAGCAGAGAGAGTTGCCCCGCCATGCCCACGACCATCAACAATTCGACCTTTCTCGATGCCTTCGGCGCGGGGCAGTACACTTCCGAGCAGTATGCGACGGTGGCCGCCGCCACCCTGTCCACGAACGCCGACGTCCTGGGCGCCGCCAGCGACGCCATCGCCAGCCTACTCGACTACGGTCCGACCGCCTCGACCTGGGCTGCGGCCGGGGCCGACACGCAGATCACCGTCGGCCTGATGCTCGAGCGGGCGCCGGTGCTGCCCCCCGGCGCCACCCCGCTGGACACCCTGCTGAACGGGACCTGGGGAGAGCGCCAGGCGGCGCTGGCTGCGTTCCCCGACCAGGCGGCGGTGTGGGCGGCCTACGGCGCCGATCCCGGCACCTACAATACGGTCGTAAGCGATATCCAGAACGCGCTGGCGGGCATCGTCGGCAGCGATCCCCTCACGACGGCCAGCAACGCCGGCTACATCTCCACGGTCGAGGACCGCACCATCTGGCTGACCCTGACGCGCGACCAGTTCGTCGCGCTGTTCAACGCGCCGCTGTTCAAGGTCTCGAACGCCAATCCGCAGGACAGCGGAACGACCATCGCGTGGGCCGGCAATCTCGCCCTCAGCGACGCCATCTCGGCCTCGTCGGTCGCGGCGATCCAGGGCGTGTGGGTCGAGCGCAACGTCGCGCTGACCAATCCGCTGGTCACGGCCAGCACCCTGGTGGCGCCGGCGCATGGCCCGCTGGGCATCGGCAATGCCGCCGACTCGGCCAAGGTGGTGGCGACGCCGGCCGCAATCGCGGCGAGCTACAACTTCCCGCTGCCGGCCGATGTCGCCACCGATCCGGTGGCGCTGGTCGAGACCGTGTACGGCAACACCGCGACGCTGTCGGCCGCCTACAACCTCTACCGTCAGGCGATGGGCCTGGCCCCGGGGACGCTGGAATACGTCTCGGGCGGCAGCCTCGGCGGCTCCGCCAGCGGCGAGCTGACGCTCGACATTTCGGTGGTCTCGGGCGCGGTGCCCAACAGCACCATCCTGATGTACTCCGACCTGCAGGGCACCCCGTTCAACGCCTACCAGCAGATCTTCTTCGATCCCAACCGCCCCGGCGTGCTGTCGTCGTCCTTTCCCATCGTCGGCCAGTCGACGGCCGGCTCGCCCTTTCAGTGGGCATTCCAGCAGCTCATGATCGACGGCGTGCTGGCCAACGTCACGGTGCACATGGCCGGCGGCGACGAGGGCGCCAGCGCGGCCATTCCCAACGGCAACGTGAACGTCACCAGCGGCCATTCCTCGCCCTACACCATTCTGGTCGGCGGCACGTCGATCGCGACCCTGTCGAGCGCTCTGGCCGATCCCACCCTGAACACGCCGACCAGCCCGGCGGTGCAGAGCCTGGTGCAGCTGGCGCTGCAGAACGATCCCGGGACGGTCTTCAGCATGGTCGCGGCCGGCCTGAAGGCGCTGCCCAGCAACCTCTCGGCGGCGGCGCCGGGGCCCGACGGGGCGGCCACCCAGCTCACCAAGATGTTCGAGACGGTGTGGCAGGAGCTTACCGTCACGCCGGGCGTGGCCAACAACGCGCCGACGACGTCGGGCGTGCTGAACAACGTCCCCGTCCTCAACGTCAGCTACGGCGAGCACCTCACCGGCTCGGGCGGCGTCACCGACCTCGTGGGCCCGCCAACCTACCAGACCGCATACGGGCTGAGCTTTGCCGGCCGCGCCATGCCCGACGTCACCGCGCTTTCCTCCGGCGACGCCAAGTATGCGACGCTGAACGACGACTACGTGAACGGACAGGCCGGCGCGTCGCTGCTCAATCCCAACGGCGGCACCAGCGCCGCCTCGCCGTTCTGGGCGTCGCTGACCACGCAGTTCAACGCCATCTTCAGGGACCAGGGGCTTCCCAGGCTCGGCTACTACACCGACCTGCTCTACATCGCCGGGGTGATCGCGCCCGGCTCGTTCAACGACATCCAGCTCGGCAACAACATCAACAGCTTCTACACCACGGGCTACCAGACCGATTACTTCAACCCCATCACGTCGGACGGCAACGGGCTCGGCCTGTTCCAGATACCGACCGGCCTGGGTTACACCGCCCAGCCGGGTTTCGACCTGACGAGCGGGCTCGGCTCGCCCAACGGCCTGTTGCTGGCGCGGGCGCTGACGGCGATCGCCCACCAACAGGTCTCGTTCAGCACCAGCCCGGCGTTGCTCGACGGCGACGGCGGCGGCGGCTGGGTCGCCGACACCAACGAAGCGCTGCTCTTCCAGACCTTCTCGTACGACGGCGACGCCACCGTCGGCATGCATGTCGGCAACGGCACGACCACGCTGTCGAGCTCGGCGACCGCGCCCTACGCCTGGACGGCGCGGCTGGCCCAGCAGTCGCTGCAGTCCGATTTCGATCCCGGCCTGGTGCTGCTGTTCGACAAGCAGGGCCAGGGATCGGTGGGCTACCACAACGTCACGGCCGGCCAGTCGGTCGGCGTCACCGTAGACGGCCTGACCGGCCAGGCGCTGCAGGCGTCGATGAGCAATCCGTTCGGGTTCGTCGATTTCTTCGCCGGCGGCGATGCCGTGCACGTCTCGCGCGCGGTCTCGATCGCCCAGACCGTGGGCGGCGCCGACAACGAGCTCGCCGTCGTGCGCATGCGCCAGGGCGGCGAGAACTCCCTGCAGATCACGCTGTACAGGGTCGACGACTACAGCGGCACGATCGACGGCAAGGCGCCGGGCCACGCCGACTATGCTGCGCTCGCGGCGGGCCGCGCCTACCAGACGACCGACGGCGATACCGCCATCGCGGGAGCGGGGTACGGCCAGTTCAGCGAGGTGCTGCTGCAGGGCGTCGATGCCGGCGACATCATCGCCATGCGCCTGGACAACCTCACCACCGGCGCCCATTTCTGGGCCTTCGCCCACGCGAACGAGAAGGTCGACGGCCAGCCCGCGGTCCACATGATCAACCAGGGCCTCAACACCTGGGGTTGGGAGGACACGTTCGGGCTGGGCGACCTCGACTACAACGACCTGACGGTGCAGCTCGACTTCACCAGCGCGCACGGCCACGGCTGGCTGATGCGGTAGCGGCCGCATCGCCGAGGGCAGGACTCGCCCACGCAACAAACGTTTGACGCGCACGTTGAACTTGGCGGTGGTCGATGCATGCGCGCTGGAGCAGCGCGGAGGACAAGCCTCATGAAGATATGGCCGATCCTGTCATTTCTTGTCCCTGTCGGCGCCTTTGCACTGCTGGGGATGCGCCGACTGCTCGGCCGCCGGGTCGTCGGTCGGGAGGTAGCGGCCCTGCAGGGATTGCGCCGGGGTGCGCGCGGACTGCGCAAGGCCAGGCGTTGATGGCAGCCACGCAGGCGCGCTGCAACATTGGACGAGCGTTCTTGCAGGCGCCTGCAACGCCAGCCGCGCGCGCGTGTTGTTCAAACGGCGACAACGCCACACGCCACCAATCGCCAATGCGGAGGTCGTCATGGGCTTGCTCGATGTGCTGACGGGAATGCGCAACGGCCCGCGCGGTGCCGGTGGGGGGAACGGCGGCATGTCGCCGATCACCATGGCTTTGCTGGGGCTGCTCGCCTACAAGGCGGTCAAGGGCTTCAGCGGCAGTAGCGCAAAGCCGGGATCGGGCATGGCGGCGCCCGGCGGCGGCCTCGGGGATCTCCTGAAAGGCGGCCTGGGCGGCGCCGCTGCAGGCGGGTTGGGCTCGATCCTCACCGGCGGGCTGGGCGACCTCCTGAAGCAGTTCCAGGGCGCGGGAAAGGAAGACGTGGCCGAGTCCTGGGTGGGTACGGGCGAGAACAAGCCGATCGGCGCCACCGACCTCGACAAGGTGCTGACGGTCGAGCAGATCGAATTCCTGACGGAACGCACCGGCCTCAGCCGCGAGGAGTTGCTGGCGGGGCTGGCCGAGCAACTGCCGAAAACTGTAGACGAGCTCACGCCGCAAGGCCGCCTGCCCAGCCCGAGCGACATCGATCGCGTCGCCGGCCAGTCCTGAAGGAACATTCCATGGGCATTCTCTGGATCATCGTCGTCGGGTTCGTCGCGGGCGTCGTGGCCCGGCTGCTGGCGCCCGGCCCCAACCGGCCTTCCGGATTCCTGCTGACGACGGCGCTGGGGATCGCCGGCGCCTTCGTCGCCACCTTCCTCGGTCAGGCGGTCGGCTGGTATCGCCCGGACCAGGGCGCAGGGTTCATCGCGGCGACGTTGGGAGCGATCATCGTGCTGTTCATCTGGAATCGGATCGCCGCGTCGCGCCGGACGCCTTAGGACACGCTCGCCCGCCCCCTCATTGTCCCTTGTAATCGGCCACAGGAGGCCTATATCCATCCATCTGGATGGTCCATGGATGGTGGGCGGATGACCGAGAGGGCGGACAAGCGATCGCTCAGCGCTCCCGACAGCGAAAAGATCACGATCAATCTCGGATATGTGGATCTCGGCCAGATCGACCTGCTGGTCGACGAGGGCTTCTATTCCAATCGCTCGGACTTCATCCGGACGGCGATCCGAAACCGGCTCGATCGGCACACGGACGCGATGAAGGAGTCGGTCGCCCGGCGCCAACTCAACCTGGGACTTCGCCGCTACGAACGAGCGGAGCTCGAAGCGGTCCGGGCGGCGGGTGAACGGATCCACATCCAGGTTCTCGGCCTGGCCGTGATTGCGTCCGATGTTTCCGTCGACCTTGCGCGCGCAACGATCGCGTCCATCGAGGTGCTCGGCGCCCTGCAGGCCAGTCCTGAAATCAAGACGGCGCTCAGCGACCGGATCCGCTGAGCATGAGACCGGCCGCCACAGCCGTGCGCGGCCATCGCTTCACCGAATGCCTCAGGAGATGACTGTGATTCGTCCCAATGTCGACATGATGGAAGCCCTGCGATTGACGCGCGAGGGCCGGCTGCAGGAAGCGATGGCCGTCCTGCACGGCGCCTCACCCGGTGAAGCGGCAGCCGGCGCCGCCAAGGAAAATGAACGGGCGGCGACGTCGACCGTCCTCGACATGGTTCCGCCCTCCGGCGAGACCGGGAACGCCTGGACGATGCCCCGAACCGGCACAGCGCCCGGCACCGCGACGAAGCATGACGAGATGGCCGTCACGCGCCCGTCGCTTCGCGGCGGGTGGTTCGAGCGCCTGCGCGCGCTCAAGGACGAGTTCGGCGGTCTGGCCGACGGCGCAATGAAGCCGTCGCGGACGGTCGTGCCCGCGGGGGCGACGTTCGAGACGCATGCCTATGCCAATGACGCCGGCAGCAGGAGCTACAAGCTCTACGTGCCGGCTTCCTGGACGGGCGGCCCTTTGCCGCTCGTGGTGATGTTGCACGGCTGTACCCAGTCGCCCGATGACTTTGCGGCAGGCACACGGATGAACGACTGCGCAGAGGAGCACACCTTCCTCGTCGCCTATCCTGCCCAACCCGCGTCGGCCAACCCGTCGCGATGCTGGAACTGGTTCAACGGCAGTGAACAGCAGCGTGGCCATGGCGAACCCTCGCTCATTGCCGGCATTACACAGCAGATCATGAAGGAATTCCCGATCGCGCGCGGCCGTGTCTATGTAGCCGGCCTCTCGGCGGGCGGCGCGGCGGCGGCCACCCTGGGGGCGACCTACCCCGATCTGTTCGCAGCCGTCGGCGTGCATTCCGGATTGGCGTGCGGCGCCGCGCGCGACCTTCCCTCCGCCTTCGCCGCGATGCGCCAAGGCGGCGGCGCGGGCGCGAGGCCGGCGATCGTTCCGACCATCGCGTTTCATGGCGATGCCGACAAGACGGTCAACCCCGTGAACGGCGACCAGGTCATCGCCCAGGCGACACCGTTGGCCCGCCTCGATACCTCGGTCGTTCACGGCACATCCGATGGCGGCGTCAGCTACGTCCGCACCAGCAGATCCGACGCCACCGGACGGTCGATGCTGGAGCACTGGGTTCTTCACGGCGTCGGCCATGCGTGGTCCGGCGGCAGCCCTGCCGGATCCCATACCGATGCGCGCGGACCCGACGCCAGCCGCGAAATGGTCCGCTTCTTCCTCCAGCACGCGACGGCGACATGAGTGGTCCGCTGAGGACGCTGGGCCGACAAGGAATCAACCCTCCGGAGAGCTGGTAGCCGTGACCATGCGAACCGACGCAACCGATCGCAGTGTGATGCTGTTAGGCAAGTGGGGCGCCTTCATTCCGGGTATCGGAGCCAGACATGCGCACACTCATAGCCCTCGTCGTGCTGGGCACTATCGGTCCAGCGCCACGGTCGCTTGCCGAGGCGTGGCGGGCAAAGCCTGAGCTTGAAAGGGGAGCGCCTCCCGCGTGCAAGGAGGCCGATGTCTCGAATTTGTTCTTCGACCTCTCGGACACGGGGAACGGCCTGTCGTTGAAGACCAATGGCGGTGAGGCGTTCGCCGCTCCCATTGACGCCGATGGTTATGTCAAGACCACGCTTACCGTACCGGTGGGCAACAGGAAGTTCGACGTCGACCTTACGGGGAACGTGAAGACGCGGGAGATGGAATTGTTCAACAAAGAGTATGCGTGCCGCTTCAGGCTCACGCCGGTGCAATAGAGCACAATGAGATCAGATGAAGCGCGTACGCGGTTTCCACCTGATCATTCCGCTCCAGCCGTTCACCGACGGCGTTCAGTTCTGCAACGGCAGCAAGGCAGGCCTCAGGCGATCCGCACGCGCCGGGTGACCTGCCCGTTGCTCTCCCAGTAGGTGCGCTTGTCGGCGATCGCGGGATCGTTCATCGCCGGCTGAACCTGGCCCGCCGTGTCGACCGCGCGCGACGTGATGCGGTGCTCGCCCGCCGAGGCGTCGCTCCAGTCGAGCGACCACGGCTTCCAGGCAAATTCGGCCTCTTCGCTTCGGTCGATGGCTGCCGGCAGCCATGGACCGTCGTCTATCTGCACTTCGACCCGCGCGATCGGGCCACCCCAGGCCGCACCGGTTATCCGATAGCGGCCATCGTGGCGCGTGACGCGCGCGGGCGCCGACGCGAGCAAGGCGCGGCCGACGGAAGTCTCGACGGCCATCTTGCGGCCACCGACCTGCTCCTCGCGGAGGGTCACGTAGTCCCGCCCCATGAAGCGACCTTCGTAGCGCTTGTCGCGAACTTCGATGCGATTGAGCCACTTCACGTTGGCGACGCCGTACCAACCCGGCGCGATGAGGCGCAACGGGAAGCCATGGGCCTGCGGCAGAGGCTCCCCGTTCATCTCATAGCAAAGCAGCAGGTTCGGGTTCATCGCGTCGGCGACCGGCATGCTGCGGGCGAACGGCGCCTGTACCTTGATGTCGCGCACCTGTTCCTCGCCGGTGTCGGCGCCGTAGAAGACGACCTCGATACCGCCGTCGCGGATGCCGGCCTGTTCGAGAACGGGCGCCAGCGGCGTGCCAACCCAGCGGGCGGTGCCGATCCCGCCGATGAAGAAGGGAAAGCCGCGATTTCCGGCGCATTCCATCGTGAACACGACATCGCGCCG
>JAEZIF010000349.1 GCA_023416135.1 Pseudomonadota bacterium
CGATGGCGCCGCCGAACGGCCAGTTGGTCTGCTGGGTGAACTGGTTGTAGATCAGGGGCGCCATCATCTTGAACAGCGGCCCGCCCAGCAGGAAGGGCGTGGCGTAGGCGTTCATCGCCAGGATGAAAGTCAGGATGGTGCCGGCCAGGATGCCGGGCAGCGCCAGCGGCCACAGCACGCGCCAGAACATGGTGGCGGGCGGCGCGCCCAGGCTGAAGGCCGCTTCCTCGACCGAGCGGTCGATGCCCTCGATCACGCTCTGCAGGCTGAGCACCATGAAGGGCAGGTTGACGGCGATGATGCCGATGATCACCGCCTTTTCGGTGAACATGATCTCGAACGGCGTGTCGATCAGGCCGATGCCCATGAGGGTGGCATTGACGAAGCCCTTGTTGCCGAACACGACCATCCAGCCGGCCGCGCGCACCGAGTTGCCGACGAACAGCGGCAGCACGATCGAGATGATCAGCAGGTTCTTGAAGCGGCTCTGCGTACGCGCCACGACGTAGGCGAGCGGAAAGCCCAGCAGCAGGCAGACCGCGGTCACCAGCACGGCGATGCGCACGGTCGTCCAGAGGATCGTCGTGTAGTAGGGGTCGGTGAAGAACTTGACGTAATTGGCAATCGTGACCGCCTCGACCATCATCTTCCGGGCCGGCACGAACTCGTTCAGGCTGTAGCGGAACAGGATGACGAGCGGCGCCAGCAACGCGATCGCGACGAATACCGTCGCCGGCGTCAGCAGCGCGGCGGCGGTGAGGCCCTCGCCCCGTCGCTTTTCGACGACGGGGCCATGTGCGATCGCGGTATCGGTCATGCTATCCGGCCGTCAGCCCTTGAAGGACTTGTTCCACCAGTCCTGGAAGGCGACGTCATTCTTGGCCATGTAGGCGTAGTCGAGGTCGACCAGACGCTTCTGCTCCTCGGGCGTGAAGCCGATACGCTTCTGCACGTCCTCGGGCACCTTGGCGTTGGTGACCGTCGGGTTGTAGCCCATGTCGACGGCGAAGAGTTCCTGCGCCGAGGGCGCCATCATGGCGTCGAGCCAGGCATAGGCCCCTTCCTTGTTGGGCGCGTTCTTCGGCATGACGAAGCCCGAGACGTACATCGGCACGCCTTCCTTGGGCGCCACGGTCTCGACCTTGATGCCGGCGTTCTGCCACTGCACGGCACGGGCCTTCCACATGATGCCGCAGGCGATCTCGCCGGTCTTGAGCGCCTGGGCGAAGGCCTCGTTGGACGGATAGATGCGCGCGCCGGCCTTGCGGCACGCCATCAGCCGTTCCTTGCCCGGCTCGAAGTTGCTCACCGACCCGCCCGAGGCGAGCGCCGCGGCCACCATGTTGTACTGGCGCTGGATGTCGATGATGCCGAGCTTGTTGCCGTGCTTGGGATCGAGCGTGTCGGCAAAACCTTGAGGCGCCGCCATAACGTCGGGATTGTAGAGCACGACCTTGCCCGAATAGATGTGACCGATACCATAGGGATACTTCATCGCCGGGATCAGGTTCTTGGCGTTGGGCATCTTCGAATAGTCGAGCTGCTCGGCCAGGCCCTGCTCGTTGAGATCGTACATGTCGTTGGCCGAGAAGCCCTGCACGTCCGAGGTGCCGCGGCGCAGCGTCCGCTCGGCCATCATCTTGGCCTTGCGCGGATCGGCGTTCTCCTCGGCGTTCACGCATTCCCACTTGGCGGGCGCCAGCAGCGGCGTGTTGATGTTCTTGGTGAGCAGGCGCGAGTAATCGCCGCCCCAGGTGCCGATGACGATGCGCTTGTTGTCCTGCGCGCCGGCCGGCAGCGCCGTACTCGCGGCGAGTGCGGCCGCACCGCCGAGCGCGGCGCGGCGGTTGATCATGAATCTCTTCGACATTGTTGCCTCCTGTTGTTGGCTCCGTTCCCCCCGGAACTACTCCCTGAAAACCTGACCGGCCGACGCCGGCCAGCCGACATGGACGGCCTGGCCGACCTCCGGCACGAAGGCGCCGTCGCGATTGGCGATCTGGGCGACCAGCCGGTCGCTCGGCGACAGGCGAACATGGATGTCGATCAGCGCGCCGAGATAGGAGACGAATTCCACCGTGCCGGGCAGGCAGTTGTCGAGTCCGGTGTTGGGTTTGGGCCCGACCGCCACCCGTTCGGGCCGGACCGACAGCACGGCGCGGCCCTTCCCGTCGCCGGCGCAGGCGACGGCGAGACCGCCGTCCGTGCGGAAACGGCCCGGTGCTTCGAGCGTGCCCTCGAGGAAGGTGCTGCGGCCGACGAAACCCGCGACGAAACGGTCGGCCGGGCGCTCGTAAAGGTCGCGCTGGCTGCCGACCTGGCGCACCGAGCCCTCACTCATGACCACCAGCCGGTCGGCCATGATCAGCGCCTCCTCCTGGTCGTGGGTCACCATCACGGTGGTGAGGCCCATCTTGCGCTGCAGCTCGCGGATCTCGACCCGGACCTCCTGGCGCAGCTTGGCGTCGAGGTTGGACAAGGGCTCGTCGAGCAGCAGCACGTCGGGATGGATGGCGAGGGCGCGGGCCAGTGCCACGCGCTGCTGCTGGCCGCCCGAGAGCTGGCGCGGCAGGCGGCCGCCGTAGCCGCCGAGCCGCACCAGCGCCAGGGTCTCCTCGACACGTCGCGCGATGTCGGCCTTCGGGACCTTCCGCATCTCCAGGCCGAACGCCACGTTCTCGGCGACGGTGAGGTGCGGGAACAGCGCGTAGTTCTGGAACACCATGCCGGCATTGCGCTTCCACGGCGGCAACAAGGTCACGTCGGTGCCGCCGAGCTTCACGTGGCCGGCGGTCGGCTCGATGAAGCCCGCGACCATGCGTAGGGTTGTGGTCTTGCCGCAGCCCGACGGGCCCAGCAGGACCAGGAACTCGCCATCCCTGATGCTGAGCGAGACGTCGCGTACGGCGTGGAAATCGCCGTAGCGCTTGGCCAGGCCAATGATGTCGAGCTGGGCCATCAGACCACGCGGGCCAGCTTGACGTATCGATCGGTGATCAGCATCGCGATGCCGATCAGCAAGATCTGCACCACCGAGACCGCCGCGATCGTCGGGTCGATCTTCCATTCCAGGTACTGGAGGACGACGATGGGCAGGGTCGTGCGGCCCGGGCCGACCAGGAACAGGCTCATCTCGAGATTGCCGAACGAGGTCACGAAACCGAACAGGGCGCCCGCGACGATGCCGGGCCGGATAACGGGCAGGGTGATCCGCCAGAAGGTGACGAAGGCGTTGGCGCCGAGATTCTGGGCGGCTTCCTCGATGCTGCGGTCGACGCCGGCCAGGCTCGCGGTGACCAGCCGCACCACCCAGGGGATGATGATCACGGTATGGCCTGCGACCAGCGCGTAGAAGGTGCCGAGCACGTCGACATCGAGGCCTTTCTCGGCCTCGACCTGGAAGACGTACATCGCCGTGCCCAGCACGACGCCCGGCACGATGATCGGCATCAGCAGCAACTGCGACAGCGGCAGGCGGAAGGGGAAGCGGTGGCGCACGACCGCCAAAGCCGCCGGCACGCCCAGCGCGAGGCCGAAGAAGGTCGCCAGCACGCCGACCTGGAAGCTCATGCGGAAGCCTTCGACGAACTTCGGCTGGTCGAGGATGGCCATGAACCAGCGCACGCTGTAGCCCTCGGGCGGGAAGGAGGGGATCTCCTGCCGGAAGAAGGCGAGCCAGGTGACGAAGACGAGCGGAGTGAGAATGTAGCCGAGCGTGATCGCCGCTGCGCCGTTCAGGGCCCAGCGGCGCGCCCGCCGTCGGAAGATGGCAATACCGTCACTCACAGCGTGTTCTTGTGGAAGCGGCCGCCCTTCATGATGGCGGAGAGATGCGGGCCACCATCCTTGAACAGGCCGAGGTCCTTCAGGGGATCGCCGTCGACCACCAGCAGGTCGGCGAACGCGCCGGGCTCGACCACGCCGAGCTTGCCCTCCTGGCGCACGACCTCGGCGCCGATCAGGGTGGCCGAGCGGATGACCTCGATTGCCGGCATCACGCGGCCGCGGATCTGGAACTCGACGGTCTGCTCGTCCTCCAACGCGCCCAACAGGTCGGAGCCGTAGGCCATGCGCACGCCGGCCTTGCGGCAGAGCTCCAG
>JAEZIF010000390.1 GCA_023416135.1 Pseudomonadota bacterium
GGCGCTGATCCCGCTGGTCGTGTGGTTCGCCATCTCGCTGATCATGATGAGCGGCGCGGACTACGCCGTCGTGCGCGCCTGGATCGGCTCGCCCGTCGTCATGGTGCTGCTGGTGCTCACCATCGTCGTCGGCCTGCATCATGGGCAGCTCGGCATGCAGGTCGTGATCGAGGACTACGTCCACAACGACGGCATGAAGCTCGCGCTGATCGTCCTGACGCGCTTCATTGCGGTATTCTTCGGGTTGGCCGCCATCGTGGCCATCCTGCGTATCGGTTTCGGAGGCTGAGCATGGCCGAGGCGGGCAAGAACGAAGGCAGCAACGCGGGCGCCATCACGATCGGCGGCACGGCCTACACCGTCATCGACCACGAGTACGACGTCGTGGTGGTCGGTGCCGGCGGTTCTGGCCTGCGTGCCACCTTCGGCATGGCCAACAAGGGCTTCAAGACGGCCTGCATCACCAAGGTGTTCCCGACCCGCAGCCACACTGTGGCGGCGCAGGGCGGCATCTCGGCGGCGCTGGGCAACATGGGGCCCGACGACTGGCGCTGGCACATGTACGACACCGTCAAGGGATCGGACTGGCTGGGCGACCAGGACGCCATCGAATACATGTGCCGTGACGGCATCCCGGCCATCATCGAGCTCGAGCATTTCGGCGTGCCGTTCAGCCGCACGCCCGAGGGCAAGATCTACCAGCGCCCGTTCGGCGGCATGACCACCGAGTACGGCAAGGGCATCGCGCACCGCACCTGCGCCGCCGCCGACCGCACCGGCCACGCCATCCTGCACACGCTCTACCAGCAGTCGCTCCGGAACCACGCCGAGTTCTTCATCGAGTACTTCGCGCTCGACCTGATCATGGACGAAGGCGTGTGCCGCGGCGTCATGGCCTGGAACCTCGACGACGGCACCATCCATCGCTTCCGCTCCCACAAGGTGGTACTGGCGACGGGAGGCTACGGCCGCGTCTACCAGACGGCGACCTCGGCCCATACCTGCACCGGCGACGGCGGCGCCATGGTGCTGCGCGCCGGCCTGCCGCTGCAGGACCTCGAGTTCGTGCAGTTCCATCCGACCGGCATCTACGGCGCGGGCTGCCTGATCACCGAGGGCGTGCGCGGCGAGGGTGGCTACGTCACCAACGGCAACGGCGAGCGCTTCATGGAACGCTATGCGCCGTCGGCCAAGGACCTCGCCAGCCGCGACGTCGTCAGCCGCTCGATGACCATCGAGATCCGCGAGGGCCGCGGCTGCGGTCCCAACAAGGATTACATCGAGCTGCACGTCGAGCATCTCGACCCGAAGGTCATCCACGAGCGCCTGCCGGGCATCGCCGAGACGGCGCGGATCTTCGCCGGCGTCGACGTCACGCGCCAGCCGATCCCCATCCTGCCGACCTGCCACTACAACATGGGCGGCATCCCGGCGAACTATCACTGCGAGGCGATGACGATCAGGGACGGCGATCCGTTCTATGCCGTGCCCGGCCTCATGGCCCTGGGCGAGGCGGCCTCGATCGGCGTGCACGGCGCCAATCGCCTGGGCTCCAACTCGCTGCTCGAGCTGGTCGTGTTCGGCCGTTCCGCCGCCAACCGCGTCGCCGAGCAGCTGAAGCCCGGCGAGACCCACAAGCAGATCAAGAACGCCGGCGAGGAGGCGATCGCCCGCCTCGACAAGGCGCGCCACGCAAAGGGCGGCACGCCGACGGCCGAGCTGCGCGCGCTGATGCAGAAGACCATGCAGAACGACTGCGCGGTGTTCCGCACCACGCAGAGCCTGAAGGACGGCTGCGCCAACATGGACAAGGTGTTCGCCGGCAAGGAGGACATCCGGGTCAAGGATCGCTCGATGATCTGGAACTCCGACCTGATGGAGACCCTGGAGTTCGAGAACCTGATCCTGCAGGCGATGGGCACGATCTACTCCGCCTCCAACCGCCACGAGAGCCGCGGCGCGCACGCGCACGAGGACTTCCCCGAGCGCGATGACAAGAACTGGCTGAAGCACACGGTGGTGTGGGTCGACGAGCACACCGGCAAGACCCGCATCGACTACCGTCCGGTCAACCTGCAGCCGATGAGCAACGACGTGCAGTCGTTCCCGCCAAAAGCCCGCGTGTATTAGGGCGCGCGTGTACTGAGTTCGAGAGGAAGCGATGGCTGAGTTCGCACTGCCCGCCAATTCAAAGATCGGCACGGGCCAGACCTACAAGGCGCCCGGTGGCGCCAAGAACATCAAGGTGTTCAAGGTCTATCGCTGGACGCCGGACGACGGCAAGAACCCGTCGGTCGACACCTACGAAGTCGACATGGACACCTGCGGTCCGATGGTTCTCGACGCGCTGATCAAGATCAAGAACGAGATCGACAGCTCGCTCACCTTCCGCCGCTCGTGCCGCGAGGGCGTGTGCGGCTCGTGCGCGATGAACATCGACGGCACCAACACGCTCGCCTGCACCAAGTACATTTCCGACGTGAAGGGCGACATCAAGATCTACCCCCTGCCGCACATGCCGGTGGTGCGCGACCTGGTACCCGACCTGAACGTGCCCTACGCCCAGCTCACCTCGATCGAGCCGTGGCTCAAGACCTCGACCCAGCCGCCGACGCGCGAGCGCCTGCAGTCTCCCGAGGAGCGCGCCAAGCTCGACGGCCTGTGGGAGTGCATCCTGTGCTTCTGCTGCTCGACCGCGTGCCCGTCCTACTGGTGGAACGGCGAGCGTTATCTCGGCCCGGCGATCCTGCTGCAGGCCTATCGCTGGCTGGCCGACAGCCGCGACGAGGCCAGGGGCGAGCGGCTCGACCAGCTCGAAGATCCCTTCCGGCTCTATCGCTGCCACACCATCATGAACTGCACCAAGACGTGCCCCAAGCACCTGAACCCGGCGAAGGCCATCGCCGAGATCAAGAAGCTGATGGTCGAGCGGACGATCTGACCGGCCGGCGGCCGCAGCAGTCAAACTCCCCGACTGTCATCGCTGGTGGATCGCGCTGACGCGAGCGAAGTGCGCGTCATCGCCAGGCATGGTCAGCCGATGGCCAAGCTCGTCCCGATTGCAACATGTGACACGTGACGGATCGTCCTCGCCGCCGCACGGTCCTACGGATCACAGGGCCGCAAGAGGTCCGGTTCCACGCTTGTCTCGGGTCCGGTTTAGGTCGAGGATGTTGTCGAGTTGTGTGAACACTGGCCGACTACACTTGGTGAAAGGAGGGTGAGATGAAAAAGACGCTAACTCTTCTGGCCGTGGGGACCGCGCTTGTATTGCCGGTCGCTGCTTCCGCCCAGTCGCCGGCGGACGTCGCGTACTGCAAGAAGCTGGCCATGCTGTGGTACACCTACGTTGACACCGACCCCTCGACCGCGGTCGCCACGGCAATCAACACGTGCCACGGCGCTTCGGCTGCCGCCATTCCCGTGCTCGAAAAGGCCCTGAAGGACGGCGGCTTCACGCTCCCGAAGAAGACTTAGCCGTCGCTTCGGCAGGCGCTTGGCCTGCTGCCAGGCGGCGTTTTGCGGCTTCTCGGGTGGGTCATCCGGGTGTTTCCCGAAGCCCCCCGTGGACGGACGCAAGCGCCAGCATTGATCCAGGCAAGGCGCTGGCGGATTCCCGAGTCCTTGGTCCAGCGCCGCTGGGCGCGCGCCCTTCATCACACGGCGCGCGCCCTTCATCACACGGCGCGCGCCAACTTCCTCAGGGACGCAGAAGCGAACTTGGCGACGTGGGAAGCGCTACGGATGCGGGCACGACGACGCGAACTGGAGCGGAATGGGAACTCCGACCTGATGGAGACCCAGGAGTTCGAGATCCTGAGCGGCTCGACCAACTGGAAGATCCGCTCCGGCTCTATCGCTGCAACACCACCATGAACTGCACCAAGACGTGCCCCAAGCACCCGAACCCGGCGAAGGCCATCGCCGAGATCAAGAAGCTGATGGTCGAGCGGACGATCTGACCGGCTGGTCGATCGCGCTGCCGCGGGCGAGGGATGTCATCGCCAAAATGGTCAGCCGCTGGCCAAGCTGGTGCCTGCCATGTCCGAGAAGAAGGCCAAAGGGCCGCGCAAGCAACGAAAGCTTCTCAGGCTGACGCCAATGGCCGTCGACGTCGATGCGTTGTTGCCGCCGGAGTTGTTGAAGTTGTTCGGTTGCGATCCCTGAGTGGACCTGCCTCGGTCGAGAGAGGCGAGCGTATCGCGATGAAATTTCAGTTTGCCCGTCGCCGGGTCGCTGCCCCTAAATCACAGTGATCCCTTCGACCGCCTGCTTATCGCCCAAGCAAAACAGGAAAGTCTGGTGCTGGTTACGCAGGACCGCCATCTCATCCCTATGGAGTGCCCATCCTTGGGATAACCTGACTCGGGCTCGGCTTTTGCTATGCTGGTCCTGCAAGCAGCAATGGGGTTCAGGGATGCTTCACAAACTCGTTGCGACGACCGTGCTCGGCGCGGCCGCCGCCTTCGCGTCGTTGCCGGCGTCTGCCGGGCAGACCTTCGACGCGGTCAAGGCCAAGGGCTTCGTGCAGTGCGCGGTCAATACCGGGCTGGCGGGGTTCTCCATGGCGGACAGCCAGGGCAAATGGACCGGACTCGACGTCGACCTCTGCAAGGCAATCGCGGCCGCCATGTTCGGCGATGCCGAGAAGTCGAAATTCACGCCGACAACGGCCCAGCAGCGCTTCGTCGCCCTGCAGTCGGGCGAGGTCGACGTCATCACGCGCAACGCCACGCAGACCCTGCTGCGCGACACCTCGCTCGGCTTCAACATCGCCGGAGTCAACTTCTATGACGGCCAGGGCTTTCTGGTGCCGGCCAAGAGCAACCTCAAGAGCGCCAAGGAGCTGAACGGCGCCACCATCTGCGTGCAGCCCGGCACGACCACCGAGCTCAACCTTGCCGATTACTTCCGCAAGCAGAAGATGACCTTCAAGCCGGTGCTGATCGAGAAGCTCGACGAGCTTCTGCAGGCCTACGCCGCCGGCCGCTGCGATGCCTACACGACCGATGCTTCGGGCCTGGCCGCCGTCCGTGTCGCGCAGCTCGCCGGCAAGGGAGAGCACGTGATCCTGCCGGAGCGCATCTCCAAGGAGCCGCTCGGTCCGATCGTGCGCCATGGCGACGACCAGTGGTTCGACCTCGTGAAGTGGACCCTGATGGGCATGATCGAGGCCGAGGAGATGGGCATCACGTCGAAGAACGTCGACGAGATGCTGAAGAGCGACGACCCCTCCATCAAGCGTTTCCTCGGCGTCACGCCGGGCTACGGCAAGGCGATGGGGGTCGACGAGAAGTGGATGTACAACGTCATCAAGCAGGTCGGGAACTACGGCGAGAGCTATGAGCGCAACGTCGGCACCGCAACGCCGCTCAAGCTCGAGCGCGGCCAGAACGCGCTGTGGATCAACGGCGGCCTGCTGTACGCGATACCGTTCCGCTGACTCAAGTTCCTCTCCCCCAAGGGGGAGAGGAGCAAGATGCTAACCCTGCCGCTCGAACCGCATCTTCTTGATGCGGCCGGTCGAGACCTCGATCGCCTCGACCTTTCCGGCGCGGTCGCGCACCAGATGGGCGAGCTGGCTGACCGAGATCCAGTTGCCCGGCGTGTCGATTTCGATCGTGTCGGCGTCGACGCCGCGCACCGGCCAGGCCGGGCCTCCGGCGATCAGCGGGCCGCTCACCGTGCCTGCCCACTTGTCGCCCTTGCCCTTGATGTCCCAGACGGCGCCGGAGTCGGCCGAGACATAGGTGCCCGCCACGGCAGCAGGCACGACCTTGCGCTTTCCGAGCTTCTTGAAGGCGAGGACGCGGCCTGCGCCGAGATCGACGCGCAGCGTCCTTCCGGCACTGGTCTTGGGGCCTGGCTTCAGCATGAACTCGAACGAGCCGCGCTCGGCGCCGAACCAGCCGCCGGGCCGGCGGCCCAGCACGAACGGCATGCCGTTCTGCGTGACCACGGCCTCGCCATTCTTCCATGCCAAGTCGAACAGCGAGGGCTCGTCGGCGTTGAACCAGGCGCCGGCGATCGGCTTGATCTCGGCCTCGGCGATGGGATCCAGCTTTGCTTTCAATCGCTTGTCGCCCTCCAGCGTGTCGATCGCGATCGCATGCGCCAGCCGCCAGGGATCGATGGTGGCGAGGTTGGCGATCACGATCACGGTGAGGTCGGCTGCCGGCACCCGCAGGAACTCCGTGCGATAGCCCGGCCACAGGCCGCCATGGCCCACCGTCTCCATCCCACGCACGTCGCCGATGCCGACGCCGCGGCGATAGTGGTTGGCGTGGCCGCCCGTGAGCGGTTCGGTGGCGGCGAGCTGCGCCGGCAGCGTCTTGCCCAGCACGGGATTGTCGTAGTGCCGGCTCCAGATCAGCAGATCCTCGACCGAGGAGGTGAGCCCGCCTTCGCCACCTTGCGGATAGGCATGGCCGGCCCGGCGGAAGCCCGCCTTGTCGTCGCCGAGATAGCCGGTGGCGAGATGGGGGATCACCGTGTCGATGGCGTCGGCCAGCATCGTGCTGGTCATGCCGAGCGGCCTGAAGATCCGCTCCTCCATGACGTCGCCCAGCTTCTTCCTGGTGAGGCGCTCGATGATGAACCCCAGCAGCAGGAAGTTGGAGTTGCTGTAGAGGAAGCGGCTGCCCGGCGCGAAGTTGAGATGGCCGTTGCGGACGCAGGCGGCGAGGAGATCCTGGGCGCGCACCGGCTTCTCGAGCGCGTGGCCGCCGAGCCGCAGCAACTCGAGGAAGTCGGGCAGGCCGCTGGAGTTGCGCATCATCTGGTCGATGGTGACCGGCAGCGGCTTCAGTTCCTTGAGATACTTGTGCGGCGGATCATCGAGCTCGAGCAGGCCTTCTGCCGCGAGCATCAGCGCCGTTGTGACGGTGAACTGCTTGCTCACCGAGGCGATGCGGAAGCGGGTCTGCGGCGTGATCGGCGCGTTGTGCTCGATGCTGGCGAGGCCGTAGCCCTTGCAGATCTCGACCTCGCCGCCTTGGGCCACGGCGACGACGGCGCCCGGCGAGCCGGGCTTGGTGTAGCGGGCGAACATCGCGTCGATGCGGCGTTCGAGGGAAAGGAAGGCGATCGATTTCGACATGAGGGCCATCCAAGCCAACGGCCTCGCGCTTGTAAAGCCGAGCCGCTACCTTGCGACGAACACAGGAGGAACGACGATGGAGCAGCGGATGGAGCGGCGCTTCGTCAAAGTGGAGAAGGGTCTCGGCCCGCAGGGCCGCATCGCGGTCGTGCGCTTCGATCGCGGCGACAACGTCAATGCCTTCTCCTACCAGGCGATGCGCGAGCTGCGTGACGTCACGCGCGACTTCGAGGACGATCTCGATACTTCGGTGGTGATCCTGACCGGCTCGGCGAAGGCCTTCTCGGCGGGCTTCGACCTCAAGGATCCCGAAGGCCGCCTGCGCGACACCGCCACGATCGCCGAGAAGATCCATCGCCAGCGGCTCGGCCCCAAGATGTCGCGCGCCTGGCAGGAAATGGACCAGGTGACGATCGCCGCCATCGAGGGCCATTGCATCGGCGGCGGTGCGGCCCTGGTCGTGTCGCTCGACTTCCGCTTCTGCGGACGCAGCGCCCACTTCCGCATTCCCGAGGTCGAGCTCGGCATGAACATGAGCTGGGGCTCGATCCCGCGCATGATTGCGCTGATGGGGCCGGCGCGCACCAAGCAGGCGGTGATCCTGGCCTCCGATCGCATCCCGGCGGCCGATGCGCTGGAATGGGGACTGGTCGAGAAGGTGGTCGATGACGGTCAGGCGCTCGCTGCCGCGATGGAATTTGGCGAGCGCATCGCCAGGCAACCGCCGATTCCCGTGCGCATGACCAAGACCACGGTCAATCGCGTCACCTTTGCCCTGCACGACCTTGGGTCGCACATGGATGCCGAGCAGAACGTGCTGACGGGTTTGACCGAGGACTACAAGGAGGGCACCTCGGCCTTTCGCGAGAAGCGCAGGCCGACGTTCAAGGGGCGTTGAGGCAATGAGATCATGGAACCGCGTACGCGGTTCCACCTACGCGATCTTCCTCAGCGGCAGCTGGTCGATGATCTTCTGCCGCTCGGGATCTTCCAGCATCATCCAGCGGCCGATCTCCTCGACGGTGCGCTTGCAGCCGAGGCAGAAGCCGCTCTTGCGGTCGAGCGTGCAGATGCCGATGCACGGCGACATCACGCGCCTGAGCGGCGGTGGACCATCACCCATGATTGGCACCCATGACCGGTCAGGACTTCTTGCTGAGTTCCGCGAGCTGGTTCTGCAGCTCGTCGAGCTTGCGCTTGAGATCGTCGATCGCCGTGTCGTTGGCCGGCGCGGGGGGCGCGGGCGCTTCGGTCCTGGCCGATGGATCCTGGCCGTTCGGCGCCGCGGGTGGTGTTCCAGGTCCCGCCGGACGCGGGAACGGGTTGAACATGCGCATCGCCCGCTCGAACATCTCCATGTTCTGCTTGCCCATCGCCTCGAACTGCTGGAACGGGTTGAAGCCGAAAGCATTCTGCAGATAGCGCCGCATCTGCTCCTGGTTGCGTGCGAACTGCGCCATCGACATCTCGAGATACTGCGGCACCACCCCCTGCAGGCTGTCGCCGTAGAACGAGATGAGCTGGCGCAGGAAGGGGATCGGCAACAGAGTCTGGCCGCCCTTGCTCTCTTCCTCGAAGATGATCTGCGTCAGCACCGGGCGCGTGATGTCGTCGCCGGTCTTGGCGTCGTAGACCACGAAATCCTTCTTGTCCTTCACCATCTGCGCCAAGTGATCGAGCGTCACGTAGGCAGAAGTGTCCGTATTGTAGAGCCGCCGGTTCGCGTACTTCTTGATCACTACCGGAGCGGATTTGGGGCCGCTTTCGGATCCTGCCTGATCGGCCATTACGCTTCGCTCCCTGGAGCACGCGAGTGAACATCCGTTTACTTCGGATGACGCACCTTAGCGCCGATACCGCAGTGCGACAAGGAGCGGTTTGCGCCTGCGAAAAAGGCGATCGCCGGACGATCGTCATCATTGATGCGCTATAGTCCGCGTATGGCCTCCGAAAACGACGATGCAGGGGATTTCGACAAGCTTGCCCGGCGCTATCTCGACCTCTGGCAAAGCCAGCTCGCCGGGCTCGCCTCCGACCAGGCGCTGACCGAGCAGATCGCGCGGCTTTTCGCTGCCGCGAACGCCCAGGTTGCCAGCGCCCTGCAAGCAGCCCAAGGAGCATCTCATGCAGCAACGACTGGGACCGCGTCCGCTGCCGCTTCACCTGGGAACGGCGCTGATGACGTGGGCGAGCTCCGAAAGCGCCTGGAAGCTCTGGAAGCCCGGCTCGCCGAGCTCGAATCAAAGCGCCGCAGTTCCTGAATCGATCGCGGCTCTCCTGGCGGAGATCGCCGCCTTGGAGACCAAGCAAGGCGCCGGCAAGTTCGAGCGCGCCCTGCACAAGGAGATCGCCCGCCGCATGGACCGGCTGGCCGCAGGCGTGCTCGCCTATCGGCGGCATCCGTTCCGCCGCGACCTCGAGAATCCACCGGCCGTATGGAGCGAGGGCAACACGCGCTTGCTCGACTATGGCGCCACGCACCGCACGGCACGTGCTCGCGGCTCGCGGGCCGTGCTGGTCGTGCCGTCGCTGATCAATCGTTGGGAAGTCCTGGACCTCACGGCGGAGAAGAGCCTGCTGCGCGCGATGGCGGCGGCCGGGCTCAGGCCCTATCTCGTCGACTGGGGCACGCCCGATGCCGACGAACGGCGCTTCGACATGACGGCCTACGTGGCCCGCCTGGAGCGCGCCCTCGCCTTCGTCACCAAGAGGGCGCGGCGGGCGCCGGCAGTGATGGGCTACTGCATGGGCGGCACGCTCACCGTGGCGCTGGCCGCTCGCCAGCCGCGCCGCGTCGCCGGCCTCGCCCTGCTGGCCGCACCCTGGGATTTCCACGCCGACCGCACCGGCCATGCCTTCCTGCTCTCGGCCGGCCCGATACTGGCGCGCGTCGCCGACCAGGTCGGTGAATTGCCGGTCGATATCCTGCAGACCCTGTTCTGGTCGCTCGACCCGTGGCTCGCGGTGAAGAAGTTCGGCCGCTTCCTCGGCATGGACCAGCAAGGCAGCGCGGCGCGCGAGTTCGTGCTGCTGGAGGATTGGCTGAACGAAGGCGCGCCGCTCGCTGGCCCGACCGCGCGCGAGTGCCTGATCGGCTGGTATGGCGACAACCAGCCCGGCGCCGGTCAATGGACGGTCGGCGGAAAGCGCATCGTGCCGTCGAAGATCGCGACACCCTCGCTGGTCATGATCCCGTCGGGCGATCGCATCGTGCCACCCTTGTCGGCCGCGGCGCTGGCCGAGCCAGGCCGCGGTCTGAAGAACGCCGCACGGCTCGATCTGCCGCTTGGTCACATCGGCATGGTGGTGAGCGGCCGTGCGCGCGCGCTCTGCTGGACGCCGCTGATCGACTGGCTCGGCAACATTCCCTCCAAACGTTCGCGATGACGCCCCAGGAACGGTCGATCGTCTGGCGTCATGTCGCCGTCTGGGCAGTGCTGCTCACGGTCTCGGTATTCGCCCATGCTCATGTCGAGCTCGCCAACGAGGCGCGGCTTGGCGAGGCCGTCTCCTACGGCCGCGCCCTTGCCGTCGAAGTCTGCAGCCATCTCGTCGTCGCGGCCCTCTTGCCGGCACTCTACTGGATGCATCGGCGCTGGCCGGTCCGCGGTGGTGCGCGCAACATTGCGATCCACGTGGCCGGGCTGGTGCCCTTCAGCATCATCCACACGGTCGGCATGGCGGCCCTTCGCCTGCTGTGGTTCTCCGGCATCCTGGGCGAGGCCTACAGCTTTCCGCTGACGGTCGACCGGCTGTTCTTCGAGTTCGCCAAGGATATCGTGAATTACGGCATGCTGAGCGCCACCACGGAGCTGCTGCGCCACCTGCTCGGCCGTCCGCAACCCGTTGCCGCGGCGGAAGCGTCGCCCGCTGCGCCCGCTGCGCCCCCTGCGCCCCCTGCGCCGGTGGCGCCGGCCGGCGCGCCGATGGCGGCTCTTCCGGAGCGCTTCGCGGTGCGCAAGCGCGGCAGGGAGATCATGGTCGAGGTGGCCGACATCGACTGGATCGAGGCGGCCGGCAACTATGCCGTGCTGCATGTCGGAGGCGAAATGCTGGAAATCCGCTCGTCGCTGACCAAGCTCGAGGGCGACCTCGACCCCAAGCTCTTCGTCAGAGTCCACAAGTCCTACGTGGTGAATGTCTCACGTATCGCCGAGGTCACTCCCTGGATCAGCGGCGACTGGCGCATCCGCCTTCACGACGGTTCCGAGGTGAACCTGAGCCGCCGCTACCGGCAGCGCTTCGAGGCGCTGGTGCCGGTGAGGAGCTGAGCTGGGGGCGCGCCACTCCAGTGGCGCGTCATGGTCTTCCGGATCGCGCGCTTCCAGCACACCGGACGTCCCGCTGGCGCTGCCGGTCGTCCCAGGCTTCCCGCCGGTCGTCACAATTCCGAGCCGGATCAAGAGGTTGGAGGATAGGAAGGGGCCTCTCCCAGGAGGTGCCCGATGTCCGTCTCCCGCCGCGCCGACCTCGACTGGCTCCGCGTCCTCGCCTTCGGGCTACTCATCGCCTACCACGCCGGCATGGCCTGGTCGGGCTGGAGCTGGCACCTCACGAGCATCGACGACATCGACTGGCTGCGCGAGGGCATGCGGTTCGTGAACCGCTGGCGCATGCCGCTGATCTTCCTGGTGTCGGGGGCTGCCATCATGCTGGCGCTGGGATCGCGCACGCCCGGCGCCTTCGCCCGCGATCGGGTGAAGCGTCTGCTGTTGCCGCTGGCCTTCGGCATGATCGTGATCGTACCGCCGCAAATCTATCTCGAGCGGCTGTATCGCGGCCAGTTCACCGGTTCGTTCCTCGAATGGTTCCCCCAGGCGTTCCAGGGGGGCCCTTATCCCGATGGCAACGTGAGCTGGCATCATCTCTGGTTCCTGGCTTACGTCTTGGTGCTCAGCTTCGTCCTGCTGCCTTGCTTCCTGTGGGCCCGCAGCGACGAGGGACGTCGCGCACTCGACAAGGCGGGTCGCGTGGCGGCGCGGTTCGGCCTGCAGTGGCTGATGGTGCTGCCGCTCGCGGCATCGATCCTGTGGCTGGCGCCGATCTCGTACAACACCAACGGCTTGGTCGGCGACTGGCACGGGCTCGTCTATTACGGCGCGCTGCTGCTCTACGGCGCTTTCCTGTTCGGCTCGTCCGGCATGCTCCTGGCGCTGAACCGCCAGCGCTGGCTGTCCTTCGCCGTCGGCGTCGCGACCTACGGAGCGCTCTACGTCCTGTTCTTCGCGGGCACCGTCCGGCCCACGATCGCCGACGCCGATCGCCCGACGTTCGCCCTCTTGTCGGCGGTGAACACCATGGCCTGGCTGTTTGCCATCGCGGGCTTCGCCAATCGCCATCTGACAAGGCGCCCGGCCTTCCTCGGCGAGGCCACCGAGGCCGTCTATCCGTTCTACATCCTGCACCAGACGGTGACGGTCATCGTCGTCTACTGGCTGCTCCGGCTCGGTGTGCCGCCCATCGCCGGCTTCATCCTGGCCGTGCTGGCGACATTTCTCGGCACCTCGGCGATCTACTTTGGGCTGGTGCGTCCGCTGTGGTTCCTGCGCCCGCTCTTCGGGCTGAGGCAGGCCGATCGTTGCCCGCTCGTCATGCGGCGTCAGCCGGTGTGACGATGCCGCTCTCGGTGACGATCATCTCCATCGCGACATCGTGGTCCTGCGGATAGATCGTCCGGATCGCCTGCTGCTCGTAGCCGACCCCGACGAACCAGGTTCGCCGGGGCAGGGCCGCGAGCGTGCGGTCGTAGAAGCCGCCGCCATAACCCAGGCGGAAGCAGTGCGGATCGAAGCCGACGGCGGGCGCGATGACGATGTCGGGTATCACCGCGATGCCGTTGGATGGCACGGGAATCTTCCACACACCCGGCTCCAGCGGCTCGTCGCGGCGCCAGCTGCGAAAGACCAGCGGCGCGTGGCGATGCACCACCACGGGCAGCGCGCCGACGGCGCCGCGGTCCTCCAGGCCCTTGAGCCACGGCCGCAGATCCGGCTCGCCGCGGAAGGGCCAGTAGGCGCTGACGATGCGTCCCGAAACGTCGCCCACCGCCTGATCGAGCCAGGCCACTATCTGGCGCGACAGGCGTCCGCGTTCGGCGTTTGGAATCGCGAGCCGCGCCGCGATCAACCTTTCACGTTCAGCCTTGCGCCAGCGCACGACGTCGCTGTCGATGACCCGATCGCCGGTCAGCGGATCGAACTCGTGCATGAGGCAGGGAGGGGAGGCGTACTCCTGCGCGGCTTCCGGCAACTCATTGTCGTTCACGGGTTTCATCGTGCGGCGTTGGACAAGGCACGTGTGTCGGTGGAGTTCGCCAGCGTGATGTTGGCGACGTGCGACGACAGCATGTGGTGAAGATCGGCGCTGAGCGACGCATCCTCGACCTTCGGGATCAGCTCGCGCAGCTTGCGCACGACCCAGCCCTGGCCGCGATTGAGAAAAGTGATGCGCTCGGCGATGTCGTCGATCGCCATGGCCTTCTCGTAGAAGGCGCCCATCCGGGGCGAGGCCGTGCCGCCGAGCTCCCTGATCTGGCGCAGCAGCATCGCGCACCAGCGGGCCTCGTCATGCTGTATGTACTGCATCAGCTCCACGATCGTCGGATGGCTCGACTGGCGCGCTGTCTCCAGCGTCACGCGCGCGCCGGCGCGTTCCGCTTCGAGGAGCTCGTTCAGGCTCGCGACGACATCGTCCTTGGGTGCATCACTCATGGTGAATCAGTCTACTAGTCCGCCCAAAACTTGAAAAACGAAGAGAATCGGCCATTGATATCGAGAAAGTCGATATTAATGGTGATGGACCAATGGATACGGAGCTTGCGCGCACCTTCCTGACCGTCGTGGCCGCCGGAAACTTCGTCAGCGCCGCCGACCGGCTCCATGTCACGCAGTCGACGATCAGCGCCCGCATTCACTCCCTGGAGACGTCACTGGGCTGCCGGTTGTTCGTGCGCAACAAGGGCGGCACGACGCTCACTGCCCAAGGCCGACACTTCCAGAAGTATGCTTCCACGCTGGTGCGTACCGTCGAGCAGGCTCGTCATGAGATCGGCGTCGCCAAGGGCTTTCGCGGCGCGCTGACGATCGGCGGACGATTCGGATTCTGGGAGCAGTTCCTGAACCGATGGCTCGCGGTGTTGCTGCAGAAGGCGCCCGACATCTCCGTGCGCGCGGAGATCGGTCTGGAAGCCGAGCTGATGCAGGGGCTCGTCGAGGGCCGCCTGGACATTGCGGTGATGTACACGCCCGAAAGTCGCCCCGGCCTGAAGGTCGAACTGCTGTTCGACGAGCGTCTCGTGCTCGCCTCGACCGACCCGCACGGCAAGCCGGAGCCGGGTCCGGGTTACGTCTATGTCGATTGGGGGCCGGAGTTCTTCGCCAAGCACAGCGCCAGCTTTCCGAACTTCTTCGGCTCGGCGCTCACGACCAACACCGGCTGGCTTGGTCTTCAGCACGTTCTGGAAAACGGCGGCTCGGGCTATTTCCCGACCCGCCTGCTGCGGCCGCATCTGCGGAACGGCGAGCTGGCGCTGATTTCCGGCGGACCGGAGTTCGTGCTGTCCGCCTACGTCGTCTATCACGTCGACGCCGCGTCCGATGTCATCGAGCCGGCGCTCGAGGTCATCCGCGAGGCCGCCATTCTGGAAGGCATGTCGGCCTCCAGGGTCGACTGAGGAGCTTCGCGCTTGCGCGGCCTGAATCCTTTTTGCCTCCCCAATCGTCTTGGATCGAGAGGTGGTCCAGAATGGATGCAATCGCGACGTGCCAATGCGGCAAGGTAAAGATGGAGGCAATCGGCCGGCCGATTCTGACCGCCTCCTGCTATTGCACGAGCTGCCAGGATGCCGGACATCGGCTCGAGCGGCTGGTGTCCGCCCCGCTGGTGCTCGATCCCGACGGCGGAACGAGCGTAATCCTCTATCGCAAGGATCGGATGCAGTGCGTGGCCGGACGCCGGCACCTCGAAGAGCATCGGCTCAAGCCCGAGTCTCCCACCCGGCGGGTCGTTGCCACGTGCTGCAACTCGGCAATGCTCCTCGACTTCACCAAGGGACACTGGGTGTCGATGTACCGCAACCGCTTTGCGATTGGAGCGCCGCCGCTCGAAATGCGGGTCATGACGGGGGAGCGGCGCGTCGGCGTTCGGCTTCCAGACGACGTGCCGAACCATCGCGGTCACTCCGTCAAGTTCATGTTGAGGCTGCTGGCTGCCTGGATTGCAATGGGTTTCCGCCGTCCGCCGGCTGCTCTGGAGAACCTGTCGGCGACCAGGGTCGATTAGAGCTTCGCGCGGTGCGGATTGTGCATGGCGTACAGCAGGATCGTCCGGCCGGACTCCATCCTGATCTCTCGCTCGCGCACCATGCCGGACTTCTCCAGCGAGCGCTGACTGGGGCCGTTGTCCGCGCGGGTGAGAGCGACCACGCGATCGAGCTTGGCGACCTCGAAGGCAAAGGCCAGGGAGGCGCGGCCGAGTTCCGATCCAAAGCCCTTGCCTTGCGCCTCGGGCGTGAAGGCGAGGCGAATCGCCACGCCGTAGTCGCCGGTGTGCACGCGCAGCCCGCCCAACCCGACCAGCCGGCCGGTCGCGCGTTCGGTCGCCGTCCAGCTTCCGAAGCCGAGCGCCGGCCACTCGGCCTCGTAGTGGCGACCATGGCGTCGCTTTGGGCGCGCGTCAGCACGCCGTGCTGCAGAAGATTCATGACGCGCGCATCGGCGTGCAATACCGCCAGACGGTCCGCGTCGGCCATGGTGATCGGCTTGAGATCGAGACGCTCGGTAACGCGGTGGTAACGGTCCAAGACGGGTCCTTGCCGGTGCCGGTCGCCCGCCTATAGAGTCGCGACAGGGCGGCCCGCAAGGAGGATTACATGGCAACCGACATCGTCATCGCGAGCGCTGCGCGCACACCGATCGGCTCGTTCAACGGCGCCTTCGGTGCCGTCCCGGCTCACGACCTCGGCAAGGTCGCCATCAAGGGCGCGCTCGAGCGCGCCAAGGTGAAGCCCGAGGAAGTCGATGAAGTCATCATGGGTCAGATCCTGAGCGCCGCTCAGGGCCAGAATCCGGCCCGCCAGGCCGCGGTCAATTCCGGCATCCCGGTCGAGAAGACCGCTCTCGGCATCAACCAGCTCTGCGGCTCGGGCCTGCGCGCCGTCGCGTTCGGCTGGCAGGCGATCCGCAACGGCGACGCCTCGATCATGGTGGTCGGCGGCCAGGAGAGCATGAGCCAGGCGCCGCACGCCGGCTACATGCGCGACGGCACCAAGATGGGCGAGTTCAAGATGCTCGACACCATGCTCAAGGACGGCCTGTGGGACGCCTTCCACGGCTATCACATGGGCAACACCGCCGAGAACGTGGCGCAGAAGTTCCAGATCACCCGCGCCGAGCAGGACGCCTTCGCCGCCTCTTCGCAGAACAAGGCCGAGGCGGCGCAGAAGTCCGGTCGCTTCAAGGACGAGATCGTCCCGGTCACGGTGAAGACCCGCAAGGGCGAGGTCGTGGTCGACACCGACGAGTTCCCGCGCCACGGCACCACCGTCGAGACCCTGGCCAAGCTGCGCCCGGCCTTCACCAAGGAAGGCGGCTCGGTCACCGCCGGCAACGCCTCGGGCATCAATGACGGCGCGGCAGCACTGGTGCTGATGACGGCCGACGACGCCAAGAGGCGCGGCATCAAGCCGCTCGCCAAGATCGTCTCGTGGGCGACCACGGGCGTCGATCCCTCGATCATGGGCATCGGCCCGGTGACGGCGTCGCAGGAGGCGCTGAAGAAGGCCGGCTGGACGGTGAAGGATCTCGACCTCGTCGAGGCCAACGAAGCGTTCGCGGCGCAAGCCGTCGCCGTCGGCAAGCAGCTCGGCCTCGATCCGGAGAAGCTCAACGTCAATGGCGGCGCGATCGCGCTCGGCCATCCGATCGGCGCCTCGGGCGCGCGCGTGCTGACCACCCTGCTCTACGAGATGCAGAAGCGCGATGCCAAGAAGGGCCTCGCTACGCTCTGCATCGGCGGCGGCATGGGCATCGCCATGTGCGTCCAGCGCGACTGACGCGCTTCTACGACCAGATCACGAACGAACGCCCGAAGGTCTCCTTCGGGCGTTTTTCGTTACAGGCCGAGATCGCCGAGGCCGGGATGGCCGGCCGGCCGCGGCCCCGGCGCCGGCCAGTGGAACTTGCGCTCCGCGTCCGCGATCGGCAGGTCGTTGATCGATGCGAGGCGCCGGCGCATCAGGCCGTTGCCGTCGAACTCCCAGTTCTCGTTGCCGTAGGAGCGGAACCAGTGGCCGGAATCGTCGTGCCACTCGTAGGCGAAGCGGACGGCGATGCGGTTGCCCCCGAACGCCCAGAGTTCCTTGATCAGGCGGTAGTCGAGTTCGTGCTGCCACTTGCGGGTCAGGAAGGCCT
>JAEZIF010000446.1 GCA_023416135.1 Pseudomonadota bacterium
GGCTAGAAGGTCCGCGTCCAGAAGGACGCCGACGTTGCGGTTGGCCCACGATCACTCGGTAGGTAGGCTCGGTGAGGGCATGCTCGACACCGGAGTGGTGTTGCGGTTGGCCCACGATCACTCGGTAGGTAGGCTCGATGCGCACTTAAGGCCCTGGAAACAGGGCCTTTTTCTTTGGATTGCTCCTGTTTCGTTCATTTCCGATAACCTCAGAACAGGACGTATTGCTCAGGATTTTTCCGGGCCGGCTCCTTAGTCCGGCCGTCGAATGAGACGATGTTCTCATATTGCTTGTCTGTGATGTAGACGATATGGACCTTGCCAGTGACCGGGACCGCCGCTTCCACCTTCTTTGTACAGGACTCGGCCTGTTCCTTGCCGGCACAGAAACGCATATACACTGAATATTGCGACATCTCGAAACCCTGATCGAGCAGGAACTTCCGGAACTTGGTTGCGGCCTTGCGCTCCTTCTTGGTGCCCACCGGCAGGTCGAAGAGAACCACCGTCCACATCAGGCGATAGCCGCTCAGCATTATCCGGTTATGACGCCGGATCGGGTGGCGCCGGCAATTCCAGCGGCAGCGGGGCCAAGGGGAATTCGAGGTCGCATTTACCGCGCTCGCACGACTTGGCCAGCGATTGAGCCAGTCTCTCGAGGCATGTGAAAACCGGCGTTCGCCCTCGTTCGGTCTGCATGTCGACGCTGGCGACGCTCGCCAGATAGCGCTTGGTCTCCTTGGTCACACCGCCATGTCCGGCGTCGACCGCGCGGCTCACCATGAGGTCGATCATGGGCCTGAACGGTTCCATGAGATCGTCGATCAGCGCCATGTCCTCGTTCTTGTGGTTGAGGCTGATAGCCGGGTGAAGGCCGGCACCGCACACGGCACGGGCCGTCGCTGCACGCAACACGGCATAGCCGTAGTTCAGCATGGCGTTGATACCGGTCTCGTCCCTGTCTCGGCGGAATTCCTCGCCAAACAACAGCGGCCAGTAACGGCGGGCCGCTTGAGCCTCCATGTTGTCGGGATCACCCGAACCGACGCGACGCGCCATCAAGTCGAATCCATCGGCGCCTTCGCGGCCGAGCGCAGCCAGCGCCGCACCTTGTTGCCGGATCTTGGCCTGGACGACCGACTGCCACAGGCGCTTGGCCAGGGGCTTCGTGGCCTCTATCTGCGATGCGATCCGCGAGCGCTGCTCATGATGCATGACGACCGGCCAGACCCACGCCACGGGGTTGTGGTTGGCGCCACAGACCAGGATCGCCGCGCCGCGCTTGGCCAGGCGTACGACCAGGTTGTTGGAATAGGTGCAGCCATGCGCATTGACGATCAGGCCGCCGATATCGTCGAGCGGCACACGCCCGATCTCCTTTCCTTCCGAACTGACGGTCATGAATCCGCGCTCCACCGCGAGGTGGCGGCCATCTTCGGCGACTTCGACGATACGGCCGGGCATGGCGTCCTCACGGAGTCTTGGCGGGATCCTTCAATTCGCCGAACGGCCCGACGGTCACGCGCCGAAACTTCGCTTCCTTCAGCTTGTCGTAGTTGCCGAAGGTCCATTTGAACTCGCCGTCGCGATAGCGCTCGACGAGGTTGGTCTCTGCGTGTCCGGCGAGTTGGAGATATCTGTCCCAGATCGAGACAACGCGCATCACGCGTGCTTCGCCGTCGACGTCGAGCCGCACAAGGTCGTTCTTGTGCACGCGCCACAGCAGGCGTGGCTCGGACGTCTCCTCGCGCCACTTCGGTCGGAAGTCGGGCCGATTGGCATCGAATGCCGTCACGATCTCTCGGCCCCACGTGCCGTCGCCACGCTCGAAGATCTCGACCCTGAGATTGTCGCCGGCGCTGTATGCCTTGTACGGGCGCCCGGCACGGTCGCGGATCACGACAATGGCGCCCTCCGGCTTGACGAGGCGCACGCGGCGGACGCCGTTGGCGCGCCCGAACTCCGTCAAAGCCGCCGCGAAATCCTTGGCGCTGGCCTTCTTGCGGGTCTTGATTTCGACCTTGAGACGGCCGATCTCCGCTCGAGCACGTTCCACCGCTTTGGCGTCCTTGGCCTTGCGCGCGGCGGCCAGACGGCCCTTGGCGTTCTCCAACGCCTTACCATCGGGCAGATATGGCGAGAGGTGGGACCGCAATCTCTCGCGCAGCGGCAAGTCTCGAATGCGATCGATGTCGCCTTCGGACAGGCCAGCGAGCGGCTTGCGCGCCACGACGTTGCCGCCTTCGCGGTCCGGCTCCTTCACGAGTCCATAAGCGGTCTCCTCGTGAAGCTTGCCGCTGGTCGAGATGCGCGTGGCGCCGTTGGCCCTCGGGTCGATTCCGTGATCGGGCCGATGCGAGACGACGATGCGGTCGAGTGCCGCCTTCAATTGCTCGCGGTAGCCGTCCCAGGGATCGGGCATGTCGTCGATGATGCGCTCGCGGTTCGTGCCCTGTGCTGCCTGGATGCCCTGCAACATGGAACGATCGGTCAGGCCGACGACATAGGCGTCGATGGCGTGATGACGGTGATCGGCGCGGTTCTTCCTGTTGTGGTCACCCAGCAAGCCGTTTAGTCCCCACTTGCGACGCAACAGCGCCGTCATCTGGCCGGGAATGACCCAGGTCTTGTCGGGATCGCAGACCTTCCAGAGGTACTGCCGTGTGACGCGTGCCAAGTAGGCTGTGTCGACGAGTTGCCGGGCGAGGAAGCCGCCGGCCTTCTCGATGTCGTCAAGTGCGTCCTTGGGTAGTGAGCCTTCGAGGCGGGCATTTTCGCGCGCGATGCGGTCGCGGACCAGATCGACGGCATCCTGCCGAAAGCGCCATTGCTTGTTACGGGGCAGTGCCGACACGCGAAGCATGATCGCATCCCAGTCGTAGCCTGCCGGGTCATGGCCGAAGGCATCGAACGGGGTGCGGTTCTGCTTGATGCGATTGGCGGCTCTCAGCGATACCGTGAGATTCGCCGGACTGTCATCGAGAGAGACGGTGAAGGGCAGGATGTGCTCGATCTCGACCTCGTCGGAGAAGAGCATGCGCCTGGAGATCGGCTTGCCGGTATAGATGCAGCACCGGTTGGCGACGTTGGTGGCGTCCAGCTCTTCCCAAAGTCGCAGTCGCAACATGGCGTCACGTGGGCGCTTCCAGCCAGGCTGACTCCTCTGCATGTCGTCGAGGAGCTCTCGGCGCAAGTCGTTCTTTTTCTGATTCTCACCCTGCTTCTTCTGCACCTCTTCGCGCTCTTCCTGTGTCCTTTTGAGATCGCGCGCCAACTCGACGACGATTTCTTCGGGAGGGCCGTATTTCTCGATCAGGGCGTTGGCGACCTTGCGAAGCTGATTGAGTCCGATATGGACCGTCGGATTGGCCAACCGGCCGAATTCGCGCTCCCAAGCCGGCGCGGATTCACTGCGCACCGGCGCTGTGTACCTTCGGACGACTTCGCCATAGTAGGGCAGCTCGCTCAGAAGTTCGCCGTCGCGAAAGTCAGAGTGGTGCCGATAGCCCGCCGCCTTGACCGCGTCGGCATAGCGGATCGGACCTCCGTCCTTGTCGGAACGCTCGCGCAAGATCGGCACGATGCGCGACAGTGCCTTTAGTCCCAGGCTGCCATAGCCAGTGGGCAACGGTGTGTCGGCGACCGTTTCGGCTTCGCCAGGTGTCAGGTTCCAGATCTCGGTCCCGATTCGGCCTAGCTCGGCGGGGTCCTCCTCGTCGAGCAGCTTGAGGACGATGTTTTGACGTTCGACATCGCCCAGCCCGTCCAGCCATCGCCTCCCGAAGGCGTTCTCCTTGCCGAGGCGCACCGCGACGATGTCACCCTTGAGGTGATCGCGCTTCTCGCTTTCGAGATTGAAGCTCCAGATGTCGTCGATCTTCAGCAGGATGCGGATGCGCTTGAATGTGACCTTCTCGCTGCGCTTCAGTGCGGCGAACAGCCCGTCACGCTCGGCCAGCGTAAGCCGGCGGCGCACCGACGGGTTGATCTTGTGGAACAGCTCGAGATTGGCGAGTTCCTGCAGGATCCGGAAGTCCTGCTGGATTGGCAGGGCCAGCGGTGCGCGACGATCCCGCTTGTCGAGATCCTCCTCGGAGTCGAGTAGGCAGGGGCCGGGATCGACGGCTCGCAGAGGACGTTGATAGAAGATCACATCCCTGATCTCGTCGTGTGCTGCAGCCGTGAGCCCGGGATGGAATTGCGATTGCGTCGACCAGAGCGCCTCGAATTCACCTTCGATCATCGAGCGGAGCGGATAGAATTCGTAGGTGTTGCGGCCCTTCACCGTCGTCGGTCGGGCACGCACGGGCTCCGCCTTGGCAGGGCTCAGCGGCTTCCAGTCGTTGCCGTCACGGGTTGCGCGGTACTTCTTGTAGAGATATTCGCCGAGCGTGCGCGCGTTTTCGTGGCCAGGCCCGATCGCCATGTCAAGCTTCTTGGCCGCGGCTTTCATGTCCTGCGCGTCCTTGGCCTCCTTCTCATCACGGCCACGGTCGGCGCGACGATTGCTCTTGAAGCCTCGGCGTTGGTTGAGGTGGAAGAGGGCGCGGCCCAACGCGTGCAACGACAACGCGCGGTCCAGCCCCTCGCTGCGCAGTTGCCAGGGATCAAGCTCTTCAAGCTTCTTGCGGCCCACGGGATCGGCAGGCATCAGCCCATGGCGGATCAACGACTTCAGCAGATCGGCCCTGCGGTCGAGATAACGGTCGCGCCGGCGCCGTGCGCCACGCGGCCCGCGCCTTTCCTGCGCAAGCGACGCTCCCGACTGAGGGTCACGTCCGTCAGTGAAGATGCGCACGCCCATCCGGCGGATGCCGGCCGGATGTTGTCGCCCGTCTTCGCCCTTCTTGAGGTCAAATGCACACCAGCCGATCGAATTCGTGCCGACGTCCAAGCCCAGACGCCATGGGCGCGAAACTCGCAAGGAATTCTTCTTCATAGTGCCCCCCGGAAGCAGCGGGCAGCCGTTGACCCGGCCACCCGCTGCAGCGCTCCCGCAACCACTTGGAGGCTTAGTCTCTTCGTGGCCCGTAAAGTCAACTTGAGCACACGCCGAAGTCGCCGCCAAGAAGTTCAACTTAATGGAGCATGCTGACATAGTCAATTGCTTACCCCTCCGTCCCCAGCTTTACTTTAGTCTCGTTTTCCGGTAGGTTGTCCATCCCTCCCGGGCTCTTGCAAGGCAGACGGAGGGGTGTTGCGGTTGGCTTGCGTGTTTGGCATTGACGTGGGTCTTGCAACCAGCCAACGTTGGCTAACGGTTGTTGCCGACGATAAAGCCTACCTACCGAGTGACCGTGGGCCATCCGTTAACAAGTCCTTCTGTCGCAAGTCAGTCGGGACACAAAATGCAGGGCCACCCACGGGTGGCCCTTTTTTGTCGCCTCAGCGTTCGCGATCGCGCCCAGGCGACAAATGCTCGGTCAGGGTTTCCAGAGCATGGCGAGTTGACATGAGCGGCAGCGTCCGATGACGGCGCGCAACGGGCGGGGTCATGGGCGCATCTGCTGGCACTGCAAGCAGCGGCTCGGGCCATCGACCTGCGCGCCCTCGTTACGGTGCGAAAGAATTATCTTTCAAAACTTTGGTTATTGACGGGATATATAACTTAGATTATAGTG
>JAEZIF010000005.1 GCA_023416135.1 Pseudomonadota bacterium
CTCGTCGGCGCTCGAACCCGGGCCTCGAGCACTGCTCGATCCCCGCGCTTCAGACGAACTTCTACTGCTTTCGGAACCATCAAAGGCTTGAATCACGAATCCGCCTTCCGCAAAAGTAGGTACTAGGCAGACGAGACGACGGCGCCAGGAACGGAGCAGCTGCATGCCTTTCGACAACAGCGACCGCCCGAGGCGGGGACGCGGCACGGGCGAGCGGGCCATCAACCTGCCGCCGGCGGTGATGTGGCTGATCGGCATCAACGTCGCCGTCCATCTTCTGCGCAGCCTCCTGGGAGAAAGCACCGACACCTCCATCATCCTGACGTTCGGCCTGGTGCCGGCTGCCTATACCGGCGGCAACGCCGATTTCCTGAGCCTGATCGCCGCGCCCATCACCTACCAGTTCCTGCATGGCGGCTGGATGCACCTCATCATCAACGTGGTGACGCTCGCGGCCTTCGGTGCGCCGGTCGAGCGCATGCTGGGCGTGCGCCGCTTCGTGCTTTTCTATCTTTCCGCGGGCATCGTTGCGGGCGCCGTGCAGGTCGTGCTCTATCCCGCTTCCGTCGATCCGGTGATCGGGGCCTCGGGCGCCATCTCGGGCGTGTTTGGCGCCGTGCTGATGTTGATGCGCTATGTCGGCAGCCTGCCCTCGCTCTATCCCATCGCCGGCATCTGGATCGCGCTCAACGTCTTCTTCGGCCTGTTCGGCGGCATGCCGGGCGCGGGCGGCGAGCAGGTCGCCTGGGCCGCCCATGTCGGCGGCTTCGTCTACGGGCTTCTGGCGATCCGCTTCTTCGCGCCGCGGCGGGGGTAGTGGAGCCGGTTCCCCTGCGCCGGTATCTCGTCGCCAACGCGGTCGCCTTGGCCCCGTCCTTTGCGGCGCTGCTGATCCTCCACTGGTCGGGCTATCTCGCCGGCCGGCCGGCCCTGGTCGCCATGGCCGGCATCGCCGCGATCACGATCTGGCTGGTCCAGCGCTACCTGGGCTCGCTCGCCCGCTTCGCCCGCTTCGTCGGCGAGCTCTCCGACGAGCGCGAGCCCGTGATGCCGCGCCTTTCCTTCGCACCCGCTACCGAGGAGCTGGCGACGGCGGCGGCCCAGCTCTCGGCGGGCTGGCGGCGCCAGCGCGCCTCGATCGACAATCTCGCGGCCTCCGCGCAGGCGATCGTCGACGGCCTGCCCGATCCGTTGATCGCCGTCGACCGCGGCCGCCGTATCGTGCGCACCAACCTCGCGGCGCGCCAGCTCCTGGGCGCTGCCGGCGCCGAGCGCGATCTCTCGACCATGTTCCGCCAGCCGCAGCTTCTCGCGGCGATCGACAGCCTGCTCGAGACCCGCGACGGCAACTTCACCGGTCCCGACCAGACCGCCGTCGAGTTCGTCCTGCCCGGTCCGCCCGAACTCGACGTCGTGGCCCATGTGAGCCGCCTGCCGCGCGCCGCGGCCGACGGCTCGCTGGCCCTGATCGTGCTGCACGACACGACGGCGCTGCGCCGCGCCGAGCGCATGCGCGCCGACTTCGTCGCCAACGCCAGCCACGAGCTCAAGACGCCGATCGCGGGCCTAGCCGGCTTCATCGAGACCCTGCGCGGACCGGCGCGCGACGACATCGCCGCGCGCGAGCGCTTCCTCGGCATCATGGCAGAGCAGGCCGAGCGCATGCGCCGCCTGGTCGATGATCTCCTGATGCTGTCGCGCATCGAGCAGCACGAGCACTCCCGGCCCGATGCCGCGGTCGAGATCGACCGCGTGCTGAAAGGCGTGCTCGACCTTCTGCAGTTCAAGGCGAGCAATCGCAAGGTTGCCCTCGAGCTCCATGCCGACCCGGATCTCCCGCGCGCGGTCGGCGACTACGACGAGCTCACCATCGTGTTCCAGAACCTGGTCGACAACGCCATCAAGTACACCAAACCCAACACGCCCGTGCGGGTGACGGCGCGGCCGCTCGGCCAGGACCGCGTCGCCGTCGCGGTTGCCGACGAGGGCGACGGCATTCCGGCCAACCACCTGCCGCGCCTCACCGAGCGCTTCTACCGCGTCGACGCCGCGCGCTCGCGCCAGCTCGGCGGCACGGGCCTCGGCCTCGCCATCGTCAAGCACGTGGTCAACCGCCATCGCGGCCGGCTCGACATCCAGAGCACGCCCGGCAAGGGCTCGACTTTCACGGTGATCCTGCCGGCTGTCGGTTGATCTGCCGCCGTCAGGCGGGATCGAGCCCCTTCGCACGCAAGACCGCGACCGAAGCTGGCGATCGCAGGAAGTCGATCAGCGCCTGGCCCGTAGCCGGATCGGCGCTCGACGCCTCGACGCACGCGACGAACACCGTGACCATGTGCAGGTCGCCGGGCAGCGTGCCCAGGATCTCGATGCCGGGGACCTGCAGCAGCTCGGGCTTCTGCTGCACGGCAAGCTCGACCTCGCCGCTCACCAGCAGGTCGCCGCACAGGCCGGCCGGTGGCGGATACTTGGTCCTGGCATTGATCTCGGCGGCGATGCCCAGGCGCTCCACGAGCTTGGCGAAGTAGATGCCGCTGGCGCCGCCTGCCGCCGGGTCGCTGTAGGAGATGGCGTGTGCCGACAGCAGTGTCCGCTTCAGCGCCTCGGGCGTCGAGATGTCGGGACGTGGTGCACCCGCCTTGACGGCGACCGCGGTGGCCGAGCTCGCCAATGTGGCTTCGGAGCCGGGCCGCACGCGCCTGTCGCGTGCCATCGCATCCATGCCGGCGCGGTTGAGGATCAGCACGTCCGCCGTCTCGCCGCCCTGCAGGCGCTTCACCAGCATGGGTGCGGTATTCCAGGTGATGTCGAGGCGACACCCGTTGTCCTTCTCGAATTGCGGCACCAGCGTTTCCAGCGCGCCCTGCACTGCAATGGTGCTGAAGACTCTTACGTCGCGTGTCACCGTCCGCTCGCTTTCCCTCGTCCGCCTGTCCTTTATCATGCTTTCCTCGTCGGAAAGCCGGGGAGCAAACGATCAAGATGGCGAGCGCCCGCTGCGCCGTGTCGCTCGCTTGCCGTATGGCTTCGTCGATGCGTGCAAAGTCGGTGTGCGCCTGGGCTCCTGATCGCCAATCGATCCGGGCCACATTGAGTGCAAGTGTGACCATGTCGAGGCGGGGTGAGCGTTCGCACATTCGCGCCCATCCCCTGCGTGATCTCTTCCGCATGCCAACAGGCGAGCGGGGGCTCCAGGAATGTCGGTCGATGCTTTGGAGGTCGTCCTCGTAACGGCGGTGTTCCTCGGCGCCATCGTCCAGGGATTCTCCGGCTTCGCATTCTCCGCCGTCGCGGGGGCAATTCTGCTCCAGGTCCAGGCGCCGGGTCTTGCCATCCCGCTGCTCATGATCTGCAGCCTCATGATCCAGACCTTCGCGCTGGTGCGGTTGCGGGCGACGCTGTCGTTCAAGGACAGCCTGCCCTACCTCGCGGGCGGCATGGGGGGAGTCGTGCTGGCGATCCTGGTGTTCGATCACATCGATCCCCACGCCTTCCGTCAGCTCTTCGGCGCCTTCCTGATGATCTATGCCGCGTCGACGGTGCTGCGCCCGCAGTCGGCCCTGCTGGCGATGAAGGCGCGGCCGGTCGGCCATACCGCGGTCGGTTTCGCAGGTGGCCTGGTCGGTGGGCTGACGGCCATGCCGGGCGCGGTGCTGGCGATCTGGTGCGACGCGCATGCAATGCCCAAGACCGCGCAGCGCGCGGTGGTGCAGCCCTTCATCGCGGCCATGCAGAGCCTGGCGCTGGCCGTCCTGTTCCTGAAGGCGCCGGGCGCACCTGCCGCGGTGCTGCCGCACCTGCCGTTGGCGCTGCCGGCGTTGTTGGCGGGGTCGACTCTCGGGCTCTTCCTGTTCGGCAAGATCGGCGACCTGGGTTTCCGGCGCGCGATCTCGGCGCTCCTGTTCGCCTCCGGCGTGGTGCTGGTGGCATGAAGACGCCGCATCTCGTCGCAACCGCCGCGCTCGCGGCCCTGCTCGTTCTGCAGGCGGCGGCGGGCCGTGCCCAGGCGCTCGACAAGCCGGACCCCGCCGTCAGGGCGTGGCTGCCGGGTTGCCGGATATTCCTAGAGCATCCCGAGTCGGGCGGCTCGGAGGCGGCCGGCCTGTGCGCCGGCGCAATCGATGCCTTGCTCTATGTCGGCGAAGTCCTGGAGTCTGACTATCGCTTCTGCGTGCCGTTGCGAACGCCGCGGCAGGCGATCATCTCGACCATCGTCGTGAACGTCGAAGCGATGGGCCCGGAAGCAGACCGGCAGGATTTCAGGAGAATGGTCCTGGGCATCCTGCGCTTCCACTGGCCGTGTCGCGAATGAGAAGCCCGCACCGCGAACTGCACCAACGGGGTTGATCCTGGAGGGTGGCGTAGCCTAACGTATGGGCGAAGCGGGGTAATGATGGTGGTCCGGTAAGAGATCCCACGCCGCTCTGGGAAGGGAGCCGAGATGGGATCGCGCGAATGAGCGTCGACAATGGCGCGGACGCGCCTGCGTCGCTGCGGTGGGCCGACCAAGCCCTGTCGCACGTCGAAGACAGCCTCAACATCATTGCCGCGCTGGCCATCTTCTTCCTGATGTTCATCGGCGTGGCACAGATCGTCGGGCGCACCGTCTTTGACTTCGCGATCTACGGCTACATCGACTGGATCGAGCAGGCCTCGTCGCTGTTCGCCTTTCTGGGCATCGCCTATGCCCAGCGGCTGGGCAGCCATATCGGCATGGACCTTACGCTCAACTGGCGTCCGGCAAACCGCTGGAAGGTGGAGCTGTTCGGGGTGTCGATGGCGATCCTCATCATCACCGTCCTGGTCTACGCCAGCTTCACCAATTTCCTGCGCGCCTGGTCGATCGGCGATTCGACGATGGACATCAGGCTGCCGACCTGGCCCGCCAAGCTGATGGTGCCGCTTGCGCTCAGCGTTCTGTGGCTGCGCCTGTCGCTGCAGATCTGCGGCTACCTGCGCATGATCGCCCATCCCGACGCCGAGCCGGTCGCGGTGCCCAGGCTCATCACCCTGGAGACGCAGGTGAAGGACGAGATCGCCGAGGCTCTGGGCCGCGAGGAAGCCTCCCGGCAGGACGCACGATGATCGACCTCAGCCCCCTCACCATCGGCGTCATCGGCATCGTCGCACTGCTGGCGCTGTGCTTCGCCGGCGTGCGCTTCGCCTTCGCCGGCGCCCTTGTCGGCACGACCGGCCTGGTGTGCCTGATCGGCTGGGATGCCGGCATCCGCACCGCCGGCATCGCGCCCTACACGTCGGGCGCCAACTACACGCTGTCGGTCCTGCCGATGTTCATCCTGATCGGCTACCTGGCCTACTACGCCGGCATCACCCAGAGCGCCTTCGAGGCGGCGCGCCGCTGGTTCGGCTGGCTGCCCGGCGGGCTCGCCACCGGCACCGTGTTCGCGGTCGCCGGATTCTCTGCCGTCTCCGGCGCCAGCAGTGCGGCCGCCGCCGTGTTCGCCAAGGTGGCGATCCCCGAGATGCTGCGGGCGAAGTACGACAAGCGCCTGGCGGCCGGCGTCTGCGCGGCCGGCGCGACGCTCGATTCGCTGATTCCACCCAGCACGCTGCTGGTCGTCTACGGCATCATCACCGAGCAGTCGATCGGCAAGCTGCTGGTGGCGGGATTCGTGCCCGGCATCGTATCGGCGCTGGTCTACGCCCTGATCATTACCTGGCGCTGCTGGCGGCAGCCCGAGCTCGGCCCCCGCATCACCGGATACACCTGGCCGCAGCGCGCCCGCTCGCTGCCCGGCACCACGCCGATCTTCCTGGTGATCCTGATCATCTTCCTCAGCATGTACTTCGGCTGGGCGACGCCCACCGAAGCCGGCGCGCTAGGCGCCTTCTCGGTGTTCGCCTTTGCGCTCAAGAACGGCATCAAGCGCGGCGAGCTGCGTCAGTGCCTGCTCGATTCGGCCAGGCTCACCGTCATGATCTTCACGGTGATCTGGGGCGTGCTGATCTTCGTGCGTTTCCTCGGCTTCTCCGGCATGCCCGAGGAGATCGCGCGCTGGGTCACCGAGCTTGCCCTGCCGCCGATCGCGGTCCTGCTCGCGATCTACCTGTTGTATTTCGTGTTGGGCACGGTGCTCGAGGGAATCGGCATGTTCCTGCTGACGCTGCCGGTGGTCTTCCCGGTGATCTCGTCGCTGGGCTACGACCCGATCTGGTTCGGCATCGTCCTGGTCAAGCTCTCGGGGATTGCCTCGATGTCGCCGCCCGTCGGGCTGGTGGTGTTCGTGGTGAACGGCGTGCGGCCCGACATCTCGGTACGCGACATCTTCAAGGGCATCTGGCCGTTCATCTTCGCCGACATCATCACGCTCGGCGTGCTGACGGCGTTCCCCGAGATCGTCACCTTCATCGTCGAAAGCACAGACTGAAGTCAGGGAGGAGTCGTCATGTATGGAAGGCTTGCGCTGTCTATATCATTGGGAATGGGCCTGCTGGCGGCGTTGCCGGCCGAGGCCGCCGACAAGGTCACCTGGACCTTCTCGCTCTACGGCCCGCCACGGGCGGCGACCGTGACCTTCGAACACCTCGCCAAGATGGCCAAGGAGAAGAGCGGCGGGAATTTCATCATCAACCTCAAGTACAACGAGCAGCTCGGCGAGGCGAAGGACTTCCTCGACGGCATCAAGGTGGAGGCCTATCAGGGCGCTTTCGTCGCCTACTCCTACGCGCCGGCCAAGACGCCGCTGCAGGGCGTGCTCGACATGCCGTTCCTGCCGATCGACGACTTGGTCGCGTCGGCGAAGGTGCAGGACAGCTATCAGGCTTGGCAGCCGGTGGCCGACGAGCTTTCGAAGTGGAATGCCATGCATTTCATGACGCTGCTGCTGCCGAACTACGAGTTCATGGGATCGGGCAAGCCGCCGCGCAGCCTCGAGGACTGGAAGGGCATGCGTGTGCGCGCCCTGGGCGGCCTGGGCGACGCCATGAAGCTGCTCGGCGCCGTGCCGACCTCGGTGTCGGCGCCGGAAGTCTACACCGCGCTCGAGCGCGGCACTTTCCAGGCAGCGTCGTTCCCCTTCACCTACAGCTTCACGGCCTACAAGCTGCACGAGGTGTCCAAGTGGTACACGCTCGGCATGCAGCTCGGCATCGTCCACAATTCGGTGGTGCTGAGCCAGACCGCGTGGAAGGCGCTACCCGACGAGTACAAGAAGATCCTCGAGGAGGCCAAGCCCGAGGCCTACCGCCTGCAGCGCGAGGCTTATGCGGAGGCCGACAAGAAGTCCTTCCCGCTGTTCGAGAAGCGCAAGCTCGAGGTCATCAAGGTCACGCCGGAGATGCGTGAGAAGCTGATTGCCACCGCCGGCAAGCCGGTGTGGGACCAGTGGGTCGCCGAGACCGAGAAGAAGGGCCTGCCCGGCAAGGAGGCGCTGGAAAAGGTGCTGTCATTGGCCAAGCAGGCCTCGACGAACTGACGTCGAGGCTCCCGCTCCGATCTCCTCCCCGTCAGATGTCGTATGGCGGGGAGGGTATGATCGGCATTCGGCTCCGCGACACAGACGATACACACCATCCCCAAGACGACATCGGAACAAAACATGGCGTCCCTAAATAGGGACCATGTTCGTTCCTGTCGCTCTCATCACCGTCATGGCTCTGAGCTTGGGCGTGATCGTGGTGCTCGTCGCCCGCGAGGTCCACAAGCGCTGACGGGTCTTGCGGTCAGCCGCCGCGATCGCCTTCCAGCTCACGCGGCCGGATCGCGATGAATGCCATCATCACCAAAGCCATCAGCACGGCGATCACGCCGAAGGCTAGCCCCCAGGCGAGCGGCGACCTGCCGCCCGCGGCGTCGAGCGTCCAGCCGATCGCGAGCGGTCCGACGAAGCCGCCGGCGTAACCCAGCATCGAATGCACGGCGAGCGTGACGCCGCGGCGCGCCGGATCGGCCGCGCCCGCGGCGCCGGCAGTGAGCGACGAGGAATCTAGCCAGATGATCATGCCGTAGATCACGGTCAGGACGACGGCGAGCCAGTAGCCCCGCGAGCCGACGAAGCCCAGCAGCAGGCCGACCGCGATCGACAGCACCATGGCGCCGACGATCAGCCGACGTCGTCCGAAGCGGATCGAGGCTGCGTTGCCCAAGACGCTGGTGAGCGTGCCCAGAAGGCCGAGCACGGTGATGACGACGGTGGGCGACAGCAGCTCGCCCGTCGTGCCGCTATGGACCGCGACCCAGGCGAGGAAGGCGACGCCCCAGCCGCGCAGTGCGTTCATCTCCAGCGTGTGCACGCAGTAGGCCAGGGAGTAGGCGAGGGCCGAGCGGTTGCGCAGGACCGGGCGGAAGTCGAACAACGCCGGCCGGGCGCCGGGCTTGGGCGTCGGCGGCAGTCGGCCGGGTACGGCGAAAGCCACGGTGATCCAGGCGATCGCTGCGGTGAGGCCGGCGCTGGCAAAGGCCCATCGCCAGCCGAGCTCGAGGGCCAGGAAATCGCCCACCATGTAGGAAGCCGCGCCCGAGATGCCGATGCTGGCGGCATGGCCGGTGACGGCGCGCGACATCATCTTCGCGTCGACCTGGTCGGCCAGGAGTTTCAGCCCGGTCATGTAGGTGCCGGCCCAGCCGATGCCCGCGAGGCCGCGCAGCACCAGCGCCGACCAGAAGCCGTCGGCCAGCAGCCCGAAGGCGAGGTGCGCCACCAGCGTGCTGCCGACGCCGAACAGGTAGACGCGCTTGGCGTCGATGCGGTCGGTCAGCGTCACCAGCACCGGCACCGAGACCATGTACGCGGCGTAGAACGACGACGTGATCCAGCCGGCCTCGCTGTTGGTGAGCGACCAGTGCCGCATCATCTGCGGCATCAGCGCCGGCCAGTAGAAGGCGCCGATCTGCACGAACACCTGGGCCGAGCAGACGATGGCGACCAGGCGGGCGCCCGATCGCGCCGGCGATGACATCAGCAGCCGCAGCCCGTCTTGCCTTCCTGCTTGGCCTCGACGTCGGCGCTGCAGCAGCCGCTTGCGGGCTCGGGTGCCGGACCGCCGCAGCATCCCGCCGCACTCGCTTCCGCCTTGGCCAGATTAGCCTCCGGGCCGGGACCTGAGCAGACGCCGGTCTCGGGCAACACCAGCTCGACGCGCGCGGCGGCCTCGTGGTCGCCCGCGATCTCGGCCACGATCGAACGCACCTGCTCGTAGCCGGTCAGCATCAGGAAGGTCGGCGCGCGGCCGTAGCTCTTCATGCCGGCGAAGTAGAAGCCGGGCTCGGGCTGGGCGAGCTCGCGCGCGCCGTGCGGTCGCACCGTGCCGCAGCTATGGATGTTGGGATCGATCAAGGGCGCCAGCGCCGGCGGGCATTCGACGGCGGGGTCGAGCGACAGCCGCACCTCGCGCAGGAAGTCGAAGTCGGGACGGAAGCCCGTCGCCACGATCAGCTCGTCGACGGCGACGAAGCGGCCGCAGCACGACGACCCGGCACCGATGCGGATTTTGTCGCCATCGCGGCTGATGTGCGAGACCCGGAAGCCGGCCTCGACGCAGATGTTGCCGTCCATCACCAGCTTGGCGAAGGCCGTGCCGAGCGCGCCGCGCGCGGCGAGCTTGTCGTTGGCGCCGCCGCCAAAGGCTTTCTCGGGCTTGTCGCTGCGCAGCAGCCAGATGACCTCGGTCCCCGGCGCCTCTTCCTTGAGCCGCACGAGATCGATGACAGTGCCGATCGCCGAGTGGCCCGCGCCCAGCACCGCGACGGTGCGGCCGGTGTAGCGCCCACGCTCGCGGCCCAGCACGTCGGGCATGCCGTAGGCGATGCACTCCTGCGCCTCGCGTTCACCGATCGCCGGCAGGCCGTCGGCGCCGGCGGGATTGGGCGAGAACCAGGTGCCGGTGGCGTCGATCACCGCGTCGGCCTTGAGCTGCTCGGGCCCCTTGCCGTTCTGGTACCGGATGGTGAAGGGCTCGAAGGCACGGCCGTTGCTCTTCATCTTGTCGAAGCCGGCGCGGCCGACGCTGGTCACCATGCTGCTGGTGCGGATGTGATCCTTGAGCGGCGTGCGCGTGGCCAGCGGCTCGAGATACTGCGCCACGAGCTCGGCGCCGGTCGGATACTGGTCGGGCGCCGGCGAGTTCCAGCCGGCCGCCACCAGCAGCCGCTCCGACGCCTTGTCGATGGCGTATTCCCACGGCGAGAACAGCGGCACGTGGCTCCACTGGCGCACGGCATGGCCGACCTGCGGCCCGGCCTCCAGCACGACCGGTTCCATGCCGCGCTCCAGCACGTGTGCCGCGGCGGCGAGACCGACCGGGCCGGCGCCCAGGATCGCGACCTTCCTGGTCCTGTTCAGCGAATCGGGCATGGTTGCTCCTGTCATTCCGGAATCATCGAAATATATGGGCAAAAAAACTCAGGCGATCTTGACCACTTTCGCCGCCACCGGCGCGCAGGTCCCTTCGGCGCAGCATTCCTCGACCATGTAGTCGATCAGGCCGCGCATCATGTCGTAGTTGGTGTGGCAGATCAGCGTCGTGCCCTCGCGGGTCTGGGTGACGAGCCCGACGCCGACCAGCGCCTTGAGGTGATGCGAGAGGGTAGAGGCGGCGATGTCCAGCCGCGCCTGCAGTCGGCCGACCGGCATGCCCTCCTGGCCGGCCCGCACCAGCGTGCGGTAGATCTTCAGCCGGGTCGGATTGCCCAAGGCTTCCAGGCGGGCGGCGGCATCGTCGAGCTTCATGATCGCAATCTGAGACCTGTCGCCGGCGATGTCAAACGGTATTTCCGGAATATTCGAAATATAGACTGACCCGTGCCGTCATTTGTGGCGCCAGACCTTGAAGGCGCTGACCACCAGGATCACGGCAAGCCCAGGCAGCAGTACATGGCCCGGTACGATGCCGAGCAGCAGTGCCCCGACGAAGCTGCCGGCGATCGAACCGGCGGCCATCACGACAACGAACCATCGATTGCGAGCCAGAACGATGAAAGTGCTGTCGCGACTGTAGCGCGCAAAGCCGACCAGCATGGTCGGCAGGCTGACCGCCAGCGACAAGCTGCCCGCAAGTTTCACGTCAGCGCCGAACAACAGGATCAGCGTAGGGATGAGCAACTCGCCCCCGGCGACCCCGAGCAACGAAGCCACCACACCGATGACAAAGCCTGCCATGACACCGGCTGCGGCTTGGCTGGCGCCGCCGAGCAGCGGTCGGCCCGAACCCTCGACGCCATGGCCTGCGATCAGCACGGCGGCGATAGCGACCAGCAAGACCGCGATCACCCGGTAAAGCGTTTCCGAGTGCAGGCGAGTGGCCCAGGCTGCGCCGATCCAGGCCCCCATAAGACTGCCGGCCAACAGGTTCACGATCGTCATCCATTGGTCGGCAATGGCGCCGAAGGAGATCGTTCCGGTGCGCAGCGGCAAGGCCGACGCCACGACGATCAGGCTCATCGCCTTGTTGACGATGACGGCTTCCAAGGGGCCGAACCGGAATGGCCCTAGCAGCAGGGGAAGACGGAACTCCGCCCCGCCTAGCCCGATCAGGCCGCCTAGCGTGCCGATGCTCATTCCGCCCAGGAAAGCTCCCAGGTCGCCCTTGCGGCTGGCCTGACCGGCGACCGTCGTCATGATGGCTCGTTATCTCCCGTTGAATATTACGAAAGAAGCGTCTCTAAAAGACTATCGGTCAAGTGCCTCGGTTCCGACGTCGCCAAGGCCGCGTTGCGGTTTGGTAACGCGGTCGTGGCTTCCCTTGATCACGACAGGCCTGACAGGGCCTCACGACACTCGTATCCTTGCCGCATGATC
>JAEZIF010000059.1 GCA_023416135.1 Pseudomonadota bacterium
CGCACTCCCTACGCGGCCACGACCAGGGTCGAAGCGAGCTGGCGCACCGACTTCACCATGGCCATGGCGACCAGCTTGCCGGTCTTGGGGTTCTCTTCGCTGACGGCCACGTCCTCCATGAAGATGAAGCGGCCGAACGCGCCTTTCGCTTCAAGCTCGACGATGTGCGTGGTGATGGTCGGATCGGCCACGATCACCACGCGCGTCCTGTCGAGGCCGAGGCCGGCGATGGCGGCGGCGGCCGAGATATTGACGTTCTGCGGATAGAGCCGCGCGCCCTCGCGCACCGGGCCGTCGAACACGGTGTGCGGCCGGGTGAGCGCATCGAGATCGACCAGCGACTCGGCTGCCGTGCCCTTCCAGGCCGACGGGTCCTTGCGCACCGTCACGGTGACGCTGTCCAGACCGCCGACCTGGGCGCTGCTCAAGATGTCGAGGGCGCCGATGCCGGCCGAGGGCAGGATCAGGCGCTTGCCGTTGGCCCGGGCTGCGGCCAGCAGGCGCTCGAACAAGGTGGAGTCGGTGAACGCGCCGACCGACGTCACCAGCAGGTCCGCGCCGCGCTCGAGGACGCGCTGGCCGTGGCTGCGCACGGCCTCGTGGCCGGCACATTCGGCGACCGCATCGAAGCGATGGGCGAAAAAGCGGTCGGGCTCGTGGGTCAGCAGGCCTTCTTTGCGCGGCCGCTTTACGAGCGCCCGCACCAGCTCGAGGTTCTCGATGCTGCCTGCTCTCAGCGCCCCCTCGACGTGCTTGCCGATGGCGCCGTAGCCGATCAGGCCGAGCTTCAGGGTCACGAGAGCTCGCGCTCCACCCAGCGCGCCCAGGCGATGAGCTGGTCGTCGGTGCCGCGCGCGCCGACGAGTTGCACCGACAGGGGCAGCCCGAACGGCCCGCTGTTGAACGGCAGGGCGATGCAGGGCGTACCGAGAAGCGTCCAGAAGCGGTTGAAGACGGGATCGCCGGTGCTGCCCAGGCCCGAGGGCGCTTCGCCCTTGGCCGACGGCGCCAGCAGGATGTCGAACCTGGTCCAGGCGTCGTCGAGCTGGGCGAGGGCGGTGCGCCGGCGCTTCCTGGCGTCGGCGTACTGCTTGCGGCTCACCGCGTCGCCCTCGGCCATGACGCCATGCATGATGGGCGAGAAGAGATGGGAGAAGCGGGCGCGTTCCCGGGCGTAGGACTGCGTCGCTTCCTTGGTCATGATGCGATGCTGCGCCTGCATCAGGTTCGCCCAGTTGTCGGGCGCCTGCCATTCGCGCACGCGGGCGCCGGCGGCGCGCAGCGTGCGCGCGGCTTCCTCGATGTTCTTCCTGTTGTAGGGCTCGGCGATGTCCCACCACGGCGTGCGGATCAGGCCGATGCGCGGCGGCTCGGCGGGCGGATCGGCCGGGGCGTGGCCATAGGCGGCGCGGATCAACGCGAGGTCGTTGGCTTCGCGGGCGAAGAAACCCAGCGTGTCGAGGAAGGGTGCGTAGGCCTTCACGCCGGTCATGTCGGCCCAGCCGTAGCTGCCCTTGTAGGCGACGACGCCATTGAAGGCGCCGGGCCGGATCACCGAGCCCGCGGTCTGCGTGCCGTAGCCCACCGGCGCCATGAAGTCGGCGACGGCAGCCGCCGAGCCCGACGACGAGCCGGCCGGCGTATGGCGAAGATTGTGCGGATTGTGCGTCTTGCCGGCATGGCCGCCGGCGAATTCAGTGGTCACCGCCTTGCCCAGCACGATGGCGCCTGCCTTCACGAGTTGCGTCACGCAGGCGGCGTCCTTGCCGACGACATGGTCGCGGTAGATCGGCGAGCCGCAGGTCGTGGGCATCGTCCGGGTCGCGATGATGTCCTTCACCGCGAGCGGAATGCCGTGCAGCGGGCCGGCGGGGCGGCTGCGCTTGTCGAGCATGTCGGCCCGCTTGCGTGCGCCGTCGGGATCGAGCGCCTCCCAGGCATGGACCTGGCCCTCGCGCGCCGCGATGCGGTCGAGGCAGGCCTCGACCAGATCGCGGGCTTTCAGCCGCTTCTGGGCCATGCCCAGCACGGCCTGGCTGGCCGACAACCTGTTGGGCGATTTCGCCATGTGTCTTTCCCCTGAAGTGTCGTTCGGGCCATGATGGCCGACTGCCACCGCAAAAGGTAGTCCATGCCCGACGCCATCGATTTCTGGTTCTCGACCGGGAGCACCTACACCTATCTCACCGTGTCGCGACTGGAGAAGGTCGAAGCGGTCACCGGCGTTCGCTTCAACTGGCGGCCGTTCAGCGTGCGTGTGCTGATGCGCGAGCAGAACAACACGCCGTTCGCCACCAAGCCCGTCAAGATGGGATATATGTGGCGTGACATCGAGCGCCGTGCGGCGATGTACGGGCTCGCGGCAAAGGTGCCGGCGCCTTATCCGTTGCAGCAGTTCGATCTCGCCAATCGCCGCTGGTTCGTCGACGGCCTGGAGCCGGGTCTGGAGCCCAATCTCGGCGCGAGCCTCGAGGAAGTCGGCCAGGATCCGGCGCGCGTCGTGGCGCTGGCGGAGGCCGAGCGAATCGGTCAAGTCTACGCCGCCGCCACCGATGAAGCTCGCCGGCTCGGCCTGTTCGGCTCGCCGACCTTTGCGGTGGCGGGCGAGCTCTTCTGGGGCGACGACCGGCTCGACGACGCCCTCGCCTGGTTCAGACACGGGAGCCTCACGCCATGAACCCGCCCTTTGCCGTCCAGAAGATCGGCCATGCCGTGATCAACGTCACGGATCTCGAAGCGTCGAAGCGCTTCTATACCGAGGTGCTGGGCTTCAGGATCTCCGACGTCTACGGCAGCAACAAGATGCCGGGCGGCATGGTCTTCCTGCGCTGCAACGGCGATCACCATTGCCTGGCGCTGGTCGGCGGCGCGCCGCCGGCGGCCGATGCCAAGCGTACGCTGCATCATCTCGCCTTCGAGCTCGCGACCCTCGACGAGGTGTTCCGCGCCCGCGATCATCTCCGGAAGTACGGCGCCAAGATCGTCTTCGAGGGCCGCCGCCGCGCCGGCTGCCAGGTCTCGGTCGAGTTCCTGGACCCCGACGGGCATCACCTCGAGCTCTACTGGGGCGTCGACCAGATCGGCAATGACGGCCGCTCGCGGCCGGAGGAAGAGTGGCGCCAGACGATGAGCCTGGAGGACGCCGTCCGCATCGCCCCGCCGGGCCAGGACACGACCCTGCACGACAAGGCTCTCATCGATCGCATCGGCGCCGGCACCGATCGGGCGTGATGCGCCGTCGCCTTCGTTGCGGCGCGTTGGTCATGTGGCGAGCCGCCGTCTATGCTCCGGCGGCAAATCGAGAGGATACGACAGCATGGCTTTCTACGAACTTCGCCAGTACTTCGTGCGGCCTGGCAAGATGGACGAGTGGGTGAAGATGATGGAGGAGGAGATCATCCCGTTCCAGGTCTCCAAGGGCATGGTGATCTGCGGAAGCTTCCGCGGTGAGACGGACGACTCCGCCTATATCTGGATCCGCCGCTTCAACAGCGAGACCGAACGCGAGGCGCAGTACAAGGCGGTGTACGAGACGGACCACTGGAAGACCAAGATTGCGCCGCGCGTACCGGATTGCCTGGACCGCGAAAAGATGCAAGTCCAGCGCATCGTGGCGACGTCGCGGTCAACGATGCAGTAGCCGCGGACGCGTGCGTGCTGCAGGGGCCGCCAGCCCCTAAGCCACTCTAGCGTTCGGCGAACGGTACGCAGCGCCAGGCCTCCAATTCGGAGCCAGCGCAGTAGATGCCATCGACTGGGTTTCCCCTTCTTTGCTGGCGGTCGGTCGTGAAGGTGGCGACTATTTGTCCGGAATAGAGCGGGGGAGAGACGCATGCGCGACAGCGTCATGTTCCATGACGGCAATCGCCGTCTACAGGATCAGTTCGACAGCCGACGCATCTCCGATCGACTGGAAGGGAAGCTCACGCGGCAGGCCTTCACCGACAACGACCGCGCCTTCATCGAGAACTCGATGTTCTTCTTCCTGGCGACGGCCGACGCCGAAGGCCGGCCGGACTGCTCCTTCAAGGGCGGCGCGGCGGGGTTCGTGAAGGTGATCGGGCCTGGCGAGCTCGCCTTTCCCGATTACGACGGCAACGGCATGTTCAAGAGCCTGGGCAACATCCTGGTCAATCCGGGCGTGGGCCTGCTGTTCATCGACATGGGCGAGAAGCCGCGGCGGCTGCGCGTCAACGGCACGGCGAGCGTCAGCCGCGACGATCCGCTGATGCAGCGCTTTGTCGGCGCCCAGCTTCTGGTGCGCGTAAGAGTCCGCGCGATCTTCCCTAACTGCCCGCGCTACATCGTGACGCCGGGCGGCGAGGAGCCATCGAAGTACGCGCTGCGGTCGGACTATCAGCCGCCGGAGCCGGCGTGGAAGGGCTTCGACGACTTCAAAGACCATATCCATCCCCGCCAGAAGACGCCCAACGGGGAATGACGGGGTCGCCGGCGGAATGGTCGGATACAACCCGGGTTGACTCGATGGGGAACTGTAGTTATATTAACCTTGCGCTCGCCCCGGCGGCTCTGCTCTATGCATCGTTCATCCGATACCATCGCCCCGGTCTAAGCCGGGCAGCCTGTCGGCGGGATGGAAGCCCGACTGGCAACGCCGGCCTTTTCCCGCATTCATGGCAATGGCGACGGGACTTTGAAGCCTTATGCAACTGGCCCTGCGGACGGAGCGGACGCGGTCGCCACGAAGGCGATTCCAACATCTAAATTATCTTAACTATCGATATTCCGAAGGTAGCCCCATGGACTGCACCCCTTTGGTGAGACAGCAAAACTATCGACAGCATGTTCACTGGGTTGCTTGGCCCGGTCGTAGTTTTGGGTCAAGCGGGAGCTTGGGCGTGGGCGTGGGGGGGGCGGGGCCCGTGTGGAGCGCAGCGGCGCCCACGCCCGGCCGCGGGTTTGCTCGATGCCAAGCCTCGAACTGAGCTGGCGAGCGATAGTCGAGCGCGGTGTGCAGCCGTTGGGTGTTGTAGATCTTGTCGATGAAGTCGCCGATCGAGCGCTCGGCCTCCTGCCGGTCGCGGTAGAGGGTGCCGTCGATCTGCTCGGTCTTCAGCGTGCGCATGAAACGCTCGGCCTTGGCGTTGTCGTAGGGATTGCCGACGCGGCTCATGCTCGGGGTGATGTCGTGGTCAGCCAGCACCGGTGTATTCGCTGCAGGCGTACTGGATGCCGCGATCGGAGTGATGGATCAGGCTGCCGGGCAGCGGCTTGCGCTGCTCGATGGCCATCTTCAGGCGTCAATGGCGAGGCTGGCCTGCAGATGATCGGCCATCGCCCAGCCGACGACACGGCGGCTGAAGGCGTCGAGAATGACGGCGAGATAGACGAACTGCTCGAGCAGGCGGATGTAGGTGATGTCGGCGACCCACAGCTGATCGAGGTCGTTGGGCTGCATGCCGCGCGCCCGGTTGGGCACCACCGGCCAGCCGTGGCGGGAGTCGGTGGTCGGCGGCACAAAAGGCCGCTTTCTCAGGCACAACAGGTTGTCCTGACGCATCAGGCGCAGGACCCGCTTGTGGTTGACGACCAGGCCTTCCTGGCGGAGCTGGAAGGTGACCAGCCGATAGCCGCGATGGCGGCCGTTGGCCAGGGCCAGGCGCTGGATGGCGTCGCGCACCGTCGTGTCGTGGGCACGTGGCGCGCTGTTGCGCCAGAAGCGGTAGTAACCAGCCCGGCTCACCTTGGCCTGCCGGCACAGCCGCTCGATCGTCACGGAGCTGCCTTGCGGCATGGAGGAGGTCATCGCTTGGATGACCTCGTAGACGCCGCGCCGCCAGATCCGGTCGGCGCTTGGCGTCTCTCCTCGATATGCCGCAAGGCTTTGCGAAAAAAATCGAGATCGACCTGTTGTTTGCCGACCTCGCGTTGCAACTCGGCGATCTGCCGGCGCGTCGCCGTCAACTCGTCCGGCGCCTCCTGCCACGAGCGCGCCCGAGCGCTCAGCGCCTCCGCCTTGCGTGGCCGGCCCGTCCGCCGCAGCCCGTCCAGCCCGCCCTCCTGGTACTTGCGATACCACTTGTACAGGCTGTCACGCGCGATCCCGATCTCCCGGGCAACCGTCGACGCCGCCTCGCCAGCCGCCACGCGCTTTACCGCCGCGCCCTTCGCTTCCACGGACAAATATCGATGCTTCTTCCTCATCACAGTTCCTCTCTACGAGAAACTGTCGATACTTTCCCTGTCTCGCTTTTGGGGGCTGGTACAGAAGGCGGCCCCAGTAATAGGGGCAGTCCATTGCGGGCCACATCTGGGGTGCACCCTTGGGGTGAAGCGGTAGAGTCCCGGGCGGTTTGCCGTAGACGAACCGATGTGGCGGCCCGGACCTATCTGCCGAGCAAGGCGCAATGTCGTTGCTGTCGTTATTCATGCGACAGCCTCCGGCTACCATCGGTGCCGGAAGGATCAGCGGCATCAATGGCTTGCGGGGATTTCCGGAGAAGCGCGGCGAACGCGATCCCGATCGGGCATTCGACCGGTCAAAGACCTTTCGTGAGAGCTTCTAGGGCGCCGCTCTATTGTCCCGGATCCACGACTTTGTACTGGACCGTTGCCGGCTTGCTGGCCGTGCCCTTGATCTTCTCGCGGAGGGTCTGGAACGCGACGTACAGGCCCGGGATCACGAAGATGCCGAGCATCGAGGCGGCGATCATGCCGCCGAACACCGCGGTGCCGACGGCGCGCTGGGTGGCGGCGCCTGCACCGGTGGCGATGACCAGCGGCACCAGGCCCAGGATGAAGGCGAACGAGGTCATCATCACCGCCCGGAAGCGCAAGCCCGCGGCGGTGGTCGCGGCGCTCACGATATCCTTGCCTTGCGCGCGCTCCTCCATGGCGAACTCGATGATCAGGATGGCGTTCTTGGCGGCGAGCGCGATCAGCACCACGATGCCGATCTGGGCGAAGATGTTGTTGTCGAGCCCGGTGAGATAGAGCGCCAGCACGGCGCCGAACAGGCCGACCACGACCGACAGCAGGGCGGCGATCGGGATCGCCGTGCTCTCATAGAGGCCGACCAGGAACAGGTAGGCGAACAGCACGGCCAGCGCCAGGATGAAGCCGGTCTGGCCGCTCGCGGCCTTCTCCTGCAGCGCCGTGCCGGTCCATTCGAAGCCGTAGCCGGCGGGAAGCGTCGATCCGGCGAGCCGCTCCATGGCGGCGATCGCCTGGCCCGAGGAGAAGCCGGGGGCGGGCGCACCGTTGAGCACGACCGAGCGCAGGTTGTTGTAGCGCACGATCGACGCGGGCGCGGTCACCAGCTCGACATTGGCCACCGCCTGCAGGGGAACCAGCTCGCCGTTCGACGAGCGCACGCGCACGCGGAACACGTCGTTGACGTTGCCGCGGTCGGGCGCGTCGGCCTGCACCTTCACCTGCCAGACGCGGCCGAACAGGTTGAAGTCGTTGGTGTAGGTGCCGCCGAGCGTCGTCTGCATCGCCGAGAAGATGTCGGAGATGCTGACGCCGAGCTGCTGGGCGCGCTCGCGATCGAGCTTGAGGTTGATCTGCGGCGTCGTCGCGGCATAGGTCGTGAACACGCCGGCGAGCTCGGGCGCGCCCTGCGCCGAGATCATCATGCCACGGGCGACGGCCGCGAGGTCGGCCGGCGCCGCACCCTGCAGCGACTGCACGACGAACTCGAAGCCCGCCGAGTTGCCCAGCCCCATGATGGGCGGCAGGTTGAAGGCGAAGACGTTGGCCGAGGCGATCCGGGCGAAGGCCTTGTTCATCTCCTGCAGCGCATAAAACACCGTCAGCGTCGGGTGGTTGCGCTCGGCGAACGGCTTCAGCTCGACGACGACCAGGCCGCGGTTGGGCAGGTTCAGGCCGTCGAGCATGCTGTAGCCCGAGACGGTGAAGATGCTCTGCATCCACGGTTTGCCGATGATCGTCTGTTCGACCTCCTCGATCGACTTCAGCGTGCGATTGGTCGAGGAGGCATCCGGAAGCTGTACCTCGGCCATGAACGCGCCCTGGTCTTCGTCGGGCAGGAAGCCCGACGGCACCAGGCTGCCGATGCCGCCGGTCGCCAGTGCAAAGCCGCCGACCAGGATCAGGGCCAGGAAGGTGCGCCGAGCGATCGGCGTCACCATCCGGACGTAGCCGTCGCGGCTCCGGTCGATGCCGTTCTGCAGCCAGGCCATGACGCCGCGCGGCTTGCCTCGATGGCGCAGGATCAGCGAGCAGAGCGCCGGCGACAGTGACAGCGCATTGATGGCCGAGATCACCATCGACACCGACACCGCGACCGCGAACTGCGAATAGAGCTGGCCGGTGATGCCGGGAATGAAGGCCGTCGGGATGAACACCGAGAGCAGCACCAGGGTGATGGCGATGATCGGCGCGGTGACCTGGCCCATCGCCTTCTCGGTGGCCTGGGCAGGCGTGAGGTCGGGCTCGTGCTCGAGGATGTGCTCGACCGCCTCGACCACGACGATGGCATCGTCGACCACGATGCCGATCGCCAGCACCAGCGCGAGCAGCGAGATGGTGTTGGCCGAGAAGCCCAGCGCCAGCATGACGGCGAAGGTGCCGATCAGCGCCACCGGCACGGCGATGATGGGGATCAGCGTGGCGCGGAAGTTGCCGAGGAAGACGAAGACCACGATCGCCACCAGCACGAAGGCCTCGATCAGCGTGTGGATCACGCTCTCGATGGTGGCTTCGACGAACACCGTGGTGTCGTACATGACGTTGTAGGAGACGTCGTCGGGGAAGCGCGATTCGAGGTCCTTCAGCGCCTTGCGCACGCCCTGGGCGGTCGCCAGCGCATTGGCGCCGGGCAGCTGGTAGATCTGGATGCCGGCCGCCGGTTTGCCGTTGTAGCGGCCGAGCGAATCGCTGACCTTGGAGCCGAGCTCGACGCGGGCGATGTCCTTGAGGCGCACCAGGCCGCCGTCGGGCTTGGCGCGCACCACGATGTCCTCGAACTCGCCCGTCGTGACGAGGCGGCCCTGGGTCGTGATGTTGAGCTGGAAGCCGACGTCGTCGATCAGCGGCGCGGCGCCCACCAGTCCCACCGCGGCCTGCACGTTCTGCGCCTGCACGGCCTTGACGACGTCGTCGGCCGTGATGTCGAGGCTCGACATGCGGTCGAGGTTGAGCCAGATGCGCATCGAATAGTCGAGCGCTCCGAACAGGGTGGCATCGCCGACGCCCGGGACGCGGCGCAGCGCGTCGAGCAGCGTGATGGTCGCGAAGTTGCTGAGGAACAGGCCGTCGCGGCTGCCGTTGGGCGAATAGACCGCTACGACCTGCAGGAGCGACGAGGACTGCTTCTTGGTGGTGACGCCCAGCCGCTGCACCTCGGGCGGCAGCAGCGCCAGCACCTGGTTGACCCGGTTGGTGACGTTGACGGTGTTGAGGTCGGGGTTGGAGCCGACCTCGAAGCTCACGGTCAGCGCGTAGCTGCCGTCGCCTCCCGAGGTCGACTTCATGTAGATCATCTTCTCGACGCCGTTGACCTGGCCTTCGATGACCTGGGCCACGCTCTCCTCGACGGCCTGGGCGGAGGCGCCGGGGTAGGTGGCGGTGACGCGGACCTGCGGCGGCACGATGTCGGGGAACTGCGCCACCGGCAGCACGGTGATGGCGAGAAGGCCGGCGATGGTGATGACCGTCGAGACGACGAAGGCCAGCCGCGGCCGGCGGATGAACAGAGACGAGATGGTCATGGGACCCTACTGCTTGGGCCGGGCCGGCGCGGGGCTCGGCGCCACCGTCATGCCGTCGCGGATGCGCTGCTGGCCCTGGACGACGACCTTCTCGCCTTCCTTGAGCCCCTCCGTCACGGCCAGCATGCCGTTGCGCACGGTGCCGGTCTTGACGCGGCGCAGATGCACCACGTTCTTGTCGTCGACGACGAAGAGATAGGGCCCGGTCTGGTCGATGGCGATCGCCGGCTGGGGGACCGTCACGACCGACTGCGGCGTGTTGTCCTCGAGGATGACGCGGACCGTCTGGCCGTCGGTCAGCAGATTGTCCTTGTTCTCGAATGTCGCGCGCACGATCTGGCCGTCGGTCTTGGGATCGACGGTGATGTCGATGAAATCGAGCTTGCCCTTCTCCTTGTAGATGCTGCCGTCGGCGAGCTTCAGCCGCACTTGCGGCGGATCGCCGATCTGGGAGTCGCGTTTGGCCTCGAGGAGCTCGCGCTGGGTGACGGGGAAGAGCACGCGGATGGGACTCTCGCTCACCACCGTTGCCAGCACACCCGAGTCGGGGCCCACGAGATTGCCGGGCGACACCGCGGCGCGGCCGATGCGGCCGGCGATCGGCGACCTGATGGTGGTGTAGGAAAGCTGGATCTCGGCATCGCGCAACTGGGCCCGTGCATCCTCGAGGTTGGCCTTGGCCTGCAGTTGCTCGCTCAGCCGCTGGTCGCGGACCGCCACGGTGCCGGTGTTGGTGCGCAACAGCTCGGCGGCGCGCTGGAGCTGCAGGTCGGCGTTGGTGAGCGCGGCCTGGGCGGAATCGCGCTGGGCGGCTTTCTGGTCGACCGCGGCCTGGTATGTCTCGGGTTCGATGGTGAAGACGACATCGTCCTTCTTCACCATGTCACCGTCGTTGAACTTGCGCTCGCCGAGGAAGCCCTTGACGCGAGCGCGCAGATCGACCTTGTCGACCGCGGCGGCGCGGCCGATGAACTCGAACTGCTCGGCGATCGGCGTCAGCTCGGCAGGCTGGACGAGCACGGCCGGCGGCGCGGCCTGCTGTGCGAAGCTGCCCGTGGCGAAAGCTGTGATCATACAGGCCGCGACGAGCGCTGCGAACGCTGAGCGCTGTTCCATCATTGTCTTCGTCCCTGCCCGTAGTAACCTATGAAGATTGCCTCAATTGGACAAAACGGTCACGGCCTTTCGGGCTGACGGCCCGAAACGAAAAATGGAGCTGCAGTGATCGTGTTGCGATGGATTGTTCTCGTACTGTCGCTGGCGCTTGCCGTCCAGTCGCTCGATGCGGCTGGCCAGGGCCGCAGCAGCTTCGGCAATCCCGCCGAGTACGACAGTTTCCAGGCGGCGCTCAAGACCCAGGATCCGGCCAGGCGCGCCACGGCGATGGAGGTGTTCGCCGCCTGGTATCCCAACAGCATCCTGCGCACCGAATCGCTGGAGCATGCCATGGCCTCCTGGATGGCGGCCAAGGATCCGGCCAAGGCCGACTTCATCGCCGGCAAGCTCCTGCAGATCGATCCCGACAACGTCCATGCCCTCGCTCACCGCGTCTATGCCGCCCGCGCACGCGCCGTGCAGGGCGACAAGGCGGCGATCGAGCCCATGGTCGCCGGCGCCGAGCGCGGGGTCGCTGCGCTCGCCAAGTGGCAGAAGCCGGGCTCGCTCGACGATGCCACCTTCGGCCGCGCCAAGGAGCAGATGAGCGCCGTGTTCAACGGTGCGCTGGGCTACGCCGCCCTCCAGGCCAAGGACTACGACAAGGCGCGGCGTTACTACCGCGCGTCGGTGACGGCCGAGCCCGACAATCTGCAGGACGTCTATCAACTCGCCGTCGCCCAGCTCGAGGGCACGCCGCTCGACGCGCTGGGCTTCTGGTTCGCCGCGCGGGCGATTGCGCTTGCCCGCGGCGCCAAGAACCAAGCTGCAGCCAACGACATCGATCGCTACGTGCGCTCGCGCTATCGCCTCTATCGCGGCAGCGAGGAAGGCTGGGACGAGTTGCTGGCGCGCGTCGTCGCCGGCGAGAAGGCGCCGCCCGGCGGCTTCGTGAAGTCGATCCCGCGGGCGCTGACGCCGTCCGAGCTTGCCGTGCAGCTCGTCGAGGACAACGAGCCGGGATCGCTCTCCTTCGCCGACTGGGCGCTGATCCTGCGCCATCGCGACACCACGCCGGCCAATCGCGAGGCCGCCGAGAAGACCTGGAAGGCGATCGTCGACAAGCAGCAGGGCGGCGGCACGCGCATCAAGATCCCGGTCAAGGTGATCTCGGCCACGCCCGACGTCATCGAGGCCGCCATCACCGACGAGGCGCAGGCCGGCAACGTCGCCGACCTGCACATCGCCATGGCGCGGCCGCTGGCGCCGCTGCCGGCGGTGGGCTCGAAGATCGCCATCGTCGGCACGCTGAGCGACTACCGCCCGCAGCCCTTCATGTTCATCATGGCGCGCGCCGAGCTGGCGCCCGAATCGCTGCCGGTGGCAGGCGGCCCGTGCGCCGATCCCCGGCCGCAAATGTGCACCCGCGAGTACCGGCCGGCCTGTGGCCAGCATCGCGACGGCAGCCGCAAGACCTACGGCAATGCCTGCACGGCCTGCAGCAATCCCGAGGTCCTGACCCAGTCCGCCGGCGCCTGCCCGTAACCGCACGCTGTTGAGAAAATCCCTTGAACTCCCGGCGCAGGCACAATAGTTAAGTGTATGCTTAACTATCAAGCGGCGCCGCTCGATCTTGCCTTCCAGGCGCTGGCCGACCCGACCCGGCGCACCATGGTCGACCGGCTGAGCCGGGGACCGGCCTCGGTGAGCGAACTGGCCCAGCCGCTCGACATGACCTTGTCGGCGGTGGTGCAGCATCTCGCCGTGCTGGAGGCGAGCGGCCTGGTGCGGTCGGAGAAGGTGGGCCGTGTGCGCACCTGCCGCATCGAGACCGCGGTGCTGCACTCGGCCGAGCGCTGGATCAGCGAGCGGCGCGCGAGCTGGGAGCGGCGCCTCGACCGGCTGGGCGCGTACCTTGTCGAGACCGAACCCACGAGTGAGCCACGGAGAAAGAAATGACGATCTGCAACACGAAGCACGCCACCTTCACCATCGAGCGCGTCTATCCCGCGACGCCGGCGCGCGTTTTCCGCGCCTGGTCGAACAAGGAGGCGAAGACGGCCTGGGCCTACTGTCACGCCGAGTGGCCGGTGACCGATCACGTCTTCGACTTCCGTGTCGGCGGACGCGAATACCTCGTGACCGGGCCGGTCGGCGGCACCCGGCACATCTTCAATGGGCACTTCTTCGACATCGTGCCCGATCAGCGCATCGTCTATGCCTACGACATGCACCTCGACGATCGGCGCATCTCGGTCTCGCTGACGACCATCGAGTTCTTCGCCGTGGCCGGCGGCACGCGCATGGTCTTCACCGAGCAGGGCGTGTTCCTCGACGGCTACGACGACATCGCCGGCCGCGAGGAGGGCACACGCATCGGCCTCGGCAATCTCGATCGTCTGCTCGGCCGGCAGCAGGCGGCTTAGGCGCCAACGGAGCGGCAATGACTCAGCGCTCGACTCGGCACGGCACGATCCGACTGGAGCGGCGCTACGAGGCGGCGCCGGCACGCGTCTTCGCCGCCTGGGCCGAGCCCGAGGCGCGCGCCCAGTGGGACGTGCCGGGACGCTGGGTGATCGTCGAGCAGAGCTTCGATTTCCGCGAGGGCGGCCGCGAGCTGAAGCGCTTCGGGCCGGGCGACGATCCGCGCTTCGTCGCCGACACGCTCTATCTCGACATTGCGCCGGACCGTCGCATCGTCTTCAGCTATTCGATGGCCAGCCGCGGCGAGCCGGTCTCGGTGTCGCTCACCACGGTCGAGCTTTCGGGCGACGGCAACGGCACGCGCCTGCTGCTCGTCGAGCAGGTTGCCTTCCTCGACGGCAAGGACACTGCGGCCAACCGCGAAGAGGGGCTGGCCTCGATGCTCGACAAGATCGGCGGGTCGGTCGCCGCCTAGATCGGTTCAGCCAATCTAGTGCGCCATCAGCAGCGGTACGCGGCAGGACGAGATAACCTTGCCGGTGGCGCCGCCCATGCCGAGGAAGCTCAGCACCTGGCCGCGGCCATAGGCGCCCATCACCAGCAGGTCGGCGCCCTTGCCGTGGGTGTAGTCGAGCAGCGCCCGGCCGCGGGCGCGGCCCGACACGACGCCGGGATCGATGGCGTCGATCTCGGTCTTGAGCCCGTGCCGTCCGAGATTGCGTGCGAGATAGGCCGCGCCGACATCGTCGGGCGTGCTGCCGACCACCAGGATGGTGACGGCCGTCGCCTTGGCGAGGAAGGGCAGGGAATACTCGACGGCGCGGGCGGCCTGGAAGCTGCCGTTCCACGCCACGATCACGCTGTCGAAGCCGCTGCTGCCGGGATTGGGCGGCGCGATCATGACGGCGCGCGCGCATTCGTGGATGGCGGCCTCGACGGTCGCCGGCGCAACGTTCTCGGGGTCGGCGCCGGGACGGCCGAGCACGATGATGTCCGAGCAGCGCCCCATGGCCACCAATGTGTCGAGCGTTGCGGTCTTGGCCGCGGTGTAGGTGGCGCCTTTCACCGGCGCGATGATTTCGCTGTAGACCCGCTCGCTCTCCTTGGCGCGCGATTCCAGTCGCTCGTCGTCGATGTTCATGATCAGCGGCATCGCCTCGCCGCTCATCGCCAGGCCGCCGACCATGCCGCCGGCCGGGCCGACCGGCAGGTGCAGGGCGTCGATCGTGCCGTCGAACAAGCCGGCCACGCGCGCCGCGAGCTTGAACGACATGCCGGCATCCGGTCCGCCTTCGGACACGGCGAGGATTGACTTGTACATCGAGAACTCTCCCCCCAATCAGACGGACGCGATTTAGTAGCGCCTGCGGGCCGCACGCAAGCCGAGACTTTCGCCTGTCGCGTTACACGGCCGATCGGGCGATCTCTCGCCTTCTTATCCAGTGAATGAAGGGCAGCGCCGCCAGCACCATCCAGAGCTTGCCGAGGATCTGTCCGGCGAGGAAGTCGAGGCTGCCGAAGGCCAGCCACAGGAACAGGATGCTGTCGGCGACGAGGCCGACCAGGCTCGATGCCAGCACCGCGAGCACCAGCCCGCGCGACTGCAGCGGGGTATAGACGGCGAAGTCGGCCAGCTCGGACAGCAGGAACGCAGCGGCCGAGGCATAGACCAGCGGCGGCGGCGCGACCGCGCCCGACAGCAGGGCGCCGGCGACGATGGCGGTGAGGGCGGCGGCACGGCCCAGCCTGCGCTGCACCAAGTCGCGCAGCACCAGGGCGAGGCCGATCAGCAGCACGCCCGACGGCGCCATCAAGGGCATTCCCTTGGGTCCCCACGGCCAGACCGGCACCAGGCAGGGCCCGTGCGGCGGCGCGCAGACCGTGCCGAGATTGCCGATCATCCAGTTGGCGGCCGGAATGCAGGCGATGAAGGCCAGGAGATAGACCAGCGCCTCGGCCTTTTGCCGAGGCGAGGCGAGCGGAGCGGCTGTCATTGCGCGCGCTCCTAGCAGGCCCGGAAGGCCGGGAAAAGGCCATCTTCAATGCACAAATCGACGCTGGCGCGGGCGCGTGACTAGTGATCGAATCGCGCCGTTCGACCACATTGCGGAGGGGGGAACCATGTTCGTCTCCGATATTCTCTCGCAGAAGGGCGGTCTCGTCTATTCGGTGACGCCGGACGCCACGGCGGCCGAGGTCGCCAGGCAGCTCAACGTCAAGCGCATCGGCTCGGTCCTCGTTCTGAACGAGCTGAGCACGGTTGTCGGCATCGTCTCGGAACGCGACCTGGTGCGTGCGCTTGCGACCCATGGCGCCAAGGCGATGGAGCTCGAGATTCGTCAAGTCATGACCCGCGAGGTCGTGAGCTGCCATCCCGACGATTCGATCGACGAGGTGATGAAGACCATGACCAACGGCCGCTTCCGGCACCTCCCGGTGATCCATCACGGCGAACTCGTCGGGCTGATCTCGATCGGCGACGTGGTCAAGGCGCGGTTGGAAGAGACGCAGCACGAGACCGAGGCGCTGAAGGCCTACATCGTCGCCGGCTGACGGCTCGGGCATTCGAGCGCTCGGCGGTGCTTGTTTCTAGGTCTTCGCGAAGACCTCCTCGCAGGTCACCAGCGTCACGGCACCGTCGAGGATCGGCTGGGCAATCGCGAAGAACTTCGCCACGACGTCAGAGCCGTTGTGCCGGTCCATTGCGGCGCGATCGGTGAACCGCTCGTAGGTGGTGAACACCGTCGGGTCGGCGGCGTCGCGTGAGACGAAGAAGCCGACCGTGTCGGGCTCGTTGGCGCGCACGTGCCGTGCCACATCCAGAAGGGCCTCCTGCAGCGTGGCCTCGTGACCCTTCCTGGCGCGGATGACAGCGGTGATCGTAAGCATCGGCTTTGCTCCTTGCTGGTGGCCGGCGTCGAGAGTGCAAGAAATCGACCATTCGGACCATGTCGACAGCAAACCGGCGGGCTGGCAGGTTGCGGCGTTGCGCAAACTGCCGAGAGCCAGTCATGCCGTCAGAGCCACTTCCATTGCAGGGCAAGGTCGCCCTGGTCACCGGCGCGGGCCGCAACATCGGCCGCGCCATCGCCCTCACGCTGGCGCGCGACGGCGCGACGGTGCTGGTCAACGGCCGGGCCGACAAGGCGGCGGTCGCGGAGGTCGTGGCTGAGATCGAGGCAGCGGGCGGCAGGGCCGTCGCCGCCATGGGCGACATCTCCGACCCGCAGGTGCCGCCGCGGCTCGCCGATCAGGCGGCCAAGGCGTTCGGTGGCGTCGACATCCTCGTGAGCAACGCCGGCCTGCGCCGCCAGACCTCGTTCCTCGACATGTCGTTCGAGGAATGGCGAGAGATCCTGTCGGTGGCGCTCGACGGCGCCTTCCTGCTGGGCAAGGCCTTCATTCCGCAGATGGTGGCCAAGGGCCAGGGTGGAGCCTTTGTCGCCATCTCGGGCATATCGACCCATGTCGGCACACCCAACCGCTGCCATGTCTCGGCATCGAAGTCGGGCCTCGAAGGCCTGATGCGGGCGCTCGCCGTCGAGCTGGCGCCGCATCGCATCACCTGCAACGCCCTCGCGCCCGGCGCCATCGATACGTCGCGCGCGGCCTCGGCGGGGCCTGCGCCAGCGAGCCGCATGAACCGCCCCATCCCCTTGAAGCGCTTCGGTACGGTCGACGAGATCGCCGCCATGGTGCGCCTGCTGGTCGGCCCGCAGGGCACCTTCATCACTGGCCAGACCATACACGTGAACGGTGGTGAGCACCTGACGTGAGGAACCTCATCACCGACGTCCCCGGCGTCCTGGTCGGCAACGCCCACGATGCACGGATGGCGACGGGCGTAACCGTGGCGCTGTTCGAGCAAAGCGTCGTGGCAAGCGTGGCCACGCTCGGCGGCGCGCCGGGCGACCGTGCGGTCACGCTGCTCGAGCCCGAGATGACGCGTGGCATGATCGACGCCATCGTGCTGTCGGGCGGCTCGCTCTACGGTCTCGACGCCGCGGGCGGCGCCACGGCCGTGCTGTGCCGCCAGGGCAAGGGCGCGCAGTTCGGCGGCCTTACGCTGCCGGTGGCGGTGCAGGCCATCCTGTTCGACCTGATGAACGGCGGCGACAAGGACTGGCTGACCGCGCCGGTGGAGAAGCGGCCTCCCTATTGGGACCTCGGTCGAGACGCGGCGCTCGCCGCCGCGCAGGACTTCGCGTTGGGTACGGCGGGTGCAGGCTATGGCGCCACCACGGTCACCTCGAAAGGCGGGCTCGGCTCGGCAAGCACGCGGACGCGCCAGGGCTTCACCGTCGGTGCACTGGCGGCGGTGAACGCCGTCGGCTCGGCAATGATCGGCGATGGGCCGCATTTCTGGGCGGCGCCCCACGAGCAAGGCGCCGAGTTCGGCGGACTCGGTTGGCCGCAGAAGATCCCGCTCGAAGAACTCGCCGTGCGCTTCAAGGGCCAGCCGGCGCCGGCCACCGCGACCACCATTGCCATGGTCGCGACAGACGCCACGCTCACCAAGGCAGAGTGCAAACGGCTCGCCATCATGGCCAACGACGGTCTGGCGAAGGCGCTGCGTCCGGTGCACGCGCCGAACGACGGCGACACGGTGTTCGCGGCCTCCACCGGGCGCGCCGGGCCCGGCGGCGATCCGCCCGTGCTCACCGAACTCGGCACCGTTGCGGCCGACTGCCTTGCCCGTGCGGTGGCGCGCGGCGTGTACGAAGCGACGGCCCTGCCCTACAAGACCGCAGTGCCCGACTGGAAGACGCGATTCGGAGATGGCCGGCGATGATGGGGTATCTCGTGGTGTTCGTGGGGGCGGGGATCGGCGGCACGATCCGGCATGGCATGAACATCTGGGTGGGGCGCCTCATGGGCACGCACTTTCCCTGGCACACTCTGGTCATCAACATCACCGGCTCGCTGGTCATGGGACTGGTCGTCGGCTGGTTCATCGAGCACAACGAGGACGGCCATCTCCGCCTGTTCCTCGCGACCGGCATCCTGGGGGGCTATACGACCTTCTCGGCGTTTTCGCTCGACGCGGTGCTGCTGTGGCAACGCCACGACCATCTCCTGGCGACTCTCTATGTCGGCGGCTCGGTGGTCGGCGCCGTGGCGGGGCTGGTGGCCGGCCTGTGGATCGCGAAGATGATGCCGGCGTGAGCCGGCGCTACGACGTCATCGTCGCAGGCGGCGGCGCTGCCGGCCTGATGTGTGCGCTGCGCGCCGGCCAGCGCGGGCGGCGCGTCGTGGTGCTGGAGCACGCCGAGAAGGTCGGCAAGAAGATCCTGATCTCGGGCGGTGGGCGGTGCAATTTCACCAACCTCGGCAGCCGGCCCGAGGCCTTCCTGTCGGCCAACCCGCATTTCTGCAAGTCGGCGCTGGCGCGCTACACCCAGCACGACTTCATCGCCCTGGTCGAGAAGCACCGCATCGCCTGGCACGAGAAGACCCTGGGCCAGCTCTTTTGCAACGGCTCGGCGCGACAGATCGTGGCCATGCTGCTGGCCGAGTGCGCCGCCGTCGGTGTCGAGGTGAAGGTGGCGCATCGCATCACCGGCATCGACAAGGCCGAGCATTTTGGCGTGGCAACGGACCACGGCGCGTTCGCCTCGCCGGCGCTGGTGCTGGCAACCGGCGGCCTGTCGATTCCCAAAATGGGCGCGACCGGTTTTGCGCACGATGTCGCCCGCCGCTTCGGCCTTCGGCTCACCGAGACCCGGCCGGCACTGGTCCCGCTGACGCTGAAGGTGCCGGAGCTGAGCGGCGTGTCGCTGGAGGTGGTGACGCGGCTCGGCCGCGCGAGCTTCCGCGAGGCCATGCTGTTCACCCATCGCGGATTGTCGGGGCCGGCGATCCTGCAGATCTCGTCCTACTGGCGGGACGGGCAGGAAATCGCAATCGACCTGCTGCCCGACATCGATGCCGCGTCCTTCCTGAAGGACCGCAAGCGCTCGCGGCCCAAGGCGGAGCTGCGTACGGTGCTGAGCGAAGTGCTGCCGCAGCGTCTGGCGCAGCACCTCGCGTCCGAAGGGACGATGGCGAACGCCCGTGATCGCGACCTCGATGCCTTGGCCGAGCGGCTGACGGCCTGGAAGATCGTGCCGACCGGAACCGAGGGCTACGCCAAGGCCGAGGTCACGGTGGGCGGCGTCGATACCGACGAGCTGTCGTCGCGTACCCTGGAAGCCAAGAAGGCGCCGGGCCTGTTCGTGATCGGCGAGGCGGTCGACGTCACCGGCTGGCTGGGCGGCTACAATTTCCAGTGGGCCTGGTCGAGCGGCTGGGCGGCGGGCGAGGCGGTGTGATCCAAAATTAATGCCCGAGATAGCTCTTCCTCAGCTCGGGGTGCTCGGCGAGCTCGGCGGCGGCGCCCGACAGGGCGATGCGGCCGTTCTCGAGAACGTAGGCGCGGTGGGCGATGGCGAGCGATTGCACGACATTCTGCTCGACCAGCAGGATCGCGAGGCCGTCGCGATTGAGCCGGCCGATCAGGGCGAACATCTCCTCGACCAGCAGCGGCGACAGGCCGAGCGACGGTTCGTCGAGGATCAGGAGCCTGGGCTCGCTCATCAGGCCGCGGCCGATCGCCAGCATCTGCTGCTCGCCGCCCGACAGCGTGCCGGCGAGCTGGGTCATCCGCTCATTGAGCCGCGGAAATATCGTCAGCACGTGCCCGAGGTTCTTCGCCCGCGCCGCGCGGCCGCGCCGATAGCTGCCGAGCTCGAGGTTCTCGCGCACCGAGAGGTTGGGGAAGACGCGGCGGCCCTCGGGCACCTGGACGAGGCCGGCATCGACGATGCGCATCGACGGCGCACCCGCGATCGCCTGGCCGTCGAAGGTGATGGTGCCGCCGAACGGGCGGTAGAGGCCCGAGACGTTGTTGTTCAGGGTCGACTTGCCGGCGCCGTTGCTGCCCAGCAGGGCGACGATCTCGCCGGCGCCCACCGCGAGGTCGACGCCGCGCAGCACTTCGATGGCGCCGTAGCCCGCGCGCAGGGCCTTGACCTCAAGCACGCAGCACCTTGGCGGCGCCATGGCCGAGATAGGCTTCGACCACCTGCGGATCCTCGGCGATGGCGGCGGGCGTGCCCTCGGCGATCATGCGGCCCTGGTTCAGCACATAGACGCGCTCGGCGAGCGAGGTCACCGCCTGCATGACATGCTCGATCAGCAGGATGGTGACGCCCGAATTGCGGATCTCGCGGATCACCTGGACGATCTCCGTGATCTCGGTGGGGTTGAGACCGGCCATGACCTCGTCGAGCAGCAGCAAACGAGGACCGGTGGCCAGTGCGCGGGCGAGCTCGAGCCGCTTGCGGCCGGCGACGGTCAGATCGGCGCCCTTCTGGTCGAGCTGGCCCACCATGCCGACCATGGCGGCCACCGCCTCGGCCTCGCGCTCGGCAACCCGGCGATCGCCGGTGTGCAGGTAGCCGCCCACCAAGATGTTCTCGCGCACGCTGATCCTGGCGAAGGGCTGGGTGATCTGGAACGTTCGCACCATGCCGGCGGCGCAGATGCGATGCGGCGGCCGGGCGGTGATGTCCTGGCCGTTGAAGGCGACGCGGCCGGCGTCGGGTACGTGGAAGCCGGCGATGGCGGCGAAGAGCGTGGTCTTGCCCGCGCCGTTGGGCCCGATCAGGCCGACGATCTCGCCTTGGCGCACGTCGAGCGACGCCTTGTCGACGGCTTTCAGACCGCCGAACGCCTTGGAAAGTTCGCGCACCTCAAGCATGGCGAGGCTTCCGCCGGAACAGTCCCATCAGCCCGTCCGGCAGGCGGGCAACGATCAGCACCAGCATGATGCCGTAGACCACGAGGCTGAGCGGCTGCACGTTCTTCAGGGCCGGCACGACGCTTGCCAACCCGCGCGTCACCTCGTTGATGCCGGTCAGCGCCACCGAGCCGATCAGCGGCCCGAAGATGGTGCCGGCACCGCCGACCATGCTGACCAGCAGCATCTCGACCGACTTGTCGACGCCGAAGGCGATCGAAGGGTCGATGTAGAGGTACTTCTGGGCATAGAAGGTGCCGCCGGCCGCGCACATGGCGCCCGACAGGGTCAGCACCTTCACCTTCTCGGCGAACACGTCGATGCCCAGTGCGCGCGCCGCGTCCTCGTTCTCGCGGATGGCGACCAGGCGGGCGCCGAAGCGGTTGCGCGTCAGCTGCCAGGCGATCACCAGCGAGATCACGCAGAGCGCCAGCGCGATGTAGTAGATCCAGATCGGGTCCTTGAACTGGAAGTTGATCGGTCGCTGGTCGGCCTTGATCAGCATGCCGAGCCCGCCGCGGGTGAACGGCACCGAATTGGCGAGGACGCGGAAGACTTCGGCGAACGCCAGCGTGATCAGCGCGAAGTACGAGCCGCGCAGGCCGGCACGGAAGGACAGGAAGGCGATGATCCAGCCGACGATGCCGCCGGCCAGCATGGCGGCCGGCCAGGCGAGCCAGGGGTTCCAGCCGTAGGTCACCTGCAGGATGGTCGAGGTGTAGGCGCCGGTGCCGAAGAATACGACGTGGCCGAACGAGGTCTGGCCGGCGAAGCCGCCGGCGATGTTCCACGACTGGCCGATGAACGCCACGAAGAACACCAGCATGCCGATGTTGACGAGATAGTTCGGCGCCAGCAGCGGGAAGATCACCGCCGCGGCGAGACCGATGGCAAGCAGGAGGGTCTGCCGGTTCACACCTTGCTCCCGAACAGGCCGGTGGGCTTCAGGAGCAGGATCAGGATGAAGATCAGCGAGATGCCGATCTGGCCGAGCTGCTCGCCGAGGAAGAGGCCGCCCAGCGCCTCGGTGATGCCGATGATGAAGCCGCCGACCGCCGCGCCGATGAAGCTGCCCATGCCGCCCAGCACGACGATGGTGAAGGCGACCAGCACGAAGGCGTGGCCGGAGGAGGGCGTCACGTAATAGGTAGGCATCAGCAGGCACGCGGCGGCGCCCAGGCAGGCGATGCCGATGCCGTAGGAGACGGCGAAGATGTTGTCGACGTCGATGCCGACCAGGCGCGCGCCCTGGCGCTCCTTGGCGACGGCGCGGATCGCCTTGCCGGTGTCGCTCTTGGCCATGTAGAGGCCGAGGATGGCGCACAGCAGAAGCGAGGCGCCGAAGGAGATGAGCTTGGGCAACGGCAGGAAAGCCGCGCCCAGCTGGATGAACGAGCCGGCATAGGGCACGTCGATCGTCTGGGTGTCGCCGCCGAAGAACAGCAGGGCGGCATTGTCGAACACGATCGAAAGGCCCAGCGTGATCAAAAGGATGTTCTCGTCGCGGCCGTGGCTGAAGCGGCCGATCACCAGCCGGTAGAGCACGAAGCCGAAGACGAAGGCGCCGGCGATCACCACCGGCAGGGCGACGTAAGGGTCGACGCCGATCAGGCGCCACAGCCAGAACACGGCGTACATGGCCAGCATCAGCAGGCTGCCATGGGCGAAGTTGATGATGTGCAGGACACCGTAGATCAGCGTCAGGCCGACGGCGACCAGCACATAGATGCCGCCGGCGAGCAGGCCGTTGAGCACGCCGGCGAAGATGATCTGAGGGTCGAGCACGCCCCGTGTCTATCCCTTGGGGCTTCGTC
>JAEZIF010000108.1 GCA_023416135.1 Pseudomonadota bacterium
GGCCGTGCTCTGCGTCCACAACGAGACGGCGACCGGCATGGTCCTGCCCATCGCCGACATCCGTCGCGCGCTGGACGAGGCCAAGCACCCCGCCCTGCTGCTTTCCGACACCATCTCCTCGCTGGCGTCGATCGAATACAAGATGGATGCCTGGGGCATCGACGTCACCGTCGGCGGCAGCCAGAAGGGCCTGATGCTGCCGACCGGCATGTCGTTCACTGGCGTCAGCAACAAGGCGCTCGACGTGGCGCGCAGGAACAAGGCGCCGCGCCATTACTTCCATTGGGAGCTGATGAACGGCCGCGCGCCGCAGAAGTTCATGGGCACCGCGCCGGTGCACATGTTCTTCGGCCTGCAGGAGTCGCTGAAAATGCTCGAGGAGGAAGGCCTCGACGCCGTGTTCGCGCGTCACGCCCGCCTCGCCGAGGCGACGCGCGCCGCCGTGCGCGCCTGGGGTAAGGACGGCAAGGGCCCGCAGCTCTACTGCCAGTCGCCCGAGCGCCTCTCCAACTCGGTGACGACGGTGATCATGCCCGAGGGCATCAGCTCCGATCCGCTGCGCAAGGCCGCCATCGACCGCTACAACCTGTCGCTCGGCGGCGGGCTGGGGCCGCTGATGGGCAAGGTATTCCGCATCGGCCACATGGGCGATCTCAACGAGCCCATGCTGCTGGGCTGCCTCGCCACCACCGAGCGCGCGATGAAGACGGCCGGCGTGCCGTTCGGCCCGGGCGGCGTCGACGCCGCGATCGATTCGCTGGCGAACTAGAAAGCCGGCTTCTTGCCGGCGACCGCGGCGATCAGGGTCTCGGGCCTGACTGCCGACAAGGTCGTTCCCTTGACCACGGTGGGATGCACCTTGAGGCCGTGCACGGCCTCGAAGACGGCCGTCTCGGGATTGAAGGCGTAGAGCTGGCCTTCGGTCATGTTGAACCACCAGCCGTGTAGGGCGAGCGCGCCCTCCTCGACCTTCTGCTCGATCCAGCGGAATCCCATCAGGTTGCCGATGCTGTTGAGCACGGCCGCCTGCTCGACGGCGCGCGCGATCTCCTCGCGCGAGCGACCCTTCAGCTTGCTGACGGCAAGGTCGCGGACCTCCTGGGCGATGGCGGTCCAGGTCGAGAGGTAGTCGTAGCTGGCGTAGATGCTGTCGCGCCCGTCGACCAGCGCGCCGATGCCGCCGCACAGCGCATGGCCCAGCACGACGATGTGTTCGACGCCGAGCCCGCGCACGGCGAACTCGATGGCGGACGAGGTGCCGTGGTGGCGCGTGTCCGGCGGATACTGGGCCGGCGGCACCATGGCCGCCACGTTGCGTACGGTAAAAATGTCGCCGGGTTTGGTCTGTGTCAGGATGCCCGGATCGACGCGCGCGTCGGCGCAGCCGATGATCAGGATCTTCGGCGACTGGCCCTCGGTCGCGAGCTTCTCGAACAGGTCGTGATGCTCGCGGTAGTAGCCGGTGCGGAAATCCTTGAAGCCCTTGAGAAGTCGTTCCAACGCCATGACGTCTCGCCTACCATGCTTTTCTCATCCTGGCAGCAAGGCGAAATGACCCAAGAATTGCTCTACGACAGGCGCGGCGAGGTCGGCTGGATCACCTTCAACCGCCCGCAGGCGCGCAATGCCCTTACCTTCGCGATGTATGAAGGTTTGGCCGAGATCTGCACCCGCGTCGGCCAGACCCGCGAGGTCAAGGCCCTGGTCGTCACCGGCGAAGGTGACAAGGCCTTTGCCGCCGGCACCGACATCGCCCAGTTCCAGGCCTTCAAGGACGGCGAGGACGGCATTGCCTACGAGCGCAAGATCGACCGCATCCTCGACGCCGTCGAACGCTGCAGCGTGCCCACCATCGCCGCCATCGCCGGCTTCTGCACCGGCGGCGGGGCGGCGATCGCGGCGGTCTGCGACCTCCGGCTCGCCACCACCAGCGCCCAGTTCGGCTTTCCCATCGCCCGCACCCTGGGCAACTGCCTGTCGATGGCCAACTACGCCCGGCTGGCCGCCCTGATCGGCCCGCAGCGCACCAAGGAGGTGATCTTCCTGGCCAAGCTGATCGACGGCCCGACGGCCCTCGGCATCGGCCTGGTGAGCGAGCTTCTGCCGGATGCAACGGCTCTGCATTCCCGGGCCGATGAGATGGCCCGCACGGTCGCCAGCCACGCCCCGGTCACGCTCCAGGTCACCAAGGAGGCCCTGCGCCGCCTGCAGGCCCGGCTGGGTGACGACGATATCGACGATCTCATCAGACTGGCCTACGGTAGCCGGGACTTTCGCGAAGGCATGGCGGCATTCCTGGCCAAGCGGGCGCCGAAGTGGTCGGGGACATGACCCGGCGGGACATGAAAGAGGAGAAGGTGATGAAGCGAATTGGGACCACTCTGGCTGCTCTCGGGCTGTGCGTTGCCGCCGCCGCTTGCGAGAGCCCCCAGCAGAAGATCGCCAGCAAGGAAGACATGATGACGGCCGCCGGCTTCAAGTTCGTTCCGGCCAACACGCCGGCGCGGCAGCAGTCGTTCAAGCAGCTGCCGGCGCATCGCTTCTCGCGGCAGATCCGCGACGGTCGCGTCTTCTACGTATATCCCGATCCGACGGTCTGCGTGTGCCTGTATGTCGGCGACCAGAACGCCTACGCGACCTATCGCAAGAACATGTTCGAGAAGCAGCTCGCCGACGAGAACGCGATGACCGCTCAGGAGATGGACATGTACTCCTGGGATTGGGGTCCGTGGGGCGGCTGGCCGTACGGCTGGTACTACTAGGGCTTCGGCCGCCGCGGGCGGCTGATCAAGCAATTGTATGAATTGTGCCGGCTTCGTGGCGGGTGCACAGGGTTGTGCACAGGGAACCACGAGGCCGGGGCGGAGTTGATTCTTCACGCAATTCAACGCGTGAAGGAGTTCAGCAATGCAGACCTATCGCATTGCCGCTGTCGTGCTCGGCGGCTTGTTCCTCGCCTCTCCGGCGATGGCGCAGAGCACGAACCTGGCCTACGCCACCGGCGAGCCACGCTCGGAAACGATGATCTTCCTGCAGAAGGGCAATGTGCTGCCGCCGTCGGCCGCGCCGATGGTCAGCAACGCGATCACCGCGGCCAGGGCCGGCAAGACGGTTCACCTCATAGGTCGTACCGACCAGGTCGAGGTCGTGAAGCAGGAGATGCTTCGCGACGGCGCACCGGCCAGCGCGATCGTCGTGGCGCACGAGGCCAACAAGGCGCTTCCCAGGGTGGATAGCCTGAGCGACGCGACCAGTCGCAAGGTCGAGATCAAGTACTAAGAAGAAACGTCAGAACGACGCCTCTACGGAGCCCAGTACCGGGAACGCGCCCCGCGCGCGGGTTGCCGGCGGGGAGTTGCGAAGTCCGGGCCCCGCCCC
>JAEZIF010000136.1 GCA_023416135.1 Pseudomonadota bacterium
CGTTGATGTAGGCGGCGGCCAGCTCGGGCTGCGGGCCGCCCTTCACCAGCGCCACGCCGGACGGCATGGCGAAGATGCCCTCCTTCGGCACGGCGATGTCGACCGGCGCGCCGGCCTGCTTGCGCTCCAGCGCGACCTGCGAGATCGCGCTCGAGATCATGAAGCCTTCGCCCTGCTCCAGGAGATTGTAGGCCTGCGGCATCTGCGTATAGGCCGTCAGCAGGTTGGGCTTGATCGTCACCAGCTTCATGAAGGCGGCATCGATGTCCTTCTGCGCCTCTGGCATCGGCTTGCCGGTGGCGAGAAAGGCCGCCATGAAGAGGTTGGCCAGGCCCTCGGTATTCTGCAGCGACGGCAGGATCACCCGGCCTTTGTACTTGGGATCGTAGGCGTCGGCCCACGAGGTCGGGGCCGCCTTCATGGCCTTGGGGTTGTAGGCGATGCCGAGCCAGGGCTGCAGGTAGTTCACCCACATTCCGTCCATGTGGACGGTGCCGGGCTTCAGGGCGGCGATGTTCGGCACCTTGGCGGGCGTGATCTTCTCCAGCAGGCCCTCGGCGACGGCGGGGATCATGACGGGATCGTCCATCTGGACGACCGAGAGATACTGCTTGTCCTTGTTCTTCTGCATCTTCTCGAGGTTCACCAGCGAACGCGTGCCCTCGTAGACGATCTTGCAGCCGTATTTCTTCTCGACCACCGGCGTGATGATGCTCTCGACGAAGTTCTTGTGGCTGGCGGCACCGCCGACCACGAGCTCCTTGCCCTGGGCGCGCAGGATGCGCGGCGCGGCGAGGGCGGCGGTGGCGGCCCCTGTGGCCGCGAGAATCGTGCGGCGGTTCAAGGCGATGGCCGTTGGTTTCTTCATGTGGGGTCCCTTTCGAGAGCCCAAGAAAGCAAGGACCGTGCCTAGTTTAGCTTTGCTGGGAGCCCTTCAATCGGGCGACCTCTTCTTCCAGCTCCTTGATGCGCTGTGCCATGCGATCGACGGCCGGAGCGATTTCAGCCTCGCTGTAGCGCGGGATGATGTGCTGCTGGCAGTTTACGTCCCACGCTTCGAGGGTGAAGACGATGGCGCGCTCGGGCCGGGCCTTGTAGCGCGGGTCGACCAGGCGCTCCATGAGTTCGAGATCGCCTTCGACCACGCGGGCGCGGCCCCACAGCTTGACGCGCTGCCTGGTGGCGAAGTGCAGGATGAAGATGTGGGCACGGTCGTTCTCCTTGAGATGACCGAGCGTTATGTACTGCCGGTTGCCGGCGAAATCGGCGAACGTCAGCGTATGGGTGCCGATGGTCTTGAGGAATCCCGGCGGTCCGCCGCGATGCTGGATGTAGGGCTGCCCGTCGGCGCTCGCCGTGGCGAGGAAGAAGGTGTCGATGACGCCAAGGAACTGGCGCAGGTCGTCGGTGATCTCGGTCTTCCATTCGCGGTCCTCGAACATGGTCCGCGACCCCAGACGCATCTGCTCCGCCTTGACCGCGGGCGAGAACATGACGTCTTCGGGATCCGACATCGCTACTCCAGTTTCTTGCCGAGCTGACCCGCCACTTCCTGGATGAATTGCCAGGCAACGCGGCCCGAGCGGGAGCCGCGCGTCACCGACCACTCGATCGCCTGCTTGCGCAGGTCCTCGACCGGCACGCCGAGCTTGTAGCGGCTGGCGTAGCCTTCGATCATGGCAAAGAACGTGTCCTGATCGGCGTTGTGAAAACCGAGCCACAGGCCGAAGCGGTCGCTGAGCGAGACCTTCTCCTCGACCGCCTCCGACGGGTTGATCGCCGTCGAGCGCTCGTTCTCGATCATGTCCCGTGGCATCAAATGGCGGCGGTTGGAGGTGGCATAGAACACCACATTGTCCGGCCGGCCTTCGATGCCGCCTTCCAGCACCGCCTTCAGCGACTTGTAGGCGGCATCCTGGCCGTCGAACGAGAGATCGTCGCAGAACACAACGAAGTGGCGCGCCGAGGTCCGGATCATCGCGAGCAGGGCGGGCAGGGAGGGGATGTCCTCGCGATGGATCTCGACCAGGGCCAGCGGGCCCGGCGGCCCGCCCATCTCGCGGTTCACATGGGCGTGCACGGCCTTCACGATCGAGCTCTTGCCGGCGCCGCGGGAGCCCCACAGCAGGGCGTTGTTGGCCGGCAGGCCCTTGGCGAAGCGCCGCGTGTTTTCGAGCAGGGTCTCTTTCTGGCGGTCGACGCCCCTCAACAGGTCGAGGTCGACCCGGTTGACCTTGGGAACGGCTTCCAGGCGGTGGCCGGCGGCATGCCAGACATAGGCCTCGGCGGCGGCGATATCGGCGGTGGCGGGAGCGGGCGGGGCGAGCCGGTCGAGCGCTTCGACAATGCGTGAAAGCGTGGCTTTAAGGTCTTGATCCATCGTTGCCGGGGGCCTGAAAGGGGGGCGACCATACGCTCCCGCAGTTGCGTTGCAAAGCGGGGCGGGGCCGCTATAGTCCGCGCGCTTTTCGACAGGGCGTTTTGGCCGCCCGGCGGCCAAAGGCGCCGGCGGAAAGATAGAGACCGGGAGCAGAAGATGTTGATATCCGAGGCATGGGCCCAGGCAGGCGGCGGAGGCGGCGGCGATTTCCTCGTCCAGCTCTTCCCGCTGATCCTGATCTTCGTCGTCTTCTATTTCCTGCTGATCCGTCCGCAGCAGGCGAAGGTCAAGGCACAGCGCGAGATGCTGTCCGGCGTCAAGCGCGGCGACCGCGTCGTCACCGGCGGCGGCATCATCGGCCTGGTCACCAAGGTGATCTCCGACAACGAGATCCAGGTGGAACTCGCAGAAGGCGTGCGGGTGCGCATCATCAAGCAGACCATCACCGACATCGTCGCTCGCGGCGAATCGGTGCGCGGACCGAAGGACGCCGAGGAGGACGAGAAGCCGATGCTGCCGCCGCCGGCTCCGGCGGCCGAGCGCAAGAGCCTGCTGGGCAGCCTGTTCGGCGGCAAGAAATAGCCTTGTTATTGAGGCAGTAGGTCGGAATGCTCAATCTTCCGCGCTGGCAGACGATCGTCATCATCGCGATCACCGTGCTCTCAGGGGTGTTCGCGCTGCCGAACCTGCTGCCGGCGGCGGTGCTCGACCATCTGCCGCACTGGTACTCGCAGAGCCGCATCAATCTCGGCCTGGATCTGCGCGGCGGGGCGCACTTCCTGCTCGAAGCCGACCTGCGGTCCGTGCTGACCGAGCGCCTCACCAACCTGGGCGATTCCGTACGCGGCGAGCTGCGCAAGCAGCAGATCGGCTTCAAGGACATCACGGTCGATCAGGGCCGCGCCGTCACCGTGGTGCTGCGCGACGAGGCGCAGCGCGCCAAGGCGATCGAGGCGATCCGGGCGGTTGATCCGTCGATCGCCGTTTCCGGACAGGGCGACACCATCCAGCTCGCCTATTCCGACCAGGACCTGTTCCGTCGCAAGAAGGAAGTGATCGACCAGTCGATCGAGATCCTGCGCCGCCGCGTCGACGAGACCGGCACCATCGAGCCCACCATCGTGCGCCAGGGCGACGACCGCATCCTCCTGCAGGTACCGGGCATCAAGGACACGACCGACCTCAAGAGCAAGATCAACCAGACCGCCAAGCTCACCTTCCATCTGGTCAACGAGGACGTGTCCGCGGCGGGTCCGGGCGCCGCCGTGCCGCCCACCACCATGATGGTGCCGACGCGCGAGGGCATGCAGGAGCTCAGGCGGACCAATCCCAAGGCATGGGACGAGATCCAGGCGGCCAATCCCCGGCTGACGCCGGAGCAGATCTGTCGGCGCTACCATCCGCAGTGCCTCCCCATTTTCAAGCGCGTCATCGTCGGCGGCGAGGATCTTGACGACGCCAAGTCGACCTTCGAGCAGCAGCAGGGCGGCCGGCCGATCATCAGCTTCACCTTCAATGCCGCCGGCGGCCGCGCCTTCTGCGCCGCCACGCGCGCCAATATCGGCAAGCGGTTGGCCATCCAGCTCGACAACGAGATCATCAGCGCCCCGGTCGTGCAGGGCGCGATCTGCGGCGGCAGCGGCATCATCACCGGCACCTTCACCACCCAGCAGACCCAGGAACAGGCGCTGCTGCTGCGCTCCGGCGCGCTGCCCGCCACCCTCACCATCATCGAGGAGCGTACCGTGGGCGCCGACCTCGGCGCCGATGCCATCCGCGACGGCACCGTGGCGGCCCTCGTCGGCACGGTGCTGGTCGCGCTCTTCATGTTCGTGGCCTATGGACCGATCTTCGGCGGCTTCGCCAACCTCGCCATGCTGGTCAACCTGCTGATGGTGTTCGCCGGCATGTCGATCCTGGGCGCCTCGCTGACCTTGCCCGGCATCGCCGGGCTGGTGCTGACGGTCGGCATGGCCGTCGACTCCAACGTGCTGATCTACGAGCGCGTTCGCGAGGAGAAGGCGCTGGGCCGTTCGGCCTTCAGCTCGCTCGCCACCGGCTACGAGCGCGCCATGTCGGCGATCATCGACGCCAACCTCACAACGCTGATCGCGGGCGTCCTGCTGTTCGGCTTCGGCTCGGGTCCGATCCGCGGTTTCGCCACCACGCTCTCGCTCGGTCTTATCACCTCCATGTTCAGCTCGACCATCTTCACTCGCATGTTGCTCGCCGTCTGGGTGCGCTGGCGGCGGCCGACCGAACTCGTGATCTGAGGCGCCATCATGTTGTGGAAGCCCGTTCGCCTGTTTGCCTTCAAGAGGAGGTTCGACTTCCTCGGTCAGCGCAAGGCGGCGCTGATCCTCTCGACCCTGATCAATATCGTGTCGCTGATCGCGGTGTTCACCGTCGGCCTCAATTTCGGCATCGATTTCAAGGGCGGCATCGCCATCCAGGCGCGCGCCAAGCAGGGCGCGGCCAACCTCGAGGAGTTGCGCGCAACGGTGGGCGGGCTCGGCGTCGGCGAGGTCGCCCTGCAGGAGTTCGGCGATCCCACGACGGCGCTGATCCGCATCCAGCGCCAGGACGGCGGCGCGCAGTGCGTGGCCGGCGCCCAGAAGGTCATGTTGAAGCGCGCCGGTCCCGGCTGGCAGGTCAAGCCGGGCGCAGCCGGCACCGGCGACGTCGAGTTCACCTCGCCCACCGCGCTCGACGCGTTGTCCTGGCGCGACGCGGTGAGCCGCGCCGGGCTCACCGTCCAGGAGCGGCAGCTCCCGCGCGGCACGGTCAACACCGCCAAGATCGACATGACGCCCGAGCAGCAGGCCGAATGGTGCCAGCAGGTCGCGATCAAGCTCGTCGAGGATGCGATCGGCGACAAGTACGAGCTGCGCGGCACCGAATCGGTCGGCCCCAAGATCGGCGAAGAGCTGATGTACAGCGGCATCCTGGCGGTGATCGCGACCATGGTCGCCATCGCCGTGTACGTTTGGTTCCGTTTCGAATGGCAGTTCGCGATCGGCGCCCTGATCTCGATGCTGCACGACGTGATCTCGACCGTGGGCATCTTCGTGCTGTTCCAGCTCGACTTCAGCCTGACCGCGCTCGCCGCGGTGCTGACCATCGCCGGATACTCGATCAACGACACCGTCGTGATCTTCGACCGCGTGCGCGAGAACATGCGCCGTTACAAGAAGCTCGGCCTGCTCGAGCTCCTGAACCTCAGCATCAACGAGACCCTGTCTCGGACGTTGATGACCTCGGGCACCGTCTTCGTGGCGGTGGCGGCCCTGGTGCTGTTCGGCGGGCCGGTGCTCTACAGCTTCTCGGTCGCCATGCTGTGGGGCGTCATCGTCGGCACCTACTCGTCGATCTGGGTCGCCTGCGCCGGGCTGGTCTATCTCGGCCTGCGCGCCGACCATCTGCGCCCCGACGACGACAACAAGGCCGAGAAGGCCAAGGCGTGAAGCCGCCGCGGGGTCCGGCCGACAAGACCCTGCCGACGCCGGACCCCGGCCAGGTCCAGCTCATCCGCAGCTACGGCCCCGGCCACTTCCTGATCAGCGAGCGCGAATGGCGCTCGCCCGTGGTGGTGACGCCGACACGGACGAGCGAGTGGAACGTGGCGCGCGCCGAAGACCTCGCCCTCGACAATCTCGCCGCCCTCCGGGTGGCGCCGACGCCGACCGAGCTTCTGGTCGTCGGCTGCGGCCCGCGCGCCGTCTTCTTTCCGCCGGCGATGCGCGCCAGCTTGAAGTCGGCCGGCCTGTCGCTCGAAGTGGTCGACACGGGCTCCGCCTGCCGCATCTACAACGTGCTGCTGGCCGAAGGCCGGCGGGTGGCTGCGGCACTCATTCCCATCTGACTTATCTAGACAATGTCTAGAAGCGCGCCGTTCGATGGTGACAGGCAAACGAAAACGGGGCTTGCGGGCCCCGTTTCTCATCGATCTTGTCGCTGTCTTCAGACCGGCGCGTTCTGCTGCGCCACCATGCAGTAGAGCATGCCGATCGAGAACATGGTGTTGAAGCGGCTGGCATAGAGCGCGGGCTTGGCGGCGGCGGCCTTCTGCTCGGCCGTCGCCTCGACGAGGCCCAGGATCTTCTGCTGGTTCGGCCAGATGATGAACCAGACGTTGAAGGCCATGACCAGCGCCATCCACATGCCGATGCCGATCATCACGAAGCCCGGACGCAGGGTCAGCGCCTGGATGAGGTAGCCCTGCATCCAGGCCAGCAGCAGGCCGGTAATGACCGTGGCGAGCGCGGCATAGCGGAAATAGAAAAGCACGTTGGGTGCGATGAATTTGCTGATTGCGGCGCGATGCTCGACCGGCTGGATGGTCGGCATGGTCGGCACTTGCACGAAGTTGAGGTACCACAGTAGGCCGATCCACAGCACGCCGCTGATGACGTGCAGCCAGCGCATGATGAACGTGGCATAGGCATGGTCGACCTTGGCCATCTGCCCCGTGACAAGACCGACCACGATGACGATGGCGATGATCAGTACGACCCCGGCAGTGACCGTGCGGCCGGGCGATGTGAAGATGGCACCCATGTTAGCTATCCCTTTTATGTTGTTGATGGGCTTGATGAATCTCCGTTTGCGCATTCTACGCGCACAAGCCGGTGCGTTCAACGGTCGCATACTGGGGTTATTCTCTGCATGAGCGATGGCTATCTCGCGCCCGCAGCATCGCATCGCTATGTGCTCGATCTCGTGCGAGGCGCCGATCGCGACCGCTTCCTCGGCGCGCTGTTTGCGCCCGAGCCTGCGCGCAGCGGCCTGCTGGCGCTGCTGGCGTTCAATCACGAGCTTGCTCGCACACGCACCGTCACGCGCGAGCCGATGCTGGCGCGCATCCGATTGGAATGGTGGCGCGAAGCCGTCGGCGAGGCGGCCGCTTCGGCCAAGCCGCGCGCTCAGCCCATTGTCGAATCGCTGAGCGAAACCGTGCGGCGATGCCGTCTGCGGCCGCAGGACCTCATCGCCCTGATCGATGCGCGCGAGGAAGAGATCGACGGCCCGCTCGACGTGCTGCGCGCCGGCCACGCTCTGGCCGACCTCGAACTGTCCGTCCTGGGCGTCGGCGACGAGCCGAGCCGGCGCGCGGCGCGGGCCGTTGCCGCGGCGTGGCTGATGGGTGAGGGGCCCGAGCGCGATGCGCTGCTCGCCGAGTCGCGGGCGCTGCGTCGCGAGATCGATCCCGCGGCCTTGCCGATCCTTCTGCCCGCCCTCTCGCTCGGCGATATCGGCGCCTGGCGCAGGCCGCTCGCCTATTGGTGGGCGGCGCGGCGCGGCCGATACTGACGGCATGTCCCGGCGCATCGACAAATCGTGGGTCGTCCTGCGCAGCATCGAGAACGGCGAGCACGACCGCTCCGTCGACCTGTTCCGCCGTCCCGACGGCAGCTTCGGTTTCGACGAATTCCGCCGCGACGCGAAAGACGCCGGCGTTTGGACGCCGGTCGCGTACCATTCGGGTGCCGCCTATGCCTCGACGGACGACGCCCTCGGCGCCGCCGTCAAGGCCGTGGTGTGGCTCGATGAAGCGTTGAACGGCCGATAGGGACGATGGAGGCAACGTGGCGCGCGCAAAGGCCAACGGCATCGAGATCGAGTACGAGACGGCAGGCGACAAGAGCGATCCCGCTCTGCTGCTGATCATGGGCCTGGGCGCCCAGCTCACCATCTGGCCGGACGCACTGTTCGAGGGGCTGGCGAAGAAGGGCTTCTTCGTCATCCGCTACGACAACCGCGACACCGGGCTGTCGACCGATTTCGGTTCGTGGGGCGTGCCCAACATCGCCGAGGCGCTCCGCGCGGCGATGACCGGCAGGAAGGTCGACTCGCCCTATCTCGTGAAGGACATGGCTGGCGACGGCATCGGCCTGCTGGGCGCGCTCGGCATCGACAAGGCGCACATGGTCGGCGCGTCGATGGGCGGCATGATCGCCCAGACCGTCGCCGGCCTGTGGCCGGAGCGCACGCGGTCGCTGGTGTCGATCTACTCGACCAGCGGCCGGCCCGGCCTTCCACCCGGCAAGCCCGAGGCGCTGGCGATGTTGACGGCGCAACCCGAAGGGCCGTCGCGCGAGCAGCGCGTCAAGCACGGCATGAAGCTGCGCACCGTGATCGGCAGCCCGGCCTATCCGCCCAACGAGCACGACCTTCGTGCCCTCGTCGAGAAGAACGTCGACCGGCGCTGGTATCCCGAAGGCGCAGCGCGGCAGTACCTGTCGATCATCGCCTCCGGCGATCGCGTCGAGCTGCTGAAGACGATCGGGGTGCCCACGCTGGTGCTGCATGGCGAGGAAGATCCGCTGCTGCCCGTCGAGTGCGGCCGCGATGTCGCTCGGCTGGTGCCGGGTGCGGAGATCCAGACCTATCCCGGCTGGGGCCACGACTTCCCCGGCCCGCTGATCCCGACGCTGGTCGATCGCATCGCCGGGTTCTGCAAGGGAAAATAGCCGTCATGGCGGAGGAAACATGAAATTCGGCATCTTCTACGAGCACCAGCTGCCGCGGCCGTGGGGCCCGAGGAGCGAGTATCAGCTCCTGCAGGACTCGCTCACCCAGATCGAGCTCGCCGACAGGCTGGGCTACGACTACGCTTGGGAGGTCGAGCATCACTTCCTGGAGGAGTACTCGCACTCCTCGGCGCCCGAAGTCTTTCTCGGCGCCGCCAGCCAGCGCACCAAGCGCATTCGCCTCGGCCACGGCGTGGTCCAGCTCACGACCAACCAGCCGCACCGCGTCGCCGAGCGCATCTCGACCCTCGACCTGCTGTCGGGTGGCCGGGTCGATCTCGGCATGGGCGAGGCGGCGGGGCCGGCCGAGCTCCATCCCTTCAACATCCGCGTGCGCGACAAGCGCGAGCGCTGGGAAGAGGCGGTCAAGGCGATCGTGCCGATGTTCACCAGGGAGAGCTGGGAGTTCCACGGCCAGTACTACGACTTCCCGGCGCGCAACGTCATTCCCAAGCCCTACCAGAAGCCGCATTCGCCGCTGTGGGTCGCCTGCTCGAACATCCAGACCATCGGCAAGGCCGGCGAATGGGGCATGGGGGCACAGGGCTTCACCTTCGTCACGCCCGAGGCAGCGCGCGCCTGGGTGCACAAGTACTACAACAACCTTCTGAACAACCCCGCCAAGCTCGCCGACTATCCCAGCAATCCCAACGTCGCCATGGTGTCGGGCTTCATGTGTGCGCCGACCGACGCGGAAGCGGAGGCCAAGGCCGCCGGCTGGACCTTCTTCATCTTTGCGCTCTCCTATTACGGCCGAAAGGGCGTCGACGCACCGGGCACGTCCGACCTCTGGAAGGAATACCAGAGCTGGAAGGGCGGGCCCGAGGAGCGCAAGGCGCTCGACTCCGGCCTGATCGGCTCGCCCGAGACCATCCGCAAGAAGCTGCGCCAGTTCCAGCAGAGCCGCGTCGACCAGGTGATCCTGCTGAACCAGGCCGGCAAGACCAGCCACCAGGACATCTGCGATTCGCTGGAGCTTTTCGCCAGGGAGGTCATGCCCGAGTTCCACGCCGCCGAGGCCGAGCATGTCGAGTGGAAGCGCAAGGTGCTGGCGCGCGAGATCGTGCTCGAGGATCTCGACGTCCAGAAGTACGACATCTACAGCCACCAGAACGAGCACATCGTCCGCCTGACGCCCGAGCAGCTGAAACAGAAGATGGCGGAGAAGGAAGCAGTGGCGAAGAGAGCGTGATCTCTCCCGGACCGCGCGCGTCCTCGCGCGCTCATGATCATGAGTGCGCGAGG
>JAEZIF010000204.1 GCA_023416135.1 Pseudomonadota bacterium
ACGCCGAGGCGCTGCTTGCGCTGGTGCGCCGTTCGCTGGACGACGACAAGGCCGAGGACGTCGTCGTCATCGACCTCAAGGGCAAGTCGGCCTTCGCCGATTACATGGTGATCGCCTCGGGCCGCTCGAACCGACAGGTGGTGGCCATCGCCGACCATCTCGCCGACAAGCTGAAGCAGGCCGGCCACGGCTACACGCCGGTCGAGGGCAAGCAGGGCGGCGACTGGGTGCTGGTCGACGCCGGCGACGTGGTGGTCCACGTCTTCCGCCCCGAGCCGCGCGCCTTCTATGCCCTGGAGAAGATGTGGGCGCTGGAGACCGAGGCCGCCGCCAAGCCCAAGGCGGTGCGTGTCCGCCGCGCCAAGAAGCCGGCGTGACCCCGTTCCGGATGATGGGGGCGTGAAGCTCCTGATCGCCTGCATCGGCCGCTCCAGCCGCGGCCCCGAGCGCGATCTCTACGACCACTACGCCAACCGCGTCCGCTGGCCGCTCGCCCTGCGCGAACTCGAAGAAAAGAAGAAGCTGCCGCCCGCCCAGCTCATGCTGCGTGAGGGCGAATTGCTGCTCGAAGCGGCCCCGGCGGGCGCCACCCTGGTCGCCCTCGACCGCCGCGGCAAGGTCTTGGACAGCCGGGCCTTCGCCGACCGCCTGGCCCGCTGGCGTGACAATTCAGTGTCGGACGTCGCTTTCCTCATCGGTGGCGCCGAGGGACATGCCGAGCCCCTGCTGAAGAAGGCCGACCTGACTCTGTCGTTCGGGGCCATGACGTGGCCGCATCTGCTGGCCCGCGCCATGCTCGCCGAGCAAATCTACAGGGCCCAGCAGCTGTTGGCCGGACACCCCTATCATCGGGCATAAAGCGCCAGAGGCGATGGGCGTTGAATTTGCCTCTGTTCTGACGAAAAACCGGGGCTACATTGGACCCATGCGCATCCTTGCCAACCATCTTCTGGCCGGCCTGACTGCCATTGCTCTCGTGGGTGTTTCGGCAGCCATCGCCCAGACGGCGGCTCCGGCCGACAAGCCCGCGGTCAAGCCCGTGCGGAGCATTCCGTACGTCTCGATCACCGGCGACGACGGCCGCCAGAGACACTACGAGACCAACGCCATTCCCCTGCTGTTCAACCGCGCCTGCTTCGGCTGGCGCATGTATATCGGCGGCCCCAACCGCGTCGTCTCGCTGAAGGAGGTCCTGACCACCTCGCAGCCGGCCGAGCAGGTGATCGCCGGCCCCGAGACCGAGGTCAGCGCCGACAAGACCCGCGCCACGACACGCATGTTCGAGACGGTGCAGGACGGCGTGCTGCAGCGCTCATGGTGCATCATTCCGGGCGACCCGCCGGGCACCTACACCTACGACATCACGATCGACGGCGAGCCGCGCGGCGAGTTCGTGTTCTGCGCCATCGAGGTGCCGGACCAGAACGTCGACACCGATCCGCGCGATCTCTCCTGCCCCAACAAGTTCAACGCGGTGCAGCGCGCACCCAAGAGTCCTGGTTCGGCGTCCTGATGGCTTCTCGTTTGCGTCCCGCAGTCCTGTGCATCCTCGACGGCTGGGGCCATCGCCCCGATCCGTCCTACAACGCCATCCTCGATGCGCGTACGCCCAACTACGATCGCATGGTCGCGACCTGCCCGCAGGGCCTGATCGACGCCTCCGAATCCTTCGTCGGGCTGCCCAAGGGCCAGATGGGCAATTCCGAGGTCGGCCACATGAACCTCGGCGCCGGCCGCGTCGCCGTCCCCGAACTGCCGCGCATCGACAATGCCATCGAGGACGGCTCGTTCGCCAAGCATCCGATCCTGGCCGACCTGATTTCGACGCTGAAGAACAGCGGCGGCGCCTGTCACCTGCTGGGCCTCGCCTCGCCGGGCGGCGTGCATTCGCACCAGGACCATCTCGTCTTCCTCGCCAACCACATCGCGCGTGCGGGCGTGCCGGTCTGGATCCACGCCTTCCTCGACGGCCGGGACATGCCGCCGCGCAGTGCGCTGGAATGTCTGCGGGCGATCGAGGCCGGTCTGGAGAAGGGCCTGCCGATCGAGTTCGCCACCGTCTCCGGCCGCTACTACCCGATGGATCGCGACAAGCGCTGGGAACGCGTGACGCTGGCCTATGACGCCATCGTCGATGCCAAGGCCGAGACGATGGCGAAGACGCCGAAGGAAGCCGTCGAAAAGGGTTACGCTGCGGGACAGGACGACGAGTTCGTGAAGCCCACCGTGATCGACGGCTACAAGGGAATGAAGGACGGCGACGGCCTCCTGATGTTCAACTTCCGCGCCGATCGCGCGCGGCAGATCCTGACGGCCCTGCTCGATCCGCGCTTCGACGGCTTCAACCGTTCGCGCGTCGTGAAGTTCGCGACGGCGGTCGGCATGGTCGAGTACTCGGCCGCCCTCAATCCGTTCCTCAAGACGCTGTATCCACCCGAGGCCATCAGGATGGGCCTGGGCGAGACGGTGTCGAAGGCCGGGCTGAAGCAGCTGCGCATCGCCGAAACCGAGAAGTACGCCCACGTCACCTTCTTCTTCAACGGCGGCGAGGAACGCGTGTTCGACGGCGAGGAGCGCATCCTGGTCCCCTCGCCCAAGGTCGCGACCTACGATCTGAAGCCCGAGATGAGCGCGCCGGAAGTGACCGACAAGCTCGTCGATGCCATCGGCTCGGGCAAGTTCGACCTGATCGTCGTCAACTACGCCAACAGCGACATGGTCGGCCACACCGGCAACCTCGATGCCGCCATCAAGGCGATCGAGGCCGTCGACACCGCGCTCGGCCGGCTGATGGATGCCGTGAAGAAGGCGGGCGGCGTGATGCTGGTCACTGCCGATCACGGCAATGCCGAGCAGATGTTCGACGAGACGACGCACCAGAAGCACACCCAGCACACGCTGAACCGCGTGCCGGCGCTGCTGTTCGGCGCCCCGGCCAATATCCGCTCGCTGTCGGACGGCAAGCTCGCCGACGTTGCACCCACCATGCTGGCCCTGATGGGCGTGCCCCAGCCCAAGGAAATGACGGGGCACTCGCTCCTGTCGGAAGCGGCGCGGCCGGTCGTTCTTGCCGCACCCAAGGCCGTGGCCGCAGCATCCGATTGACTTTATTTAACTTAGGCGCCGTGGGCCTCGCCTTGATACTGCCAAAGAAGCCCTTGTATTCTCGTTTTACTGGCCGAAAACCCGCATCGACCGGACTTGGACGTCCGGCGATTCTCTTGTGAAGGCACCAAAATGACCCGTTTGCGCCTAGCCTCAGCCGCCGCGATCATGGCTTTCCTGGCCGTGCCCGTCGCCTACACCGCATGGTCGCAGGACAAGGCCGATCCCAAGGCGGCCGGCGGCGACAAGAGCGAACTGTACCAGCAGCTCAACCTGTTCGGCGACGTGCTGGAGCGCGTGCGGCGCGACTATGTCGAGCCAGTCGAAGAGAAGACGCTCATCGAGAACGCCATCAACGGAATGCTGAGCGCGCTCGACCCGCACTCCAGCTACATGAACCCCAAGACCTACAAGGACATGCAGGTCCAGACCAAGGGTGAGTTCGGCGGGCTGGGCATCGAAGTCACCATGGACAACGGCCTGATCAAGGTGGTGTCGCCGATCGACGACACGCCGGCGGCCAAGGCCGGCATCCAGTCGGGCGACCTGATCTACATGCTCGACGGCGAGCCGGTCCAGGGCCTCACCCTGCAGGAGGCCGTCGAGAAGATGCGCGGCAAGCCCGGCACCCCGATCAAGATCGGCGTCCGCCGCTCCGGCAAGGACCCGTTCGACGTGTCGCTGACGCGCGAAGTGATCAAGGTGCGCTCGGTGCGCTTCCGCCTCGAGTCCGGCGACATCGGCTACATCCGCGTCACCTCCTTCACCGAGCAGACCACTTCGGGCGTGCTCGACGCCATAGAGAAGCTGAAGAAGGAAGGCGGCGGCAAGCTCAAGGGCTTCATCCTCGACCTGCGCAACAACCCGGGCGGCCTGCTCGACCAGGCGATCGCGCTGAGCGACGCCTTCCTCGAAAAGGGCGAGATCGTCTCGGTCAAGGCGCGCAAGAACGAGGACGTGCAGCGCTGGAACGCCAAGCCGGGCGACGCCGCGGGCGGCCTGCCGATCGTCGTGCTGATGAACGGCGGCTCGGCCTCGGCCTCGGAGATCGTCGCCGGCGCCCTGCAGGACCACAAGCGCGCCATCGTTCTCGGCACGCGCTCGTTCGGCAAGGGCTCGGTTCAGACGATCATGCAGGTGACCGGCGGCGGCGCGATCCGACTCACCACGGCGCTCTACTTCACGCCGTCGGGCCGCTCGATCCAGAAGGAAGGCATCAAGCCCGACATCGAGGTCGAGCCCGCCAAGATCGAGAACCTGCAGGCGCGTGCCGGCTTCCGCGAGGAGAACCTGCGCCGCTCGATCACCAACCCCAACGCCAAGCCGGGCGACGCCAAGCCTGCCGACAAGCCGGGCGATGCCAAGCCCGAGGCCGGCAAGCCGGGCGAGAAGAAGGACGACAAGTCCGCCGCTCCGGCCGCAACGCCGCCGGCGCAGCAGGGAACCCAGCCGAGCGGCGATCCCGACGAGCCGCCCAAGGACGCCGTGGCCGACTATCAGCTCCTGCGGGCGGTCGACCTGATCAAGGGCATCTCGCTCTACAGCAGCAAGGCGAACTGACGGCTGACGGAGCGTGGCCGACCTCGGCTTCTATCGCCGCAATGTCGGCCTCATGCTGATCTCGCCCGACCGACGGATCTTCGTCGGTCGGCGCACCAGGCCGCGCGATTCCTGGCAGATGCCGCAAGGCGGCCTCGACGACGGCGAGACGCCCGTCGAGGCGGCCTGCCGCGAACTGTGGGAAGAGGTCGGAACCACCAACGCGCTGTTGCTGCGGGAGAGTGCGCAGTGGCTGACCTACGAGGTGCCCGAGACCATGCGGCCGGCCCACTGGAAGGGCCGCTGGCACGGCCAGGCGCAGCGCTGGTTCGCACTTGCCTTCACCGGCCACGATTCCGACATCGACATCGCCACGCACGACCAGGAGTTCGATGCCTCGCAGTGGATGAGCGCCGGCGAGATGCTGGAGCGCATCATCCCCTTCAAGCGCGCGATCTATGTCGCCGTTGTCGAGGAATTCCGGGACCTGGTGAAGTGACCGCAGGCCCGAAGGGCCAGCTTACGCCCCCTGCGACGCGAGCTTGGCGACGCGGCGGCGCAGGAACCACAGGCCGCCGCGGGTCAGCCAGCCGTTGAGACGGCCGGTCGAGTTGAGCCCGATCGCCTTCAGCACCATGGCCATGGCGCGCTGCACGTGGAAGCGGCGGTAGAGCGGATAGGCCCGCCGGGCGTAGGCCTCCATGCTGCGCTTGCGGTCGTAGACCGCGCCCATGGGCTCGTTGGCCGCGAAGTAGGCATAGGCGAGCTCGTCGTCCTCGCTCTCGGCCAGGCGGCCCCAGCCGATTCGCAGCCGGTCCCAGCGACTGAGCTTGTCGCGCCCCAGGCAGCGCTGCAGATGGTCGTAGAACAGCTTGTAGTGGCGGAACTCATCGCCCGCGATGTTGGAGCAGATCTGCTGGAGGACGGGCTCGACGGTCGCGTCCTTGAGCGCACTGTAGTACGAGCTGGTGCCGGTCTCGACGATGCAGCGCGCCATCATCTCGCCGGCCTGGCTGCCGCGCACCGACTCCGACGCGTCGAGCGGCAGCTTGTAGCCCGCGCGGAAGCGCGCGAACGCCGCCTCGAAATCCCACGTCGGATCGGCGAGCTGCGCCCAGCGGCCGAGCGCCAGACCATGCTGGACCTCTTCATGGGCCCACCTGTCGACCGCTGCGATGAACGCGGGATCGTCGGCAAAGACGCGGTTCAGGTAGATCCGGTAGTCGCCGCCATTGCGCTCCACCAAGGCGGCGGCCTTGATGTTGCGCAGGATCTCCGGATCCACCTTCGAAGCGTCGAAGCGATCCCACGAGATCGATTCGAGTGTCCAGTTACCCATGGGAGTAATAAAGCGAGGCGCGGGCCGGCTTGCAATGGCTGGCCCGTGCACATCTGAAAAGAAAAATTCGCGGTCGGACTGAAATCAGCCCGGGATCTCAGCGGCTTGCGTAGTAGGCCTGAGCCCGGCGCAGGTCCTTGGCGACAGCCAGGGCCTTCTCAGCGGCGGCTTTCTCGGCGTCGTTGCCGGCATCGGTGATGTCGCGCTCGGCCTGGCGCTCGCGCTCGGCGAGCTGCTCGGCCGTCACGTCCTCGAACGGGGTGGCCTCGTCGGCCAGCACCGTGCAGCGCTCCGGCGTCACCTCGGCGAAGCCGCCGACGACGATATAGCGCTTGCCGACCTTGTTGCCCTGGATGACCTCGAGCACGCCCGGTCGGACGGTCGAGATCAGCGGCGCATGGCCGGGCAGCACCCCGAAGTCGCCTTCGCTGCCCGGGACCACGACCATGTCAGCCTCGGTCGCGAGTATCTCGCGCTCGGGCACGGCCAGGCGGAAAGCAACCTTGGCCATCTGCTTAGGCCGCCTCGGCCGCGAGCTTCTTGGCCTTGGCGACGGCCTCGTCGATCGTGCCGACCATGTAGAAGGAGGTCTCCGGCAGGTCGTCGTAGTCGCCGGCGACGATGCCCTTGAAGGCCTTGATCGTGTCCTCGAGCTTCACGAACACGCCCGGCGTGCCGGTGAAGACCTCGGCGACGTGGAACGGCTGGCTGAGGAAGCGCTGGATCTTGCGGGCGCGTGCCACGACCAGCTTGTCCTCTTCCGAGAGCTCGTCCATGCCCAGGATGGCGATGATGTCCTGCAGCGACTTGTACTGCTGCAGCACGCGCTGCACCTCGCGCGCCACCGTGTAATGCTCCTCGCCGACGATGCGCACATCGAGCATGCGCGAGGTCGAGTCGAGCGGATCGACCGCCGGGAAGATCGCCTGCTCGGCGATCGAACGCGACAGCACGGTGGTGGCATCCAAGTGGGCGAACGAGGTCGCCGGCGCCGGGT
>JAEZIF010000212.1 GCA_023416135.1 Pseudomonadota bacterium
GCCGGCCGCGGCGACCGCGGCCCTCAACTGGGCCGCGCGCTTGCCCGGCTCCAGATCGACCGTTGGGATCAGCAGCAGGCGGTCGAGGCCGGCGTAGGCAGCGGCCAGGCTGCCTGGCTGATCGTAGTTGCCGAAGCGCGAGAGCACCCCCACTGGGGCGGCCTCCGGGCTACGCGATATTGCGACAACCTGATGCTCTGCGCCTCGCCGCAGCAACTCCGCCACCACGGATTTGCCGAGATGGCCGCTTGCGCCACTCACACCGATTTTCATCTTGGTACGCCTTTCGATTTATACGCACATTCTGTTCCTAACGTTGTATATGTTCTCGAAGAGGCGCGTAAGAATGAACAGAAAGGTACGTCACGCACCTTTCTGTTCGTGGAAGGTGAGTATGGCGACGAAGGCGAAGGTGAAGGCAGCGGACAGCATCGAGGAAGGCCATCACCCCGATAAATGCAGGGTGCTGGGTCAGGTCCTCGATCGCGTCGGCGACAAATGGACGATCATGGCGGTGGGTGCATTGGCGGGCGGCCCCATGCGCTTCACTGCGATCATGCGGCGGATCGGCGGCGTATCACACCGGATGCTAACGCTGACGCTACGCGGCCTGGAGCGCGACGGCATGGTCCGCAGGACTGCCTATCCAACCATCCCACCAAAGGTCGAATATGAGCTGACGCCGCTGGGCCGTTCCCTGACCGAGCCGCTGGCGACCTTGCTGCAGTGGGGCGAGAGACACACCGGCGAGATCGAGGCGGCGCGCAAGGTATTCGATAAAGATAAGAGCTGAGGCGAACAACCGTGCGCGTGCTCTCCCGCTCGCCTACCGGCTACACCCTCGGATCGATGCCGGTCATCTCGACTGAGACATCCCAAAGCCGTTTGGCGAGCGTCGGATCGGTCGCCTGCGCCGTGCGACGGGCCGGCCCCGACCGCCCGCGCATGTCAGCGAGGCCTTGCGGCCCGAAATAGTCGCCGGAGGAAACATCTCCGGTGGCGGCTTGAAGCGTTGGCCAGGCGCCCATCGCCGGGGTGTTGAACAGCGGGCCCAACAAGGCGGTGAGCACCGTTCCCCCAAAGATGTGACGCGACAATTCCGTCGTCGCTATGCCGGGATGGCAACCGACCGCTTTGACGGTCGAGTGTGCAGAGCGCAGGCGTCGATCCAGCTCATAGAGGAAGAGCGCGTTGGCGAGCTTGCTCGCGCCATATCGCTCGCCGCGCTTGTAGCTCTTCTCGGCGTTGAGATCGTCCCAATCGAGCTTTCCCTTCTTGTGGGCGATGCTCGACGTGATGACCAGCCTGGCGTCCCCCGCCTCTTCGAGCTTGGGCAGGAGAAGGCCCGTCAGGGCGAAACAGCCGAGATGGTTGACGCCGAACTGTAGCTCGAACCCCTGCTTCGTCCTCGAGAGCGGCGGCACCATGACGCCCGCGTTGTTCACGAGCACGTCCAGACGGGACTCGCTTTCTACCGCATCAACGGCGCGCCGGATGCTATCGAGGTCAGCCTGGTCATAGGGGATGACGCGAAGCTCAGCCTTGGGATGAAGCTCGGAGATACCGCGAACAGCCGCCTGGCCCTTCGCTTCGTCGCGACAGGCGAGCAGCACACGCCCGCCCTTGGCAGCAAGGACACGCGTCACCTCGTATCCGAGGCCGGTATTGGCTCCAGTTACGAGAAAGACCTTGCCGGTTTGATCCGGAACGTCGGCTTCGGTGAAGAGGGAACGGTTTCTAGTCATAGCGGCTCTAACGAACAAATTGTTCCTAGAGATATATATGTTCTCGCAGAGCCGCGTAAGGACGCACAAAAAGGTGCGTCACACACCACAATGTTCGTGAAAGTCTCCCTGCTTTCCAAGGTCGAACATCAGCCGACGCCGCGCCCATCCCTATCCTATTTGCACGCTATGCTACGATATAGCCGCATCACACCGCTCCGCCTCTTCCATTCATCAACATCTATCGGCTTCTATTTCCCCATCAATGATTGAGTCGGAGATGCGCTGTGACCTCAGCAATAACTGGACCTACACTGCGGAAAACTATTCGGCGGCAGCAACTGCGCGAGATGATCCCGCTCGCCGACAGCACGATTTACGAGATGGAACAAAGAGGCGAATTTCCACGCCGTTTCGCGCTGTCTCCACGGTGCATCGTGTGGGACCTTGCAGAGGTCGAAGCCTGGTTGTTGGCGCGTCGAGCCGCATCTATCCCCCGCGCTCCCCATCCAGATGTCGCAAAGCGCAAAACGCGCCCGCTCAAAGCGCGGGATCAAGCTCCATCAGCGGCATAGCCGGCGGCAAGAGAATGGGTGTGTGCTTACGCCCTTCCACCCACGCGTCGATGATGTCTGACCACTCCTGCATCATGTGGCGACGCTGTACCTCATACTCCGCTTTGTTATAGACGCCCCTCGACGATCGCCCGTCCTCGTGCGCTAAGCACTTCTCAATCCAATCGCTATTGAAGCCCAATTCGTTGAGCAGGGTCGAGCCTGTGCGTCGGAGATCATGGACGGTAAACGGCTCCAGAGGCAGGCCCTCCTTCTTCGCTTGCTCGACAACCGCATAGGTCACGCGATTGAACGTTGCGCGCGACATCGGTGCATCGGCATCATACCTGGACGGCAGCAGGTATCGTGAGTTACCGGCGCAGGTCTTGAGCGCGATCATGATGTCGAGGGTTTGACGCGAGAGATACACGTTGTGCGCCTTCGATCGCTTCATGCGCTCCTTCGGGATCGTCCAAACTGCGTTCTCGAAGTCCACCTCGTCCCAGACCGCATCCTGCAACTCGCTCTTACGGACCATCGTCAGCAAATAAAGCTTCATCCCCAGCCGGATCGTCGGGAGGGTCGCGACCTTCTCGATCAGCCTAAGCATAATCCGAATTTCGGTAGGGGATAGCGAGCGATCCTTCGGCGCGAAGGTCGCGATCGATGCGGGCCCAACGTCGTCGGCCGGATTTGCTACCTTCTCGCCATGGAGGATGGCGAACCCGTAGATTTGCTTCAGGATGTCGCGCACATGGATCGCGGTAGCGGGCGCGCCGCGATCGACGATCTTTCCGCAATGCGCGCGCAGGTCGTCTGGCGTGATTTCCGTGAGGAGCCGATTGCGCCATACGGGCAGCAACTCTCTTTCGAAGATAGACCGTCTCATGGCTCGAGTGCTGTCGGCCATCGGCGCATTCACGAGCCACTTCTCGCCGAACTCGCCGAAGCTCTTGGCTTCCTTGATCCGCCGCTTTTCGCGCTGCTTTTCGATCGCGGGCGACCGTCCTTCGCTGACGGCCCTTCTTGCATCAATGCAGAGTTCGCGGGCCCGCGCCAGTGAGATCCCATCGCGGCCATACTTCCCGAGGTAGACGGTCTCGCGCCGCCCGTTCAGGCGATAATCGAGGCGAAACGAGATCGCTCCCGATGGCATGACCCGAACGTACATGCCGTCCCGGTCCGCCACTTTGTACATCTTGCTCTGCGGCTTCAGCGCCTTGATCGCAGCATCCGTCAGCATTTTCGCGCCACCTCCGAAAAGTACCGTCACGTGGTTTTCGGCGTGCCCTGGCGGAGTTTTATGTGTTTTTTCATCAACTTATGACGAAAAAAGTACCGTCAAGGACGTCATCTTTCCTGACGGTACTCGTGATTTCGGGGCTGATCAATATGGGGAAGGCCCGTCACGTGGGCCGCCATCACTGATCTCTGCCCATCGATAGATCTCGATAGACAGAGAACGATTATTTATTCTTTTTCAAAGGCTTATAGCGTATTATGGCGTAGTTTCGGATACCGCCGGATGGGCTAAAATCATTCCCACTCGATCGTCCCCGGCGGCTTGGACGTGACGTCGTAGGTCACGCGGTTGATCCCCCGCACCTCGTTGATGATGCGATTGGCGACGCGGCCCAGGAAGGCGTGATCGAACGGGTAATAGTCCGCCGTCATGCCGTCCGTCGAGGTAACGGCCCTTAGCGCGCAGGCCTGGTCGTAGGTCCGCCCGTCGCCCATCACGCCCACAGTGCGCACCGGCAGCAGCACGGCGAAGGCCTGCCAGATCTCGTCGTACAGGCCGGCCTTGCGGATCTCGTCGAGGTAGACGGCGTCGACCTTCCGGAGAAGGTCGAGCTTCTCCCTGGTGATGTTGCCGGGGATGCGGATGGCAAGGCCCGGGCCGGGGAACGGATGGCGGTTCACCAGGCTGTCGGGCAGGCCGAGTTCGCGGCCGAGTTCCCTCACCTCGTCCTTGAAGAGCTCGCGCAGGGGCTCGACCAGCTTCATGTTCATGCGCGCCGGCAGCCCGCCGACATTGTGATGGCTCTTGATGGTGACGGAGGGGCCGCCGGTGAACGAGACCGATTCGATCACGTCGGGATAGAGCGTGCCCTGGGCCAGGAATTCGGCGCCGCCGATCTTCTTCGCCTCCGCCTCGAACACGTCGATGAACAGCGCGCCGATCGTCTTGCGCTTGGTCTCCGGGTCGGTGACGCCGTCGAGCGCCTTCAGGAACTGCTCGCTGGCGTCGGCGTGGATCAGCGGGATGTTGTAGTGGTCGCGGAACAGCCGCACCACCTCGGCGCCCTCGTCGAGCCGCAGCAGGCCGTGGTCGACGAACACGCACTGCAGCTGGTCGCCGATCGCCTCGTGCAGCAGCACGGCCACCACCGAGGAGTCGACGCCGCCCGACAGGCCACAGATCACCCTGCCCTTGCCGACCTGTTTGCGGATGTCGGCGATGGCACGCTCCTTGAAAGCGTGCATGGTCCAGTCGCCCTTGAAGCCCGCGATCTTGAGGGCGAAGTTGCGCAGCAGCTTGGCGCCGTCGGGCGTGTGCATCACCTCAGGATGGAACTGCACGCCGTAGTACTTGCGCGCCTCGTCGGCGATGGCCGCGAACGGCGCGTTCTCGGAGGTGCCGATGACGGCGAAGCCGGGCGGCAGCTTGGTGACGCGGTCGCCGTGGCTCATCCAGACCTGCTTCTTGTCGCCCGGCTGCCACACGCCGTCGAACAGGGCCGAGGGTTGTTTCACCTCGAGCACGGCGCGGCCGAACTCGCGGTGATGGCCCGCTTCGACCGAGCCGCCGAGCTGCTGGGCCATGGTCTGTTCGCCATAGCAAATGCCCAGCACCGGCACCTTGGCGGCGAAGATGGCAGGATCGGCCGAGGGCGCCTGCCCTTCGATCACCGAGGCGGGGCCGCCGGAGAGGACGATGGCCTTCGGGCCGAACTCGGCGAGCTTTTTCTTGTCGACGGACTGGAAGGGGAGGATTTCGCAGTAGACCCCGGCTTCGCGCAGACGGCGGGCGATCAGCTGGGTGACCTGGGAACCAAAATCGACGATCAGCAAACGGTCGGCCATGGGGGGATATACGGAACGCAGCGGCGGCGTTCAACGGGGGTAACTCGTAACTCCACAGAGCCACCCTGTGCCGAATCGGCAACTGTTGGATTCAATTATCTCCGCCTTCTTGGCAGCACGCACAGACAGGTGTATGTGTGCAGGATGGCTGTAATCCTCACCTCGCCACTGCGCTACATGCTACCCGCTGCGGCGGCCGGCACGACCAGTGCCGGCATGGGGTTCACGATCTGTGCCGCCATGTCGCTCCGCACCACCGTCGTCCCGCACATCCCGTACTCCGGCTAGCACGCACTCACCTTGCGCATGCGGCGGCCGGAGGGCCGCTTTTTTATTGCGAAGTTTCAGGTGCTCTCATGCAACGCCATCACCAAGCCCTCTCCCTCTCCGTGGCACTGGCCGTGTGGGCCGGCGTGGCGAATGCCGATCCGGCCGAGCTGGAACAGGCCTCCACCCTGCCCTCCCTGGACACCGGCCGTGCGACCTGGATCCAGGTCGATGCGCGCAACCACGTCACCGGCGCCAACGGTCCGGCGGCCGTGCTGTTCGGCGTCGCCCAGGAGCGTGGGCGCCAGCGCCAGGCCAGCCTTCGCGTCGAGTGCTTCGATGGCGTCACGACCGTCCACATGGATGCCGATGGACTACGCCCGGGGCGGTGGGCCGTCGGCGTCAGGCTGAGCCTCGACGGCGGCCGCTTCGTCGCCGGCTCGTGGCGGACCACCGCCGACGGCAGCGGCCTCGAGCTGTCCGGCGACCACGCCATCGCCTTCGTCGCCGACCTGTACGGCAGGGACGAGCTGCGGCTCGCCGTCGTGCGGCCTCTGTCGGTGCCGTTCGTGTTCACGTTCGCCGTGACCGGTGCCGAGCCCGGCCTGCTTCCGCTGGCGGAACGCTGCCTGTGGTCGGCCGGCCCGGCGATCAGCGACGCCGGACCGTGAACCTCTTCCGAAGGCGGCCCTTCATGTTCCTCTCCCCCTGATCTAGCGGGGAGAGGAAAATGAGGCGTTGAGCGCCAGCGAACCCGGCTTCCACGCCGCCTGCACGCGCGCGATGAGGCGCGAGGGCGTGAAGGGCAAGCGCGCCGCCGTTACCCTGCGCGCCGGCCGGCTCGGGATCGTCGGCGAGGCAGGCGGAGCGATCTGGATCGATCCGGCCGCCATCGCCTCGATGCGTGTCGGCTATGACGAGAGCAAGTCGGGCAAGCACTTCCAGACCAGCCACCATCCGCGCCCTCGCCGCCGCGGTCATGCAGGCCGGCGGGATCGATCGCATCGAGCGCGGAACGTCGGCCTTCTGGGCGTGCCTGGGGCCGGTGCTGATGGGGCTGCTGTTCCTGGCCGGGGTCGCCACCGGGCTCTTCGTTCTGACCGAGGATGTCTGGTGGCAGCGACTCGTCCCTGCCCTGCCCGGCGCCATCCTGTTCGGCGTCCTGCTGTGGAACACCACGGCGCGCCTTGCGCCGCGGCCCGTCAAGGACCTGTCGGAGCTCGACGTCCAGCTGCCTTGGGCCGAGCGACAGGGGAGTGACTGCACGGTGCCACCGGAAATGGCCCCTCCTGGAGCGCCAAAAGTCGCATCAAGTGGAGCGCCTGACGTCGCAATAAGGTAACGCGCCGTCGTCGCCGCACGCAATGTCGGTCGCGCCACCCATCGTCCCCGATCCACGACAGTCACCAGGGCCCGGCCGCACTACGGGATCACGCCCCGGGACCTGCCTGGGCACGATGCATCCTCCCTCTTCACCGCGTCGGTCGCCGGATCGTGTCGCGGATCGAGCGCAACATCGGCAATGCCCGTTCGGCCTGCCCGTCGCGCACCAGGCAGTTCATCATCACGCGGCCGCGCGGGTGAGCGCCAACGACATGAGCAGGACGACCGTCGGATCCCTGCGCAGTGCACCGACATATTCGATGCCCACGATGTCTGCCCCCATCCTGTCGCGCAGGGCAAAGGACTTTTCGGTCTTCACATCCATCAGGCCGTCGACTGGCCCCCGCGCCTGGGTCAGCACCGCCTGGTCCACATGCGGGCTTCGCCGGAGGCCTTTTCGGGAAAGCCGCCGACGGGGTCGATGTCCAGCGCCACCGCGTAGCCCGTCGCCGCGACCGGACGAATGGGAAGCTGTTCGGCGTCTGCAGGTAGAACGGCACGTTCTCGTCGTCGTCGACCTCGGCCGCTGGCGGCACGACAAGCGCGCCGACGGCCAGAACTGCAAGAGGCAGGAAGCGCATGCGGCCCCCTCGACTGGAGGAGTCGGCATCGTGCCGGCAGCCGCGACGCCCGTCGAGGGCGTCGCCGCCGCCTCAGGGCTTCCGGCCGACGACGATGCGCACGGTACGGTCGTCCAACTCGCGCGCATCGTCGGTGATCGAGGCGATGCGGGCAGCCATGAAAGCGCGGCCGATCGTGGCGGCGACGGCACGACCGAGGTCGCTTTCCCGATCGTGCAGCACCATCACCACCCCTGTCTGCGGCGCCGGCGGCGTCTCGCCCACCATCGGCGCGGTACCGGTCCCGGTCTTCACCGCCTCCACCACCTTCGATGCCAGTGCACGGGTCTCGTCGTCGGCATTCGCAGTGAACACCTCGAACCTGTTGTCGCGGAACCGGCTCATCGCCTCGGCAAGGTTGGCCTGCTGCGCCGGGTCGAGGTCGCGATCGGCCTCCCGCACGGACGCCGCCCGCACCAAGAGCAGGGCGCCGCCGATCGCCATGGCGACGCAGGCCACGCCCAGAGACCGCTTCATGACGGGGCCGAGCGGCCGGGAGACGAACAGGGCGACAAATCCGGCCGCGCCGAAGGCCATCAGGAAGATGCCCACGCCATCGAGGATCCACGGGTCGAAGAAGAGCGTCATGACGCGGCTGCTCTAGCATCTTTTTGGCGCCTTATGGACCGCCAAAATTACCCTCTTGCAGGAAAATAGAACTTACGTTATATTTTCCTATGACTATGTTTCTTGAACAGCTGGCCTCGAGAAGTCAGTCCTCGGTCGCGAGCTTGCGGCGCACCAGGGGCGCCTCGAGATCGTGCCAAGCATAGGCGATTTCCTCGACATCGACGCCGGCCATGGTGTCGACGCGATCGCCCACCCGGACACCGCCCAGCCCCTCGTAGAAGAAGCGGGTCGGATTCTTGGCCAGCATCCACAGCACGGCGGTGTCGCAGCCGTCGGCGCGCAGCTGGCGGAACAATGCGTCGAGCAGGCGGCGGCCGAGGCCGCGATTCTGGAAATCGGGCTCGACATAAAGAGTGTAGACCTCGCCGACGCGCGTCTCGCGGCCGCTCAATCCTTCCGGCGGGTCGCGCATCGCCCCGCAGCTGCCGAAGCCGACCACGCTCATGTCGTCGTCGTCGGCGACGAACACGCCGCGGGCTTCGCGCGGGTCGGCCAGCACGCGCGACCAGTAGGCCGACTGGCGTACCTCCGACATGCCGACCAGCATCGCATCGGGCAGCATCCCGGCATAGGTCGCCTGCCAGGTCTCGACATGGACGCGGCCGATGGCGGCGGAGTCGTTGTTACGGGCGCGACGGATGCGGATCATGTCGCCTCGTCATGCCGAGCCGAGCCGTCCCCCTCGCCTTCGCTCGGCGCAGGCTCCGGATGGTTCCGGTCGGGACGGCGGAGGAGTGTCGCGGCGAAGAAGCCGTCGGTGCCGTGACGCAGCGGCGACAGGCGCAGGTAGGGGCCGCCGATTTCCGACGGCGGCTCGACGCCCATGGCGTCGCGCCAGACATCGCCGACCGGCACGGCAGCGAAATCGGGATGGCGCTCGAGGAAGGCTTCGATCTGCCGCTCGTTCTCGGCGGGCAGCACCGAGCAGGTGGCGTATACGAGTCCCCCGCCCGGCTTCACCAGGCGCGCCGCGGCATCGAGGATGGCGGCCTGCTTCACCGTCAGCTCGGCGAGATCCTCGGGCCTGAGCGTCCAGCGGCCGTCGGGGTTGCGGCGCCAGGTGCCGGTGCCGGTGCAGGGTGCATCGACCAGCACGCGATCGAAGGCGCCGGCCTGGCGCTTCAGCCATTTGCGGTTGTCGCCGTCGAGCGCGCGGCGCTCGACATTGTGCGCGCCGGCGCGGCGCAGGCGCTGGGCCGAGCGGTCGAGCCGGCTCTCCAGCACGTCCATGGCGACGACGCGTCCCTTGTTGTTCATGCCGGCGGCCATGGCCAAGGTCTTGCCGCCGGCACCGGCGCAGTAGTCGGCGACCTGCATGCCGGGCTGCGCGTCTACGAGGCCGGCGACGAGTTGCGAGCCTTCGTCCTGGACTTCTATCAGGCCGTTCTGAAAGGCCTCGCCCGCCACCACCGACAGCCGGCGCTTCAGTCGCAGGCCGTCGGGAGCGAAGCGCATGCGCTCGGTCTCGATGCCCTCGCGCGCCAGCGCCGCCTGCGCCTCCTCGACGGTGGCCTTGAGTCGGTTGACGCGGAGGTCGACCGGCGGCGGAGTCTCGAGAGCCGCGATCTCGCGGCCCCAGGCGTCGCCGTAGGCTTCCTTGAGATGCGGCGCCACCCATTCCTGGACGTTGAGCCGCACCCAGTCGGGCTGCTCGGGATGGCTGAGCGAATGGCCCTCCATCTGGCGCAACGCGCGCCGCTCGCCCTCGTCGAGCGGATGCGGGCGGTAGCGGCCGCCATCGAACATCGCGTCGACGTCGCCGAGGCCGAGACGCTCGACCACCATCAGGTCGGCGGCGACGATGCCGCGCGGCAGGGCGTTGGTCTGGTCGGCCGGATGGTTCGTGCGCTTCAGCCACCAGCGCAGCTGGCCCCAGCGGCGCAGGATGCCCCACACGCGATCGGACACGGCGCGGCGGTCGCCGCTGCCGATGTAGCGGCGGGCTCGGAAATAGGCGTTGGCGACGAGGTCGGCCGGCCGCTCGGCGTGGCTGACGATCTCGTCGAGAAGCTCTATGGTAGCGGCAACCCGCGCGCCCGGCGTCACGTCGATCTTTCCTTTCCAACCCAGCCGCTACGATGAATAAGCCCCGCGCGCAACGTCCCTCCGGCAGGAGCGAGTGGTTTCGGCGCACTGTCCTGGTCATTTGCGCCGTCCTGATGGCACTGGTGTCGCTGGAATTCGCCGTGCGCGCCTCGAGCTGGGGATATCTCTTCGCCTATCCCAACTTTGTGCTCACGGCGCGCAGGGTCCTGGCCGAGCGCGACGGCGGCCGCTATGTGCACGACCGCGAGCTCGGCCACGTGCCGCGCGCCGGCTATGCCGCGCCCGGCACCACCATCGAGACCGACGGCCTGCGCCGCACGGGCAGCGAAAAAGAGGGTGAGGAGGTCGCGGGCGCGCCCATCCTGGCGGTGGGCGATTCTTTCACCTACGGCAACGAGGTCGAGGACCGCCAGACCTGGCCGGCGCAACTGCAGCTCCTGACCGGCCGGCGCGTGCTGAACGCAGGCGTGAGCGGCTACGGCTTCGACCAGATCGTGCTGCGCGCCGAGCAGCTGGCGGCGAAGTACAAGCCCTCGGCCATCGTCGTAGGCTTCATCGCCGACGACATCCGGCGCACCGAGATGCGCCGCCTGTGGAGCGCCGACAAGCCCTACTTCGTGATCGAGGACGGCAAGCCCGCCTTGCGCGGCGTGCCGGTGCCGCCGCGCTCCGATGCGGCCGGCACGCTCAGCTTCTGGCAGTGGACGCTGGGCTACAGCTACCTGTTCGATCTCGTCCTGCGCCGCCTCGACCTGTTGCACGACTGGTACGGCAACCACGAACGCGTGCAGGCGCCGGGCACGGGCGAGCATCTCTCCTGCCTGCTGGCGGCGCGGCTCGCCGAGCTGCAGAAGCAAAGCGGCGCGCACGTGATCGTGCTGGCCGAGTACGATCCCGTGGTGTGGGACGATGCCGCCTTCGCTGCCGAGCAGCAGCGCCTGACCAGGGGCCTGCTCGATTGCGCGGCGCAGGCCGGGCTTGCGACCATCGACAGCTTCGATGCGCTGGCGGCAACGGGCGCGCCGAAGAAGCTCTACGTCACCTGGCACATGAACGAGCCCGGCAACCGGCTGATCGCAGGCCTGGTGGCGAAGGCCTTGCCGCGGACCAATGACTGACGGGGCCGCGTGACATGGTCGGCCGCATCGGCCTGATCGCCGCGTCGATTGTCGCGGGCTTGCTCGTGCTGGAGCTCGGCCTGCGCTTGGTCGAGGCCGGGCCGCGGGCGCTGGTCGAGTGGCCGAACTACGTGCGCGAGCAACGCGTTGCCAGCCGCGCCCAGAGTGGCGCGCAGGCGCGGCACGATCCGATGCTGGGCTTCACCGGGATGCCCGACTACCGCTCCGCCGAGCTGAACTACGATTCGCGCGGCTTTCGCCTCACGCCCGCACCGCCCGGCGTCGCGCTGAAGGAGCCGCCGATCGTGGCGGTGGGCGGCTCGTTCACCCTGGGTGTCGAGGTCGCCGACGACGAAACCATGCCGGTCTATCTTCAGGCTCTGCTCGGCCGGCGCGTGATCAATGCCGGCATGAGCGCCTACGGCGTCGACCAGATGGTGATGCGGGCCGAGATCGTGGCGGCCGAGGCGAAGCCCGCCGCCATCGTCCTGGGCTTCGGCTACGACAACCTGCGGCGCAGCGAGATGAGCCGCGTCTGGGGCATCGAGAAGCCGTATTTCGAGACGGTCGACGGCGCCCTGGTGCTGCGCAACGTTCCGGTGCCGCTTTCGCCCGATCCCGCGACCACGCTCGATTTCTGGCAGCGGCTGTTCGGCCGGTCGATGCTGGTCGACTTCGTGCTGAAGCGCCTCAAGCTGCAATACGAGTGGGCACTCGACCATGTGCGCATCGCGCCGCCCGGCGAGGGCGCCCGGCAGGCCTGCCTGCTGTTCAAGCGGCTGGCGGGACTTGGGGTGCCGGTCGTGGTGGTGGCGGAGTACGATCCCTATCTCTGGACCGACCCGCCCTACATGCGCGAGCAGAAGCAGCTCATCGCCTCGGTATTGCAGTGCGCCGCCGCGACCGGCTTCGCCACCGTCGATCCGTTCGACAGGATCGACCAGGCGATGCGCACGGTCGGGCGCACCTTCTACTACCGGCAGGGCGAGCATTTCGGGCCGGCGGGCCACGAGATGATCGCCCGACTGGTGGCGGAGAAGCTGCGGTGAAGGCGTGGCTGCGGCGCCTGCTCGATTGGGCGGGTCGCGTCGGCACTGCGCCCGGGGACAGTCCGGAGACCTTGCTGCAAAAGCGGCTGACGGTGGCGTTGTGCGTCGGCACCCTGCTGCTCACGATCGGCTGGAGCCTGATCTACCTGGCGGCCGGGGCGCCGACGGCAGCAGCGATCCCGGCCTTCTATTCCCTGTTCACGCCGGCCAACACCGCCTTGTTCGCATGGACGCGCAATCTCGGTGTCTATCGCTTCAGCCAGCTCCTGGTCATCCTGCTGTTGCCGTTCCTGGTGATGCTGGCGTTGGGCGGCTTCCGGCCGTCGAGCGCGGTGATCCTGTGGGCGGCGCTCTGCCCGCTTGGCTCTCTGCTAGTCGAAGAGCTGCGCAAGACCCTGCTGTGGATCGTGGGCTTCGTCGCCCTGCTGGTGATCGGCGCCCTGGTCGAGCCGTATCTCGCGCCGCCCGGCCTGCCCGACGATCTCGTCACGTGGTTCTTCGTGCTCAATCTCGGGGCCGTCGTCCTCGTGGTTTTCGGGCTGCTCTACACCTTCGTGGGTCAGCGCAACTACTTCCAGGAGCGTTCCGAGATGCTGCTCCTCAACATCCTGCCGCGCGAGATCTCGGAGACGCTGAAGGCGGGCCGGCGCACGATCGCCGAGCAGTTCGACGAGGCCAGCATCCTGTTCGCCGACGTCGTCGACTTCACGCCGATGGCCGCCGGCATGACGCCGCTCAGCCTGGTCGAGCTTCTGAACGAGGTATTCCAGTGCTTCGACACGCTGGTCGACAAGTACGGCCTCGAGAAGATCAAGACCATCGGCGACTGCTACATGGTGGCGGCGGGCGTGCCGCGCCGGCGCGCCGACCATGCCCGCGTGCTGGTTCAGCTCGCCCTCGACATGCAGGCGGTTGTGGCGAGCCGATCGTTCGGCGGACGACAGCTCGCCTTCCGCATCGGCATCAATTCGGGGCCGGTGGTGGCGGGCGTGATCGGCGCCAAGAAGTTCATCTATGACCTGTGGGGCGAGTCGGTGAACCTCGCGAGCCGCATGGAAAGCCAGGGACGCCCCGGCGGCATCCAGATCACCGAGCGCACCTGGCGCCTGGTGAAGGACGATTTCGCCTGCGAGGACGGCGGCACCATCGACGTCAAAGGCGCCGGCCCGACGCAAGTGTGGCATGTCGGAGCGCGGACCTCGAGGTCCGCTCGAGAGTCATGAGCGGACGCGGGCGTCACCTGCCGTCACATCCCGCCGCGGTAGTTCGGGGCCTCGCGCATGATCTCGACGTCGTGGACGTGGCTCTCGCGCAGGCCCGAGCCGGTGATGCGCAGGAACTGGCAATTCGTCTGCATGTCCCGGATGGTGCCGTTGCCGGTGTAGCCCATCGCCGCCTTCAGGCCGCCGACCAGCTGGTGGACGATGTTGCCGACCGGGCCCTTGTAGGGCACGCGGCCCTCGATGCCCTCGGGCACCAGCTTCAGCGAGCTCTCGACCTCCTGCTGGAAGTAGCGATCGGCCGAGCCGCGCGCCATGGCGCCGATCGAGCCCATGCCGCGGTACGACTTGTAGGAGCGGCCCTGGTAAAGGATCACCTCGCCCGGCGCCTCGTCGGTGCCGGCAAGCAGCGAGCCGATCATGGCGCAGTCGGCGCCGGCAGCGATCGCCTTGGCGAGGTCGCCCGAGTACTTGATACCGCCGTCGCCGATCGCGGGAACGCCGGCGGCGCGGCAGACCTCGGAGGCTTCAAGGATGGCGGTGAGCTGCGGCACGCCCACTCCCGCCACCATGCGGGTGGTGCAGATCGAGCCCGGTCCGATGCCGATCTTGACGGCGTCTGCACCGGCATCGATCAGCGCCTTGGCGCCCTCGGCGGTGGCGACGTTGCCGGCCATGACCTGCGTGTAGTTGCTGAGCTTCTTCACGCGCGTCACGGCCTCGAGCACGCCGCGGGAATGGCCGTGCGCAGTGTCGACCACGATGACGTCGACGTCGGCATCGATCAGGAGCTGGGCGCGACGCAGGCCGTCCTCGCCGACGCCGGTCGCCGCGGCGGTGCGCAGGCGGCCCTTCTCGTCCTTGCTGGCGCCGGGGAACTTGTTGGCCTTCTCCATGTCCTTCACCGTGATCAGGCCGATGCAACGATAGTCCCTGTCGACGACCAGGAGCTTCTCGATGCGGTATTGATGCAGCAGCCGCTTGGCCTCGTCGGTGGTGGCGCCCTCGCGCACCGTGACCAGGCGCTCCTTGGTCATCAACGCGCTCACCGGCATCTTGTCGTCGGTGGCGAAGCGTACGTCGCGGTTGGTCAGGATGCCTACCAGCTTGCCGTTCTTCTCGACCACGGGAATGCCCGAGATGCCGTGCCGGGTCATCAGCGCCAGCGCGTCGGCCAGCGACTGCTCGGGATGGATGGTCACGGGATTCACCACCATGCCGGATTCGAACTTCTTGACCTTGCGCACCTCGTTGGCCTGCGTCTCGGCGTCGAGGTTCTTGTGGATGACGCCGATGCCGCCGGCCTGGGCCATGGCGATGGCCATGGGCGCCTCGGTGACGGTGTCCATCGCCGCCGACATCAGCGGGATGCGCAACTCGACGGTGCGGGTGAGCCTGGTGCTCGTGTCTGTCTGGCTGGGCAGGACCGCCGAGGCGGCGGGCTTCAGGAGGACGTCATCGAAAGTGAGCGCTTCCTGAAACTTCATGCCAACCTCCGCGAGGAGAAACAAAAATGGCGGCCCGTCCCTCCTGAGAAGGCGGCCGCCGGGTTGGCGGCGCTTTGTACACTAAGGCGCGGCCGGCGCAAGGGGTTGCGGGCGGTGGAAATTGTCGGTCGCCGCGCCCCGCCTGCGGGCACGAAACTAGCCGCGGAAGCCCGTCCCCACGACATACATCTCCGCCGAATCGGCGCGGCTCGCCTCGGGCTTCACATGGCGCACCTTGGTGAAGTCCCGTTTCAGCCGGTCGAGCAAGGTGCGCTCGGTGCCGCCGCGCAGCACCTTGGCGACGAAGCTGCCGCCCGGCTTCAGCACCTGGCGGGCGAAATCGTGGGCCGTCTCGGCCAGCGACATGATGCGCAGATGGTCGACCTGGGTCTCGCCGGTGGCGGCGGCCGCCATGTCGCTCAGCACGACGTCGGCCGGGCCGCCCAGCAGCTCTTCCAGCACGGCGGGCGCGTCATCGTCGTAGAAATCCTTGGCGAGAACCGTGGCGCCGGCGATCGGCTCGATCGGGGTGAGGTCGATGCCGATGACGAC
>JAEZIF010000233.1 GCA_023416135.1 Pseudomonadota bacterium
GCATCATCATCGCCGACACCAAGTTCGAGTTCGGCCGCACCGACGCCGGCGAGTTCCTGCTGATCGACGAGGTCATGACGCCCGACAGCTCGCGCTTCTGGCCGCTCCACGGCTACGCGCCCGGCAAACCGCAGCCCAGCTTCGACAAGCAGCCGCTGCGCGACTGGCTCGATATCGAGCGCCATGCCGGCCGCTGGAACGGCGAGGCCCCGGCGCCCAGGCTGCCGGCCGAGGTCGTCGACGCCACCAGCAAGCGCTACCTGGAAGCCTATCGCCGCCTGACCGGCACCGAGCTTGCGGTGTGAGCGACGAGGCCCGACGCTGGCGCGAGCTGAACCGCGCCAACTGGGACGAACGGACCCGCGTCCATCTCGGCCCCGGCAGCGACTACGATCTCGCCTCGCTGCGTTCCGGCCGCGGCAGGCTCAACGCCATCGAGGAGCGCGAACTGGGCGACGTCCGCGGCCTTCGCGTACTCCATCTGCAATGTCATTTCGGCGTCGACACGATGAAGCTGGCACAACGCGGCGCCACTGTCGTCGGGCTCGATTTCTCGCCCGCCGCCATCGAGGCGGCGCGCGGCTTGGCAGCGGAGCTCGGCCTCGCGGCATCGGCGCGTTTCGTGCTGGCCGATCTCTACGATGCGCCGGCGGCGATCGCCGAGCCGGCATCGTTCGATCTGGTGTTCGTGACCTGGGGCGCCACCTGCTGGCTGCCCGACATCCGGCGCTGGGCCGCCATCGCTGCGTCGTTCCTCAAGCCTGGCGGCCGTCTCTACTATGCCGATGGCCATCCCGCGGCATACGTCTTCGACGACGAAGCCCGCCTCGCCGACGGCCGACCGGGATACTTCGTGCCCTATCTCGGGCGGCAACCGCTGATCCTGGTCGATCACCGGGACTACGCCGATCCATCGGCGCATCTCGCGAACGCGACCAGCGTCCAATGGCTGCACCCGGTGTCCGACATCGTCGGCAGCCTGATCGAGGCCGGCCTGACGCTCGACTGGTTGCACGAGCACGCCCAGGTGCCGTGGCGCATGTTCCAGATGCTGGTGAAGAAGGACGACGGCGACTGGCACTGGCCGGACAAGCCATGGCTGCCGCTCGCGCTGTCGCTTCAGGCGACCCGCCGCTGATCAGTTTCGCTTCGGCAAGGTGAAGCGCGCATCGCGCAGCTTCTTCTCCAACACGGGAATGCCCGATGCCGTGTTGCCGCGCTCGCAGTCCGACATCGCGTTCGCCGCCGAGACGTCGGGAAACGTCCGGCCCTGGCCGGTATTGCCGAGATAGCGGCGATAGAGCGCGGAAAGCTCGGCGCAGTAGGCCATGTCGTCCTTGGCCTGGGCGTGCGCCTCTGCCATCGCCCCCAGGCAGAGGACAAGAGCAAGGAAAGACCTGGCGATCATGCGCCTCAGCTACGCGCCGGCAGCGTGAAGCGCGCGTCGCGCAACTTTTTCTCCAGTGGCGGAATACCGGCGGCGGTGTTGCCCATCTCGCACGCGTTCATTGCCGCCGCGGCGGTTGCGTCGGGCAGCGGCGCACGCGCTCCCGTTTGGCCGAGATAGCGCTGGTACATGCTGGCAAGCTCGGCGCAGTAGGTCATGTCGTCGGCCCGAGCCTGCACGGACAGGACGAGACAGAACACCGACAGCGCAAGTGAAAGACCGCGGATCATGGACGTGGGTCTATGCCGCGGGTGATTCCGGTGCAAGAGAATTGCCGGGTCTCGACGAACTCGCTGGAGACGAGTTCGTCGAGGCGCGATGAGGTGCTGCTCAGCCCCGAGCCATGCGCTGGCGGCGAAGCATCAGCCGCTCACGCACCCAGAGATAGGCCGCGACCAGCGGCAGCCAGCCCAGCCAGCGCACGGCTTCGAGGATGTACTCGCCGGTCTGCGTCGCCAGCAGATAATCGAGCTGCAGCTTCCAGACGCTCGCCGCCACCTCGACGGCCAGCAGCCACACCAGCACGCCGGGCAGGATCACGACCAGCGGCTTCATCTGGTCGGGCAAGCGGGCGGAGTACCAGGGCGCGAGCGAGATCGAGAAGATCAGGACGGCCGTGACCAGCTTGGTGGAGGGGTGGCCCTCGAACCACGGGACGAGCAGCGGCTCGCGGACGACCATCGAGTAGCCGGTCCAGGCCAGCACGGCGCCGCCCAGCAGCACGACCGACGGGAAGCGGTCGACAAGCTTGATCACGAGCTGGCTGCCCCAGACGATGATGGGCACGCTGATGGCGAGACCCAGCACGATCAGCAGGATGCTGCCGTGCGCTGCGCCGCCGATCGCCAGCACGTTGTCGACGCCCATGACGGCATCGGCGATGACGATGGTGCGGATGGCGCCGGCGAAGGTGGTGGCGGGACCCTTCACCAGGTGACTTTCCGCGCTGTTCTCCTCCGGCGTGAGGAGCTTTCGGGCGATCCATACCAGGGCGAGGCCGCCGGCCAGCATGAAGCCCGGCACGTCGAGAATGTAGACGACCAGGATCGCCATCAGGGCGCGGATGGCGATGGCGCCGAAGGTGCCCCAGAAGATGACCTGGCGCTGGGTATTCTTGGGCAGGTTGCGGGCGACCAGGCCGATGATCAGGGCATTATCGCCTGCCAGAACCAGGTCGATCAGGACAATGGTCAACAAGGCCGAAAAGAATGCGGCCGAAAACAGTTCGAGTTCCACGACGAGTCTCCAACGAAAAAGGACGTTAAAACGGCTGTCTTTTCGTCAGAAAGCTATGGGCACCTTGTCGATGGAGCGCCGACCGGCCGGGCGCAGGATCCGGACGAGGCCGGCGGCGAAGACACGCAGCACGAAGACGCCGAATGCCCCGGCCGCGCCGGCCAGCAAAAGCTGAATCAGATGCCAATGGCGCATCGTCAGCACGGTGAGTTCGCCGCCGAAATCGAAGATGGCGAACTCTAGGCCCGCCTCGCCGAACAGCGTCGGATCGACAGCATCGCCGAACGAGGAGAGGATCATGCAGATCACCACGGAGGCGACGAACAGCTCGCCGGTGCTGGAGGTCGTCCGGACCGCGTTGTTCGCGCGCTGGGAGTGGCGGATCAGCAGCATGACCGCGCCACTATTTCAGGCCCCGTGAGGCGGTCAAGCGTAAAGCGACATGGACGAATTGCCTCACCGCTAGAGTCGCAGGTTCCGCAGCCGGAGTGCGTTGCCGATGACGCTGACCGAGCTCAACGCCATGGCTGCCGCCGCCACGATCGGGCTCAGCAGCAGGCCGAACAGGGGATAGAGCACGCCCGCCGCCAGCGGGATGCCGCCACTGTTGTAGATGAAGGCGAAAAAGAGATTCTGGCGGATATTGCGCATGGTCGCCTGTGACAGGTGCCGCGCCCGGGCGATGCCCAAGAGGTCGCCCTTGACCAGGGTGACGCCGGCGCTTTCGATGGCGATGTCGGTCCCGGTGCCCATGGCGATGCCGACGTCGGCTGCGGCCAGCGCCGGCGCGTCGTTCACGCCGTCGCCCGCCATGGCGACGATGCGGCCCTCAGCCTTGAGCTTCTGCACGATCCGCGCCTTGTCCTCGGGCAGCACCTCGGCCTCGACCGCGTCGATGCCCAGCCGGCCCGCGACCGCGGCCGCCGTGCGCTTGTTGTCGCCCGTCAGCATGACCACGCGGATGCCGTCGGCGCGGAGCTGCTTCAGTGCCTCGGCCGTCGTCTCCTTCACCGGGTCGCTGACGGCCAGGAGGCCTTCGGCGCGGCCGCCCTTGTCGTCGATCGTGGCCAGAAGCACGACGGTGGCGCCTTCGCCGCGCAGCGGATCGGCCTCGGCTTCGGCCGCGGTGACGTCGATGCCCTCCTGCTTCAGGAAGGCCGCATTGCCCAGCAGCAGCCGCTTGCCATCGATGCGACCGACCACGCCCTTGCCCGAAGGTGAATCGAAATCGGCGACGGGCGCGAGCTCGATCTTGCGATCGCGCGCCGCCGCCAGGATCGCCGTCGCAATGGGATGCTCGCTGCCGCGCTCGAGGCTGGCGGCGAGCCGCAGCAGCTCGGGCTCAGGCAGCGTGCCCAGCGGCACGACCGCGGTGACGGCGGGCCGCCCGACCGTCAGGGTTCCGGTCTTGTCGATCACCAGCGTGTCGACCTTCTCCAGCCGCTCCAGCGCATCGGCGTTTCGGATCAGGATGCCGGCAGCGGCGCCGCGGCCGACGCCGACCATGATCGACATCGGCGTGGCGAGGCCGAGCGCGCAGGGGCAGGCGATGATCAGCACGGATACGGCGGCCAGCAAGGCAAAGGCGAAGCGCGGCTCGGGACCCCAGATCATCCATGCGGCGAAGGCTGCGACGGCGATCGCCACCACCAACGGCACGAACCACGCCGACACGCTGTCGGCCAGCCGCTGGATGGGGGCGCGGCTGCGCTGCGCCTCCGACACCATCTTGACGATGCGCGACAGCATGGTGTCGGCGCCGACCTTCTCGGCCGTCATGACGAAGGTGCCGGTGCCGTTGACGGTGCCGCCGACGACCTTGGCATCCGCTTCCTTGGTGACCGGCATGGGCTCGCCGGTGATCGAAGATTCGTCGACGGCGCTGCGGCCTTCGGTCACCACGCCGTCGACCGGCACCTTCTCGCCGGGCCGCACGCGCAGACGATCGCCGACGACGATCGATTCGATCGGCACTTCACTGTCGTTGCCGTCGGCACCGACCTTGAGCGCGGTGCGCGGGGCCAGGCCGAGCAGCGCCTTGATGGCACCGCTGGTCGAATCGCGGGCGCGCAGTTCCAGCACCTGGCCGACCAGCACCAGGCAGGTGATCACGGCAGCCGGCTCGAAATAGACCGGAATCATGCCGTCCTGAAGGAACGAGGCCGGGAACAGGCCCGGGGCGAGGGTGGCGACGATGCTGTAGGCCCATGCCGTGCCGGTGCCGAGCGCAATCAGGGTGAACATGTTGAGATTGCGCGTCACGAGTGACTGCCAGCCGCGCACGAAGAACGGCCAGCCCGCCCACAGCACGACCGGCGTCGCCAGCACCAGCAGGATCCAGTTCATCCAGCCGTGCGGGATCGCGTGGTCGAGGCCGAAGAAGTGCCCGCCCATGTCGAGGATCACGACGGGCGCGCTGAGCGCCGCGGCGACCCACAGCCGGCGCTTCATGTCGAGGAGCTCTTCGTTGGGTCCCTGGTCGAGCGTAGCCTCCAGGGGCTCCAGCGCCATGCCGCAGATCGGGCAGGAGCCCGGACCTTCCTGGCGGATCTCCGGATGCATGGGGCAGGTGAAGATGGTGCCCTTCGGCATCTCCTTCGCCGCCGACTTTGGCGCCAGGTAGCGATCGGGCTCGGCCGTGAACTTCGCGAGGCAGCGCTGGCCGCAGAAGTAATAGGTGTGGCCCGCGTGCTCGGCCTTGTTTTTAGCCGTCGCGATCGTGACCTTCATGCCGCACACCGGGTCGGTGGCGGTACCACGGTCGGAATGATCGTGGTGATGGTGGGCATGGCCGGCGTGGTCCATCGCTTGCGATGTATACCCTGCGGGGGTATAGTTCAAGCGTGGATGAGAAAGTCAAGAAATCCCAGCTTGCCCGGCTCGGCCGCATCGAGGGTCAGGTACGCGGGGTCGCCCGCATGATCGAGGAGGACCGCTACTGCATCGACGTCCTGACCCAGATTCGTGCGGTGCGGGCGGCGCTCGACCGCGTCGAGCAGGAGACCCTGAGCGATCACCTCCAGCATTGCGTGGCGCACGCCTTCCATGCCGGCGACGAGCGCGATCGCCAGACCAAGATCGACGAACTGCTCGAAGTGCTGGACAATCGCCGGCGCTGACATGACCCGGCTCCGCTTCCTGGTCTGGCTGATTGCCCTGCTGGCGCTGATCGCGCCCCCGGGCCTGAGCATCCATGCGATGGCGGCGGCTCCTCCCGCTTCCTCGGTCGATTGCCCCGATCATGCGCCGCCGCCCGATCCCTGCCCGAGCGAGGGAACGGCCAAGCACGCGGCCAACGCCTGCTGCCCGCTGATGTCGGGTGCGGTCGCCCTGCTGCCTCCGCCAGCCGGCATCGAAACGCCGGTTTCGTTCGACGTTCGTCTGCCGCTGCATGCGCGCAGTCTCGTCGGGCGCGTTTTCACCAAGGACCCGCCGCCTCCCCGAGTCTGAACCGATTCCATCGGTTCACCCTTTCAGACACGGGAGTTGCATCATGTTGTTCCGACGTTCGTTCGTCGGTGTCCCGGCGTTGGCTGCGGCCGCGCCGACGCCGGCACATGGCCACACGCCGCCCCCGCTGAAGTCGCGCGATGTGCGCGACGGCCGTTTCGTGAAGTGAGGAGGGCAGCCATGAACACGATCTTGCGCGCAGTGCTTCTAGCGGTATGGCTTGCGCCTCTGTCGGCCTTCGCCGCGACCTACGACCTGGTGATCGATCGCACCGACTTGGCCATCGAAGGCCAGATGCGCCGCGTGTTCTCGATCAACGGCCAGATCGCGGGTCCAACCTTGCGCTGGAAAGAGGGCGAGGACGTCACCGTCAACGTCGCCAATCGCCTGAACGAGGACACCTCGATCCATTGGCACGGCGTGCTGCTGCCCTACCCCATGGACGGCGTGCCGATGGTGAGCTTCGCCGGCATCAAGCCCGGCACGACCTTCACCTATCGCTTCAAGGTTCGGCAGTCGGGCACCTACTGGTACCACAGCCATTCGGGAGGCCAGGAACAGGAGGGCATGTACGCTCCCATCGTCATCGAGCCGGCGAAAGGCGGGCGTTACAAGGTGGCGCGCGACTACGTGGTGATGCTGTCCGACCACCATCCGATGTCGCCCGGCGCCATCCTGCGCAAGCTCAAGCAGGAGCCGGGCTACTTCAACGACCGCAGGCGCACCTTGCCCGGCCTGCTGCGTGACCTGCGAGCCGCCAGGACGACGGAGGAGCGCCAGGCGATCATTTCCGACCGGCTGGCCTGGGGCGAGATGCGCATGGATCCGACCGATCTCGCGGACGTCACCGGCTACACCTTCCTGGTGAACGGCCGCGGCCCCAGCGACAACTGGACCGGACTTTTCAAGCCCGGCGAGAAGGTGCGGCTGCGCTTCATCAACGGCTCGGCGATGACGGTGTTCGACGCCCGCATTCCCGGCCTGAAGCTCAAGGTCGTGCAGGCCGACGGCAATGACGTGACCCCCGTCGATGTCGACGAGTTCCGCATTGGCGTCGGCGAGACCTACGACGTGATCGTCGAGCCGCGCGAGGAGCGCGCCTATACGATAGAGGCCCAGTCGATCGACCGCCGGGGCTTCGCCCGCGCCACCCTGGCACCGCGCGAGGGCATGGCGGGGCCGTTGCCGGTGCTGCGGCCGCCCGGCGTTCTGGGCATGGCGGATATGGGGCATGGGAACAGGGGCCACGGCGGAACGGACCATTCGAAGATGGACCATTCCAAGATGGACCACGCCGCGATGGGCCATGCTCCGGCGGGCCCCGATACGTCGGGCCTGGTGGATGTGCCGCCGGTCGACGCGCCGGCCGGCGCGAAGGTGCTGAGCTACACCGATCTCAAGCGGCTCGATCGCAGCCATGCGCTCAATCCGCCGGACCGCACCATCGACATCCGCCTGACCGGCAACATGGAGAAGTTCATCTGGTCGTTCGACGATCGCAAGTACTCCGAGCAGCCTGCGATCGACTTCACGCAAGGCGAGACGGTACGCCTGGTCTTCAGGAACGAGACCATGATGAACCATCCGATCCATCTGCATGGTCTCTGGATGGATCTGGAGAACGGTGCAGGCGGTGCCCGGCCGCGCAAGCACGTCGTGATCGTCCCACCCGGCCGTACCGTCGCCGTCACCGTGCAGATGGCCGAGGTCGGCCGCTGGCCGTTTCACTGCCATTTCCTGTTCCACATGATGACCGGCATGTTCCGTGAGTTCGTGGTGCATCCCAAGGGCGGCGCGCTGCCGGCTGCTTCGTCGCCGGCACCGATGACGGGAGGCGGCCATGCGCATCATTGATCGTGCCTGCGTCGCGGCCGCGGCCGTCGCCCTCGCCACGCCCGCCATCGCCATGGACGACCAGGCGACCTGGTGGCGCTTCGACGGGCGCGCCGAGAAGCGCCTCTCGGGTATCGCGCCGGCCACCGAGTGGGCGGCGTCGGCCTGGATCGGCGACGATTCGACCAAGCTCCGGCTCTACAACACCGGCATCGTCGGCGATTCGGGCCATATCGACAACGAGGGCGGCACCAAGGGCATCGACAGCCGTTTCTTCTACAGCCGACTGATCTCGGATTTCTGGGACGCCAAGGCCGGCGTGTCGTTCACCGTGTTCGACGAGGGCGTGACGCGCTCGGGCTTCGTCGCCGGCGTCGAAGGGCTGGCGCCCTACGGCATCCATGTCGATGCCGTCTTCGGTGTCAGCCAGACCGGCGTGGTGAGCGCGCGGCTCGACGCCTCGTACGACCTCATGCTGTCGCAGAAGCTGGTCGCCCAGCCCTACCTCGAGGCGATGGTGGCCTCGCAGAACGACCCAGCCATCCAACTCGGCAGCGGCCTGTCGCGTTTCGAGGTCGGACTCCGGCTGCGCTACGAGATCGCCAAGGAGCTCGCGCCGTATGTCGGCGTGAGCTTCGAGCAGTACACCGGCAACACGGCAGGCTTCGTCGCGGCCGCCGGCGAGCCCACCTCGCTGGTGCGCGCGCTGGTCGGGTTGAAATTCTGGTTCTAGCGCGAGAGCAGGATGTGGCATGCAATGCGCACAAGGCTCCGAGGAGGCGAAACGATGAAGGGACGAATATCAGTTCTCGTGATCACCATGCTGGGCTTTGCATCGTCGGCGTGGGCGCAGGCCCACCAGCCTTACGCCGGCCTGCAGGCGCGTCCGGTGAAGGCGCTGTCGGACGAGCAGATCGCCGATCTCAAGGCTGGCCGCGGCATGGGCCTCGCTCTGGCGGCCGAGCTGAACGGCTATCCCGGTCCCATGCACGTGCTGGAGCTGGCAACGCCGCTCGGGCTGAGCGACCAGCAGCGGGCGAAGGTGGCGGCGTTGTTCGGCGCAATGAAGCAGGAGGCGGCGGCGCTGGGCGAACGGCTGATCGCCGCCGAGACAGCACTCGACCGACAATTCGCCGACAAGACCATAACGTTGACGAGCCTGGCCGAGGCGACGCGCGACATCGCCTCGCTGCAAGGCGAGCTGAGGCTGGCGCACCTCAAGTATCATCTGGCGACCTTGGAGCTGCTGACGCCGGACCAGGCGCGGCGTTATTCAACCTTGCGCGGCTACGGCGGCGGTCGGCACACGCCCGGCCATCATCGCTGAACGGCGGCGCGCGGCAGTTCGCACCGGCGGGCTGGCAGCTGCCGCTACTGCGGCTCGATCCTGGCGATCTTCACATATTCAGCCCACTTGGCGCGTTCCTCGCGGTCCTGGGCGGCGCACTGCGCCAGGGTAAGCGGCTTCGCAGTCAGGGCGAACTCGTTGGCAAGGCGGTTCTGGATGTCGGGGGACGAGATCGCCTCGTTGATCAGGGCGTTCAGCTTCTCCTGGACCGGCAGCGGCGTGGCCTTCGGGACCGCGACGGCGAGGAAGCCCGTGCTGGTGAACCCCGGAAATGACTCGGCCAGCGTCGGCAGATCGGGATAGAGCGGGCTGCGCTGGGGCAGCGTCAGCGCCAACGGCCGCGCCTTGTTGGCCACCACCTGGCTGCGGCCGGCCGTGAGGTCGACGAACATGAACTGGATGGCGCCGGCATAAAGGTCGGTCCAGGCATTGCCGATCGCCTTGTAGGCGACGGCCTGCCATTCGACGCCGGCGCGCTTGCCCAGCACCTCGGCGGGAACCTGCGAGCTCGCATTGAAGTAGCCGAAGTTCAGCTTGCCGGGATTGGCCTTGGCGTAGGCAAGAAGATCGTGGAGCGTTTTGTACGGGCTGTCGGCCGGCACCACCAGGAAGGCGCCGCTCGAACCGATGATGCCGACCACCGAGAAATCCTTCTCCGGGTCGTAGCCCGGGCTCTTGTACATGTGGACGTTGGCGGCATTGGTCGACGTGGTGGCGAGCATCAGCGTGTAGCCGTCGGCCGGCGCCGCCTTCACCGACAGCGCGCCGACGATGCCGTTGGCACCCGGCTTGTTCTCGACGACGAAGGGCTGGCCTGTCTTTTCCTCGATGTACTTGCCGATCAGCCGCGAGGTGATGTCGCCCGAGCCGCCGGGCGCGAACGGCACGATGATGCGGATGGCCTTGGTTGGAAACTCGGCTTGCGCAAGTGCGGGATAGGAAGCGAGGGCAGGCAGAACGAAGAGGGCGCGGCGAGACAGCGGCATGCGAAATGAGGACATGCTCTGCAGTCTAAAGGAAGTGCTGCGCGTAGACAGTGCGACACGTGCAGTCCTACCCTGCAGGCATGTCACAATCAGGCCGTCCGCCCCTCGAGGGCATCCGCGTCGTCGACTTCTCCCGAGTCATTGCAGGCCCTATGTGCACCCAGATCCTGTCGGACATGGGCGCCGAGGTGATCAAGATCGAGAATCCGGACGGCGGCGACGACACCCGCAAGGGTGCAGGGCCACGGGCCGGCGGCGAGAGCCACTTCTTCATGACGTACAATCGCGGCAAGAAGAGTGTCGCGCTCGACTTCACCAAGCCGGATGGCCAGGCGGTCGTCGCGAAACTGCTCGAGACGGCCGACGTGCTGGTCCAGAATTTCCGTCCGGGCGTGCTGAAGAAGTATGGCTTCGACTACGATAGCATTCACGAGAAGCACCCACGGCTGATTTATCTGTCGATCTCGGCCTATGGGCAGACCGGTCCGCTGTCGGACCGGCCGGGTTACGATCCCGTGCTGCAGGCCGAGTCGGGCATGATGAGCGTCAACGGCGAGGCCGATGGCGAGGGACTGCGGCACGCCATCGCCATCGTCGACACCATGACGGCGATCCACTCGGTGGCGGCGATCAACGCCGCGCTTTTTGCCGGCACCAGCACGGGCAAGGGCCAGCACATCGATCTGGCACTCTACGACACGGCGCTGGCCTCGCTGGGCAACATGGGATCCTACTACCTGATCGGCGGCGAGCAGCCGAAGCGCGCCGGCAACGGGCATTTCGCGTCGGCGCCCAACAGCTCGTTCGAGACCAAGAACGGCAAGATCTACATGGCCGTCGCCAACCAGAAGCTGTTCACCGACGCCTGCAAGGCGCTCGGCCATCCCGAATGGGCGACCGATCCGCGCTTCGCCCAGCTCGCCGACCGCGTGGCCAACAAGCCCGAGCTCACGCGCATGATGGAAGAGGTGCTGAAGACCGACACCAAGGA
>JAEZIF010000348.1 GCA_023416135.1 Pseudomonadota bacterium
TGGCGGAGAAGGGCGGGATCGAGCACGGGTGCGGCGCGCCGTTGCTGCTGCCGGACGAACAGCGCCAGGAACACGGCGCCGGCGCCGCTGCCCGCCAGCAGCCGCGTCGGCGACTGGTGCGCACTCAGCAGGCTCTCGATGACGAGGCCGAGCGCGAGGGTCAGCAGCGCGATCCCGACGGGATCGATGGGCCGGCCCGCGTCGTCCCGCGATTCGCCGACGAGCCTCGGCACGATCCAGATCATGGCCAGGCAGACCGGAAGGTTCGCGAGGAAGATCCAGCGCCAGCCCGGCCAGGTGGCGAGGAAGCCGCCGAGCGTGGGTCCTATGGCCATGGCGACGCCCGAGACGATGCCGGCCAGGCCGAAGGCACGCGCCCGCGCCGCCGGTTCGGGATAGGCTCCGGCAATGAGGGCGAGCGAGCCGGTGATGACGAAGGCCGCGGCGATGCCCTGGAGGCCGCGCCCGAGCCACAGCGAGGGACCGTCCCACGCCACTGCGCACAACAGCGAGGCTGCCGCAAACATCGCATTGCCCGCCAGCAGCGCGAGGCGCCGGCCGAAACGGTCGGCCAGCGCACCGGAGGCGAGCAGCGTGGCCGTGAAAGCCAGGCTATAGGCATCCATCACCCAGGCGTAGCCCGAGATGCCGAAGCCGAGTTCGTCGCCGATCGCCGGCAGGATGACGATGACGGCCGTGACGTCGAACTGGGTGAGGAAGCCCGCGAGGGCAAGAGCGAGAACGGGGGTGCGACGGAAGTCCGACATGGCCCCGTGAATGAAGCGCGCGGGCCGCGGGACCCAGCGCCAGCCTTTCACTTCGTCATGAATATGGTTCATACTATCGGAAATGCGCACCCTGCCGCCGTTCGACGCCCTCGTCGCCTTCGATACCGCCCTGCGTCACCGCTCGATGACGCGGGCGGCGGCCGAGCTCGGCATGACCCAGAGCGCGGTCAGCCATCGCCTGCGCCGGCTCGAGGCCTTCGTCGGCACCCCGCTGCTCAGCCGCTCGAGCGACGGGCTCAGCGCCACGCCGGCCGGGGCCGAGTTGGCGACCGGCCTCGGCGAGCTGCTCGACGGCCTCGCCGGCCTGCGCAGCCGCTGCCGCGCCCTGGTGACGCCGGCGGGGCTGCGCGTCGCCGTAGGCTCGGCCCTGGCCGACTACTGGCTGGTGCGGCGGCTGCCGCGCTTCGCGCGCGCCCATCGCGGGCTGGAGGTCGAGCTCGGCATCGTCGAGAACGAGTTGCAGGCTCGCGCGGCGGATGCCGACGTGCAGATCCTGTGGCAGCCGATCGAGGCGGCGCGATCGACGTCAACCCAACGGCTGCTGTTCCACGAGCAGGTGTTCCCGGTGTGCGCGCCGCACCTGTTGCCGGACGGCCGCATGCTGCGCGACCCCAGGGCGCTGGCCGAGCTGCCCCTGGTGCACAAGGGGCCGCCCGGCGGTCGCGGCCAGGGCGCCGAATGGTCGTGGCCCGTGTGGTTCGGACGACTGGGCATCGAACGTCGTCCGCCCGCGGGCCTGCGCTTCGCGGCCCTGGGGACGGCGATCGCCGCAGCCCTGGAAGGCGCCGGCGTGGTGATGGCGCGCTCCCTGCTGGTGCACGATGCCCTGGCGGACGGCCGCCTGGTGCGCGTGTTGCCGGCCAAATGGGACATGCCGTCGAGCAAGGCCCATGTCGTACGATGGCCGGCGGCGTTGGGCGCCGACCGACGCGTGCGAGCGTTCGTCGACTGGCTCGCTGCGGAGGCCAAGGCGACGACGGAGAAGCGCGACACGAGCTAAGCATGACGGGTCCAGGTAGAATCACCTGGACCCATCATGCCCGGTGAAACAAGCACCGCCCGCTCTTGCCGGATCGTCTGATCCTTCAGGCATCCCAATCAACGACGCGAAGGCCCGGCCACCTGGCCAGCCACTTCTCGACCTTGGCCTCGTAGATCGATCGCGTGATCTGCTTCTTGTTGGGCCGGACGATCAGGCCGAGCAGGTCCGACAGACCGTATGGCGCGAAGACGTGCAGGCCATCCGCGCGCGGCTGCACGCCGATTGCGGTTGCGGTCGTCGGGAAGGTCGTTATGGCGTCCTCGGCCGACACATACGGCGCCTGCGCGGTGCCGAACTTCTCGGCATACCAAAGGTGCACGCGCGCCTCGTTCTTGACATCGACCCACAGGCCGAGATCGGCGAATAGCGTGCGGAGCCTCACGGCGTGGGCCGTCTCCGCCTCTTGCGAGAGATCGCCGCCATCGAAGTGACGAGATCGATGTCGGAGAGGCCGTGCGTAGCAGGCAGTCCGAACGCGTCGTTCCAGACGGTCTGGGCAAGGCAACCGGCAGCCAACCAGCCGTCGGGCAGGCCGATCTCAGGCCAACGATCGGCGACCGTCGAAACAATCGGGCTGCGCTGCAGGATCGACCGCAGCAGATCCTCGTGACTGGCCACGGATGACGCTCGCGGTCGCTTCGGGACCTCAGGACACCGCCGGATGCGCCTTCATCCAGTGAAGAGCGATATCCTGGCGTCGCGCAATCCAGACTCCCTGCAAGGCCGAGACATGGTCGAGCAGCCGCTCCAAGGCGACGAAACGTATCGGATTGCCGATGATGCGCGCATGCAGTCCGATCGACATCATCTTGGGACGTGACGCGCCTT
>JAEZIF010000328.1 GCA_023416135.1 Pseudomonadota bacterium
GGAGACCGCCGTCGACGAAGTCGCGGCAGTCGTCCGGGCGACGTTACGCTGAGCTACCAGCCGGTCCGCTCGGGACCGTCGTGGATGCCGTTGTAGTTGCGGTAGTAGTCCCAGCGCGAGGAGTACACGTTCGACTTCTGGAAGCTCGGTTGGTCGTAGCTGTAATAGGCGGGTGCCGGCGTGGTAGCGACGACGGTGGCGCCCGGCGCGCTGTAGTAGGTCGTGCTGGCCGGCGCGTAGGCGTACTGCGGCCTCGGATAATAGGTGCGCTCCTGTACCGAACAGGCGGCCACCGAGGCGGCGAGTGTCGCAAGGACGACGATCGAGCTGGCGGGTTTCATGGCGATCTCCTCATTCGAATTCGCGATTGCGACTTCAACCCGCTTGCCGCCTTACGGTTCCCAAAATGGTGAAAGTCGCCACAATGCGGCCATCGTCATGTGAGGCGGAGCGAATCGGGCCATGAAAATCGGCGCTGTCATGTTCTTCACCACGGGTTCCATGCAACCTGCGCCTCTGGCGCGTGCCATGGAGGAGCGCGGCTTCGAATCGCTGTGGGTTCCCGAGCACACGCACATCCCGTCGTCGCGCAAGTCGAGCTATCCGGCCTCGGGCGGCCTCGTGCGCGCCTACTATGAGCTGATGGATCCGTTCCTGGCGCTCAACACGGCCGCGACCGTGACCAGCAAGTTGAAGATCGGCACCGGCATCGCGCTGATCACCCAACGCGATCCGATCGTCACCGCCAAGATGGTCTCGTCCATCGACCAGCTTTCCGGCGGCCGCTTCCTGTTCGGCGTCGGCAACGGGTGGAACCAGGACGAGATCGAGAACCACGGCACGGCCTTCGCGAGCCGTCACAAGCTGGCGCGCGAGCGCGTCGAGGCGATGAAGGCGATCTGGGCCGAGGAGGAGCCCGAGTATCACGGCGAGTTCGTGAACTTCGACAAGATGAAGCAGTGGCCCAAGCCGTTTCAGAAACCGCACCCGCGGATCATCGTCGGCGGCGCCTTTCCGTATGCCGCGCGCCGCGCCGTGCGCTACGGTGACGGCTGGATCCCGCGCGATGACTGGCTGGATCGCGACGGCATCGAAGTACTCGACAAGTTCCGCGCCATGGCGAAGGAGGCCGGCCGTGATCCCGCCAGCCTGCCGATCAGCACCTTCCGTGTGCCGCCCGACCTCGAACGCCTCGAGCGCTATCGCGCGCTCGGCATCGACCGTGTGGTGTTCTCGCTGCCGGCCGAAGAGGGCGACGGGATCATGCCCATCCTCGATCGATGGGCGGAGATCAAGCGCCGGCTCGGCTGACCTGCATGCCGGGATAGTGGCCGCTCTGATGGTGGTACGTCTCGCCCGGCGTGTAATCACCCTTGCGTGCGATGTAGGGATCGCGTTCGCAGGCCACGAGCAGCGCGACGACGGCGATGAGGGCGAGATACCTCATGCCGGATTCAACTCATCCGAGCCCGAGTCGTTCCCCGCGATATGCCCCGCTCATGACCCGTTCCCACCATCCCTTGTGGTCGAGATACCAGCGTACGGTCTGGCGCAGCCCGTCCTCGAAGCCGTGGCGCGGACGCCAGCCGAGCTCGGTCCTGATCTTGGCCGCATCGATCGCGTAGCGCGCGTCGTGGCCGGGACGGTCGGTGACGAACTCGATCAGCCGCCCGTGCGGCCGGTGCGGGCTCTCGGGCAGCATCTCGTCGAGCAGGGCGCAGATCGTGCGGACGACGTCGATGTTGGTGCGCTCGCTGTCGCCCCCCACGTTGTAGGTCTCGCCGGGTCGGCCTTTGCGCAGCACCAGGGTCAGCGCCTCGGCATGGTCCTCGACATGCAGCCAGTCGCGAACGTTCTCGCCCTTGCCGTAGACCGGCAGCTTCTGGCCGCGCAAGGCGCGGATGATGACGAGCGGGATCAGCTTCTCGGGGAAGTGATAGGGCCCGTAGTTGTTGGAGCAGTTGGTCGCGAGGGTCGGCAGGCCGTGCGTGTGATGCCAGGCGCGCACCAGATGATCCGACGCAGCCTTGGTCGCGGCGTAGGGCGAATTGGGCGCGTAGGGCGTGGTCTCGGTGAACTTGCCGGTGGACGTGAGCGAGCCGAACACCTCATCGGTCGAGATGTGCTGGAAGCGGAAGCGGCTGCGGGCCTCCGGGTCGAGCGTGCGCCAGTACGCAAGCGCCGCCTCGAGGAGCGTGTAGGTGCCGCCGACGTTGGTTGCGATGAAGGGGGCGGCACCGTCGATGGAGCGATCGACATGGCTTTCAGCGGCGAGATGCAGCACCGCGTCGGGCCGGAAGCTCGCGAAGAGGCCGTCGATCGCCGGGCGGTCCGTGATGTCGACCTTGAAATGAGTATGGCGGTTGCTGTCGCGCGCCTCGGCCAGCGATTCGAGGTTGCCGGCATAGGTCAGCTTGTCGACGTTGGCCACCGTCCAGTCGGTGTCGCGGATGACGTGACGCACGACTGCCGAACCGATGAACCCGGCACCGCCGGTGACCAGTATCTTCATGGCCGTTGCCTAGACCGCGATCAAGGCGCCGAGGCGCCGCCCGTTCGGGTCAGCGATGCAGGATCTGACCGAGGAACAGCTTGGTGCGCTCGTTCCGCGGATTGGCGAAGAATTCCTCGGGCTCGTTCTGTTCGACGATCTCACCGCGGTCCATGAAGATCACGCGATCGGCCACGGCGCGGGCAAAGCCCATCTCGTGGGTCACCACCAGCATGGTCATGCCTTCGCGCGCGAGCTCGATCATGACGTCGAGCACCTCCTTCACCATCTCGGGGTCGAGGGCCGAGGTCGGCTCGTCGAACAGCATGATCTTGGGCCGCATGCAGAGGGCCCTGGCGATCGCCACGCGCTGCTGCTGGCCGCCCGAGAGCTGGCCGGGGTACTTCAGGGCCTGCTCGGGGATGCGGACCCGCTTGAGCAGGTTCATGGCGATTTCCTCGGCGTCCTTCTTCGGCATCTTCTTCACCCAGATCGGCGCCAGGGTCAGGTTGTCGAGGATGGTGAGGTGCGGAAAGAGGTTGAACGACTGGAACACCATGCCGACTTCGCGGCGGATCATCTCGATGTTCTTGACGTCGTTGGTGAGCGGCACACCGTGCACCACGAGGTCGCCCGCCTGGTGCTCCTCCAGGCGGTTGATGCAGCGGATCAGGGTCGACTTGCCCGAGCCCGACGGCCCGCAGATGACGATCTTCTCGCCTTCCTTGACGTCGAGGTTGATGTCGGAGAGCACGTGGAAGTGCCCGAACCACTTGTTCACGCCGCGGAGCGTGATGACGGAAGGGGCCTTGCCGAGGTCGTGCGCGGTGGCGGCCATTGATCGATTCTCCTTGGCCGCCTAGCGGCGCGTTCCCTTGTTGAGCTCGACCTCGAGGTGCTTGGAGTACCGCGACATCGAATAGCAGAAGACGAAGTAGACGAAGGCGGCGAAGAGGTAGACCTCGCCGGGGTAGCCTGCCCATGCCGGATCGACCAGCGCCTGGTTGGCGGTATTGAGGAAGTCGAAGATGCCGATGATCAGCACCAGCGAGGTGTCCTTGAAGAAGCCGATGAAGGTGTTGATCAGCGGCGGGATCACCACGCGCAGCGCCTGCGGCAGGATGATCAGCGTCGTCTTCTGGATGTAGTTTAAGCCCATCGCGTCGGCCGCCTCGAACTGCCCCTTGGGCAGCGACTGCAGGCCGCCGCGAATGATCTCGGCGATGTAGGCGCCGGCGAACAGGATGACGGCGACCTGGGCGCGCAGGAACTTGTCGAAGGTGACGCCCGTCGGCAGGAACAGGGGCAGCATGACCGAAGCCATGATCAGCAGGCTGATCAGCGGCACGCCGCGGATCAGCTCGATGAACCCCACGCACAGTCCCTTGATCAGCGGCAGGTTTGAGCGCCGGCCCAGCGCCAGCAGGATGCCGTAGGGAAAGGCGAACAGCAGGCCATAGGTGGCGAGGATCATCGTCACCGGCAGGCCGCCCCACAGGCCGGTCTCGACGTAGCTCAGGGGCGCGATCGGCAGCTTCCAGGCCGGCAGGACACCGGCGATGCGCAGCATCAGGCCGACCAGGCCGACGACGGCCGCCGCGCGGTAGGCATTGATCTCGAGCGGTGAGCCGATGCCCTTGCGGAAGGACATGCCGACCAGGCCGACGACCAGGGCCACGGCCAGGAAGAGGCTGAGCGGAATGTGGAGCTGGCCGAACATCAGCAGGAAGGTGACGAACGACCCCACGCTCCAGATGATCAGGAGCCGCCACGGCCGCCACATGCGCCGGTCCGAAGTCAGGATCAGCATCGCCAGCATGGCGACGACGGCGAACAAGGGCCGCCATTGCTGCTCGTACGGGAAGGTGCCGAAGAAGATCAGGCGCAGCTTCTCGCGGATCAGCGCCCAGCAGGCGCCGTAGCCGCGGCACTCCGCGCCGCTCGAGGCGGTGAAGTTGGCGGTGAACACCGCCCATTCCAGGAACCACGACAGGATCCAGGCGATCGCCACGATCAGGACGATCGTCGTGATGCCGTTGGCCCAGCTCGAGAACAGGTGTTTGCGGGCCCAGCCGAACGGGCCGCTGTCGTCTACCGGGGGAGCGAGCTGCTTGCGCTCGCCGACGGGCATGTCGGTCATCGCTCAGCGCTCCCTCAGGGCGATGCGTTTGTTGTACCAGTTCATGAACGCCGAGATCGACAGGCTGACCGAGAGGTAGGCCGCCATGATGATCAGCACGTTCTCGATTGCCTGCCCGGTCTGGTTGATGGTGACGTTGATCGATGCCACGAGGTCGGGATAGCCGATGGCGATGGCCAGCGAGCTGTTCTTGGTGATGTTGAGGTACTGGCTGGTCATCGGCGGCACGATCACGCGCAGCGCCTGCGGCAGCAGGACCAGCCGCATCGCCTGCCCACGGCCCAGGCCGAGTGCGGCGGCGGCCTCGCTCTGGCCCTTGTGCAGCGCCAGGATGCCCGACCGTACGATCTCGGCGATGAAGGCGGAGGTGTAGAGCACGAGGCCGAGCAGCAGGGCGACGAACTCGGGCTGGATCACGCTGCCGCCGTCGAAATTGAAGCCCTTGAGTTGCGGCCAGCTCATGTGATGCGGCGCGCCGCCCAGCAGCCACACCAGGATGGGCAGGCCGAGCGCCAAGCCGAAGCCCGCCACGATGGAAGGGAAGGGCTGGCCGGTCGCGTCCTGGCGTTTCTTCGCCCATCGGTGAAGAACGAAGGCGCCGGCGATGCCGATGAGGAGGGCGAGGCCGACCCACATGAAGGTTGGGTTGGCGAGCGGCACCGGGAAATAGACGCCGCGATTGGACAGGAACACGGTATCGAAGAGCAGGCCGATCGCCTGGCGCGGGCCGGGAAACGCCTCGCTGATCAGCTTGTAGAACAGGAAGAGCCAGAGCAGCAGCGGCACGTTGCGGAATGCCTCGACGTACCATTCGCAGATCTTGGCGAGCAGCCAGTTGGTCGACAGTCGTCCGATGCCGAGCAGCGTGCCGAGAATGGTCGCCATGATGACGCCGAGGACAGAGACCTTCAGCGTGTTCAGAAGGCCGACGAAGATGGCTCGGGCGTAGGTGCTGGCCGGCGAGTACTCGATCATCGTGTCGCCGATTTCGAAGCCCGCCTCGCGTTCGAGATAGTGGAAGCCGCTGGCGATCTTCTGCCGCTCGAGATTCTCGATGGTGTTGGAGACGAGGTACCAGGCGAGCAGGCCGACCAGGCCGACGACGACGATCTGGAACACCCAGCCGCGGATGACCGGGTCGTTCCACGGCGCCACTTTGACACGCGGCGCAGAGCTCAATGCCTCGACTGCCATCCGCTCTTCCCCCTGCCGACCGCGGTATTCCGGGGTCTTCGACGAATGATCTTGGGCGCAGTGTAAGAGGGAATCGCGTACTTGCAACCAGCCAAACGGCGAAGGTTGGCAGTTCCGGTGCGGTCTGATTCTTGCTGGCCCGAGCAACCGATTTTTCAGCGGATCGGTGGCCTAAAGGATGCTGCCGCCCCTACGTCCATTGTGCGTTGAGGCTGCGAGGAATCCGGAGCGGTGAGCCATTGCCCAGGTAGAATCAGGTGTCGGCCAGGGCGGGGTGCCGCCCCGGGTTTTCGTTAGCGGATGGGCGGCGCGTAGAGGATGCCGGCCTTGGTCCACAGCGCATTGAGCGTGCGGGGGATTTTCAACGGCGAGGCGCTGCCCAGGTTTCGGTCATAGCTTTCGCCGTAGTTCCCGACCTGTTTGACGATGTCGTAGGCCCAGCGATCGTCGATCCCCAGCGCCTTGCCCATGCCCGGCGTCACGCCGAGGATCTCCCTGACCGTGGCATGCTGGCTCTTCAGCATCTCGTCGACGTTCTTGGCGGTGATGCCGTATTCCTCCGCCTCGATCATGGCGTAGAGCGTCCAGCGAACGATATCCGTGAATTGATGGTCGCCCTGGCGCACGGCGGGACCGAGCGGCTCCTTGCCGATGGTCTGCCGCAGGATGGTGTAGTCGACAGCATGCTGCGGCTTGGTGGCGAGGATCGCGTACAGGGCCGACAGGTCGATGGTCAGCGCATCGCAGCGTCCGGCGAGGAAGGCATCCCGCGCTTCGGCCGATCGCTCGAAGGCGAAGGACACGAAGCGCATCTTGTTGGCCGCGAAATAGTCGGTCAGGTTGGCCTCGCTGGTCGTGCCCGACTGGTAGCAGATGATGGCGCGGTGGAGGTCCTTCAGATCCTTGACGGGTTTCGCGCCCGATTTCTTCACCAGGAAACTTTGGCTGTCGTAGTAGTAGATGCCGGTGAACTCGACTCCCGAGGCCGCGTCGCGCGCCAGCGTGTAGGTCGAGTCGGAGACGAGCAGGTCGACCTCGCCCGCCTGCAAGGCATGGAAGCGCTTCACCGCAGTGAGCGGCACGAACTTCGTCTTGTTGGCGTCGCGCAGGATGGCGGCCGCCACGGCGCGGCAGATGTCGACGGCGAAGCCGCTCCATCGGCCTTGCGCATCGACTTGCGCGAAGCCCGGCCGGCCTTCACCTACCCCGCAAACGAGATGTCCGCGCGCCTTGACGGCGTCGAGGACGGGGCCGGCCTCCACCCGATGACCGGCGAGAACCGCGGCGACTGCGATCGCCGCGGCCAGCGCATACTTGACCATGTCGTCCTGCCTTGGGTCCGGCGGGCTCTCCGACCCACCGGACGCTCGCCCGACCTTTCGAGCTCTACGCGTCGAGCCGACGCAAACAGCAGCGGATGGCCTCAGCGAATCGGAGGCGCGTACTGCAGGCCGCCCTTCGTCCAGAGATTGTTCAGGCCGCGGTCGATCTTGAGGATGGAGCCCTGGCCGACATTGCGGTCGAAGCTTTCGCCGTAGTTACCGACCTGCTTGATGATGTTGTAGACCCACTTCTCGTCGACGCCGAGCGCCTTGCCCATGCCGGGCGTGACGCCGAGGATGCGCTTGATGGCAGGGTTGTCGCTCTTCATCATCTCGTCGACGTTCTTGGAATCGATGCCGTACTCCTCGGCCTCGATCATGGCGTACTGGGTCCAGCGCACGATGTCGGCGAACTGGTTGTCGCCATGGCGCACCGCGGGGGCCAGCGGCTCCTTTGAGATGATTTCCGGGAGCACGATGAAGTCCTCGGCCTTGGCCGGCGCCGGCACATTTGCGGCGCGGGTCGCGTACAGGCTCGAGGAATCGTTGGTGTAGACGTCACAGCGGCCCGAGAAGAAGGCGGCGCGCACTTCCTCGACCTTCTCGATGACCACCGGCTTGAAGGTCATCTTGTTGGCGCGGAAGTAGTCGGCGAGGTTGAGCTCGGTCGTCGTGCCTGGAGCCACACACACCGTGGCGCCGTTCAGCTCCTTGGCGCTCTTCACGCCGAGCTTCTTGTTCACCAGGAAGCCCTGGCCGTCATAGTAGGTGACGGCGGTGAAATCGAGGCCGAGCGCCGTGTCGCGCGTCAGCGTCTCGGTGGTGTTGTTGGACAGAATGTCGACCTCGCCCGACTGCAGGGCGGTGAAGCGCTGCTGCGAGGTAAGTCCCACGTATTTGACTTTCTCGGAGTCGCCGAAGATGGCGGCGGACACGGCCCGGCAGACATCGACGTCGAGGCCGACCCACTTGCCCTGGCTGTCCTGCATCATGAAGCCCGCTGTGCCGGTGCCGACGCCGCATACCAGCGACCCCCGTGCCTTGATGGCGTCGAGATCCTTGCCGGCCATGGCGCCGGTCGAAAAAACGGTCGCGGCGAATCCGGCTGCCGCCGCCATCATTAAGTTGCGCATTGAAGCCCCCTTTTTGCGTTTTCTCCCTGAGGGAGTGTCAGCCCTTGGGGCCCTGCAAGCAACAGGCCAAACGAAGAAATGGGAGGGGCGCTCATTCCTCTCCCGTCTTACGGGAACGTGAGTGAGAGACGCCCGCTAGCGGATCGGCGGGGCGTACTGCAGGCCGCCCTGGGTCCACAGCTTGTTGAGGCCGCGATCGACTTTGAGCGCCGAGTCCTTGCCGATGTTGCGGTCGAAGCTTTCGCCGTAGTTACCGACCTGCTTGACGATGTTGTAGACCCATTTCTCGTCGACCCCCAAGGCCTTGCCCATGCCCGGTGTGACGCCGAGGATGCGCTTGATGGCGGGGTTCTCGCTCTTCAGCATCTCATCGACGTTCTTGGAATCGATGCCGTACTCCTCGGCCTCGAGCATGGCAAAGAGCGCCCAGCGCACGATGTTGGCGAACTGGTTGTCGCCGTGGCGGACGACCGGCCCCAGCGGTTCCTTGGAGATGATCTCCGGCAGGATCAGGAAGTCGTCGAAGGTGCGCGGTGGCGGCACGTTGGCGGCACGCGTCGCCGCCAGGCTCGAGGCGTCGGTGGTATAGACGTCGCAGCGGCCGGCGAAGAAGGCGGCGCGGATTTCGTCGACCTTCTCGATGACCACCGGCTTGAAGCTCATCTTGTTGGCGCGGAAATAGTCGGCGAGGTTGAGCTCGGCGGTGGTGCCGGGGGCCACGCAGACGGTCGCGCCGTTCAGCTTCTTGGCGCTCTTCACGCCCAGGGTCTTGGGCACCAGGAAGCTCTGGCCGTCGTAGTAGAACACGCCGGTGAAATCGAGACCGAGCGCGGTGTCGCGGGTCAGCGTGTAGGTGGCGTTGCCCATCACCATGTCGACTTCGCCCGACTGCACGGCAGTGAAGCGCTGCTGGGAGGTGGGGGGGGACGTACTTGACCTTGTCGGCATCGCCGAAGATCGCCGCCGCCACCGCGCGGCAGACGTCGACCGACAGGCCGCGCCACTTGCCCTGGCTGTCGGCCAGCAATGAAGCCCGCCGTGCCGATGCCGACGCCGCAATTCAGCGCGCCGCGCGACTTGATGGCATCGAGATCCTTGCCGGCCAGGGCGGTGCCCGAGGCCACGATCGCGGCCAGGCCGGCCGCCATCGCCATGATGGTATTGCGCATTGAAGTTCCCGGTTCTTGGTCTCCCTGGGCGGAGTGCCGGCCGGCTGCGGCCCGCAGGCAACAGCCCAAACGAAAGCCGCCGCCCTTGCGGGCGGCGGCTTCGTATCGTTTCGAGGTGCTTCGGCGAAGCGGCGCTCAGCGGATCGGTGGGGCGTACTGCAGTCCGCCCTGGGTCCACAGCGCGTTCTGGCCGCGGGCGATCTTGAGCGGCGAGCCCATGCCGACGTTGCGCTCGAACATCTCGCCGTAGTTACCGACCTGCTTGATGATGTTGTAGACCCACTTCTCGTCGACGCCGAGCGCCTTGCCCATGCCGGGCGTGACGCCGAGGATGCGCTTGATGGTGGGGTTGTCGCTCTTCATCATCTCGTCGATGTTCTTCGACGTGATGCCGTACTCCTCGGCCTCGATCTGGGCGAACAGCGTCCAGCGCACGATATCGGCGAACTGGTTGTCGCCATGCCGCACGAGCGGGCCCAGCGGCTCCTTCGAGATGATCTCCGGCAGGATGATGTAGTCGTCCGGGTTCGGCGCGTTGGCCGCACGGGTCGAGTAGAGGCCCGAGGCGTCGGTCGTGAACACGTCGCAGCGGCCGGCGAAGAACGCGGCGCGCACTTCCTCGACCTTCTCGATGACCACCGGCTTGAAGGTCATCTTGTTGGCCCGGAAGTAGTCGGCGAGGTTGAGCTCGGTGGTGGTGCCCGGCTGCACGCAGACCGTGGCCCCGTTCAGCTCCTTGGCGCTCTTCACGCCGAGCTTCTTGTTCACCATGAAGCCCTGGCCGTCATAGTAGTTGACGCCGGTGAAGTCGAAGCCGAGGGCAGTGTCGCGCGTCAACGTCCAGGTCGTGGTGCGGACCAGGAGATCGACCTCGCCCGACTGGAGCGCGGTGAAGCGCTGCTGCGCCGTGGTCGGCACGAACTTGACCTTGTCGGCATCGCCGAAGATCGCGGCCGCAATGGCGCGGCAGGTATCGACGTCGAGACCCGTCCACTTGCCCTGGCTGTCGGCGCTGGCGAAGCCCGCCACGCCCGTGGCGACGCCGCAGATCAGGTTGCCACGCGCCTTGATGGTGTCGAGATCCTTGCCGGCATACGCCGTACCCGCGGCGCCGACCAGCGCGGCCGCGACGACGCCGGCGGCCATGTACTTTTTGAGCATTCGTCCTTCCCTTCGTGGTTGCCTCTGCCGCCCGGTCGGCCCTCAGCCTGCCGCGGACTGCAATGGCGCAATTCCTAGGCGAACAAACCGCTGCGCGCAACGGCGCGCCCCGTTTGACTAAGGCTGATTGCGACCGCCAGATTACAGGCGATCAACGTTACGCGAGGGGAAAGGATTGTGGCTCCACGGCTCGCTACCCTGCATGCCGCGGAAGCGGTTGTCGTCTGAATCCTTGACGCCGGCAGCCTTGCGGATCTCCTGCTGCCACTGGCGATAAGCCACGAGGCTCTCGTTCGCCAGTACGCTGTTGAAGCCTTTTCCGGAGAGATAGGGCTGCGGATCGACGAACTGGCCGTTCACGATCACCGAGAAGTGCAGATGCGGACCTGTCGAACGGCCGGTCGAGCCGACATAGCCGATCAGGTCGCCCTTACGGACGCGGCTGCCTGGGCCCGTGCCGTCGGCGAAGCGCGACATGTGGGCGTAGAGCGTCTCCAAGTTGTCGGCGTGGCTGATCTTCACCGTACGGCCGTAGTTGAAGTACCAGCCCTGGTGATTGATCATGCCGTCGGCCGCCGCGTAGATCGGCATGCCGGTCTTGCCTTCAAAATCGATTCCGTTGTGGAAGCCGCCGCCGCTCGAGCGGCCGTAGTAGCGGCGAGTGCCGAACGGCGAGGAGATGCGCGCACCGCCGCTGGGCTCGGTGAGGCCCGTGTTGCCGAGCCGGCGGCCATTTTCGTCGAACCAGCCTTCTGGCTCGTTGGGCGGCGCGAACCACCAGAACGACCGCTTGGCCGAGCCTTCGCCGATGGCGGCGGCGAGCAGCCGCGGCGCGCCGTCGGCGGTGCGGCCTTTCCAGACCTCGACCTTGGTGCCGCGAGTCTGGAAGCCGGCCAGGGCCTCGGTCAGTTCCTTGAGCGTGGCGCTGCTGGCGCCGGACGAGGCGAGGCTGGTCGCCAGACCAGACGTCGCGCTCACCTTCACGAGGGCGACCGAGCCGGCCACGACCGAGCGGGCCCCCGCTCCGGCGGCCTGGGTCGTGCTCGGCACGCTCGACACGCGCTCGTCGTCGTTCGCGGTGGCATTGGGGGCGACCTTGTAGCCGTAGGTGCCGTCGGTCCCGCGGTGCAGCTCGATGGCGAGCGAGGTCGCGGAATAGAGCTGCAGGGCGACCAGCCGCTTGGGCATGCCGGCACCCTGCGCCTGCAGGACGGCCCGGCCGGAATTGGTGACCTTGCGGTCGAGCTGCTCGAGGGCCTTGGCGACGGCCTCGTTGGCGGCCTGGGCGTCGGCCGGGTCGATGTTCAGCGCCGTGAGTTGCTCGGTGACCTGGCCATTTGCACTGATCGCGAAAGGCTGGATGTCTTCCGAGGGAGCGGCTGCCGCCTTCGGCGGGGCCTTGAGATGGTTCTTATTGGGCGCCTTGATCTGGGCCATTGACCCGGTGGCGCAGAGGAACTGACAGGCGGAAAAAGCAAAGGTTGCTAGAAGGAGGCTTGGGACGATTCGCCAGCGCTGGGCGCGTTGAGCTCGCGTCGTCTTGAACGCCATCAGCCTTCTCCCGGTCCATTGAAACTCGACACAACTCTCTGAGGCCAACAGCGAACTCACCGACCAAACCCCCGGTCGGCGCCCCACGCTATCTCCTGCTAACCTCAAGTGTGGCCAGCGATAATCCACAAGTCCAATAAAAAGTTGCAAAAATGCAACACCCGTGAAGAAGGCGTGTTAGGTCATACGTTGCGGTGCTTAGACGCTGCGACGGCGATGAATCGAACGTCGGACAAGTTGTCACTGCGAACTCGTTCGCCGAGACCTGGATAGCGTGAGCGGACCCGCCGGCCTTGCGCGCCGTGATGGACAACCACTCGGTCCTGCCAGGCAACGCCTCCGTCACGTTGCGCAGCAGGGATGTGTGCAGTGGCGCGCGAGGCCGCCATCTCGTAACGGAAAATCTGACGACCCTTGGGGATTGACCGGGGCAACGTGTCCGCCATAACCCGCGGTCGGCGGTGTCGCGCTGCTGCACCACAGGCGGAGTAGGAGAACAGGATGGCCGACCCGATCGAGCTTCTCATCCAGGGACGCGCCCACGAGCTGGGGCCGGGTTTCCCGGTACGCCGGGTGCTGCCCAGCGCCAAGCGGCGCATGGTCGGGCCGTTCATCTTCTTCGATCATTTCGGGCCGATGGTCGTGCCGCCGGGCGGCGACGGCATGGAGGTGCGGCCGCATCCGCACATCGGGCTCGCCACGGTGACCTACCTGTTCGACGGCGGCATCTTCCATCGCGACAGCCTGGGCTATGCCCAGGCGATCCGTCCGGGCGACGTGAACTGGATGACTGCGGGCAGCGGTATCTCCCACAGCGAGCGCACCGAGCCGGAGATGAAGCGCACGGGCTTTCGCATGCACGGCGTCCAGACCTGGGTGGCGTTGCCGAAAAGCCACGAGGAAGCGCCGCCGTCGTTCGAGCATATCGAGAAGGGCAAGCTGCCGGCGTGGCAGGACGGCGGCAGCGCGCTTCGGCTGATCGTCGGCACCTACGGCGGGCGCACGGCGCCGACGACGCACTTCTCGCCGATCTTCTATGTCGCGGTGGAGATGCCGGCCGCGGCCAAGATCGCGGTGTCCCCCGAGCATGTCGAACGTGCGGCCTACGTTGCCGAAGGCAGCCTGGCGGTCGGCGACCGCCTGCTGACGGTCGGCGACCTTGCGGCGTTTCATGCTGGTCAGCCGGTCGAGATGATCGCGGGCCCCGACGGGGCGAAGGCCATGCTGCTGGGCGGAGCCACGATGGACGGCCCGCGCCACATCTGGTGGAACTTCGTGTCGTCGTCGAAGGAGCGCCTCGAAAAGGCCAAGGCCGACTGGCGCGACGGCCGCTTCGCCAAGGTGCCGGGCGACCACGAGTTCATCCCGCTGCCGGAGAAGTGACGCGCTACTTCTTCTCCACGTTCCAGAACACGATCACCGGTGAGACGACGTTGCCGCTCACCGCGTTGCGTCGCGCCATCGGCTGCTGGAATTGACCGAGCGGCACGGTGACGCCTTCGCTCAGGATTCGGGTCTGGACCTTTTCGGCGATCTCGAGCTGCTTCTTGGGATCGCCCTCGCGGATGAACTCGATCCGGAGCTTCTCGATCTCCTCATCCAGCGGCCAGCCGAACTGGGCGCGATCGCCACTCGCCTCGGCATAGTGGTTGTTGACCGGATCGAGCAACAGCACGGCGGCGGCCGCGGTCTGGGCGATGTTCCAGCCGCCCTGCGCTACGGGATCCTTCTTGGCGCGCCGCGCCACCAGCGTCTGCCAGTCCATCGACTGGACATCGACCTTGAAGCCGCCGCGCTCGAGCAGGGTCTTGGTGACCGGCGCGAGATTGGTCAGCGTCGGGTTGTCGCTGGTCTGCAGCACGACAATGGGCGTGCCGTCGTAGCCCAGTTCCTTCAGGAGTTTGCGCGATTCCTCGAAACGCGATTCCAGGAGGTTCTGCATCCCCGCCGAGCTCTCGAGAGGCGTGCCGCAGCCGAACATCGCCTTGCATTCCTTGTAGTAACGCGGATCGCCGATCACCGCCTGCAGGAAGTCCTTCTGGTTGAGCGAAAGCGTCGCGGCGCGGCGGTAGCGTACGTCGTTGAATGGCGGCTGCTTCCAGTTGTAGCGCAGCACATAGGTCAGGCCCAACGGGTCGAGGACGACGACATTGACGCCCTTGTCCTTCTCCAGGACCGGCAGAAGATCGTGCGCCACGGTTTCGATCATGTCGATCTCGCCCGACATCAGGGCGTTGACTGCTGTCTGCGGGTCGGCGATCGAGCGCCATTCGATGCGGTCGAGCTTGGCGACCTTGCCGCCCGCCAGGCCCGACGGCGCCTCGGCGCGCGGCTTGTAGTCGGGATTGCGCACGTAGACGACCTTCTCGCCCGCCTTCCATTCGTCCTTCTTGAAGATGAAAGGGCCGGAGCCGGTGGTGTCGGAAATCTGCTGCGACACCGGCGTCTCGGCGACGCGCTTGGGCATGACGAACAGCGGCACCGAAGCGGACTTGGCGAGCGCCTTCAGCATCATGCCGAACGGCTCCTTGAGCACGATCCGGAAAGTGCGGTCGTCGACTGCCGTCATCTCCTTGGTCGACTTGGCGAGCAGGCCACCCAGCGCATCCTTGTCGGCCCAGCGCTTGATGGAGGGTATGACGTCGGCCGAGGTCACCGCCGCGCCGTCATGCCACTTGAGACCGTCGCGCAGCGCGAAGATCCAGGTGAGCTTGTCGTCGCTCACCGTCCAGCTTTCGATCATCTGCGGCTGCGGCTCGAACTTGCCGTCGATCGCAAACAGCGTGTCGTAGATCAGGTAGCCGTGGTTGCGCACGATATAGGCCGTGGTCCACACTGGATCGACGATCTTGAGATCCGAATGCATGACCACGCGCAGCGTCTTCTCGGCCTGGGCCGACACTGGATCGGAGAACAACGCGACGCCCGCCAGGGCGATCAACCAACGACGCAACATGACAGCCTCCCTTTGGGGCGGCGGTCTCAGACGCTCGAGGGTGGCGTCCAGCTCGCTTCTTCGTCGAGCGGATAAACCGGCCGCGGCAACCTGGTCCAAGTGAAGTTCGCCAGGATCGGCGACGTCAAGCCCGGACAGTCGACTTCGTAGATCTGGCCGGTGTCGAACAACTCGTCGAAACCGCCGCGGAAGTGGCCGCGGCTCTTGACCACGACGACGCGCGCCTGGGCGATGTCGAGGCCGAACATCTCGAACTGCATCGGGTCCATGCACTGGCAGCGGTTGGTGATGACCACGAGCTGGATGCCGCCGAGGTCGAGCAGGGCGGAGGGGCCCATGTCGGACGACACGTTCCTGAGCACGCCGCGGCGGCCGACATACTTGCCGTCCGACAGTTTTGCGACCTTGGCCTCGCAGTCGAAAGGCAGGGAGAATTCCTGATGTTCCCGGGAGTTGAACGAAGCGGTGAAGAAGGCGCCTTCACCCAGCTCGTGCGCCTTGGCGGCGACGGCGGCGTCGTTGAACACGCCGAAGATCACGTGCTGGGCGCCGGCGGCCTTGAGCGCGCGCAACAGATAGGTGGTGTTGCCGCGCCCGCCG
>JAEZIF010000338.1 GCA_023416135.1 Pseudomonadota bacterium
GCGAACATCTGCACGTCGGGATCGGGGAAGTCGACGATGCGCCAGCCGATGATGTCGAACTTGCGCTGGAAGGCGCGCGGCGGGAACGTCGCCTGGTCGACCAGCTCGATCTCCATGTCGGCGCCGACCTGCTTCCACAGCTGCTGGAGCACCTGGGCGTTGGTGCGGCCGCGCGGCGTCGCCGTGAACAGCATCTTGAACTGCACCGGCTTGCCGTACTCCTTGATCAGCTCGGCGGCCTTCTTGGGATCGGTCTTGAGCGCGCCGTCGTCCTTGCACTTGACCCACGAACCTTCGCCGTAGGGATTGGTCGCCGGCTTGGCGAGACCGTTGGTCGTGGCCTGCGAGAACTTCTGGCGGTCGAGCGCCATCATCAGCGCCTGGCGCACCCGCACGTCGTCGAGCGGCGGCACCTTGGTGTTGATGGCGGCGACGCCCGCGCCCGAGCCGACATAGTCGATCACCTTCAGCGCCGAGTTCTTCCTGGCGCGGGCGATGTTGTCGGCCTCGAACTCGTCGGCCCACACGACGTCGGTCTCGCCGGACACCAGGCTGGCGAAGCGCGACTGCGCGTCGGGCAGCGGCCGCAGCACGACGCGGTCGAGATGGGGCTTGTTCTTGTCCCAGTAGTTGGGGTTCTTCTCGACCACCATGCGGTCGCCCGCCGTCCACGACTTCACGACGAACGGCCCGGTGCCGACGGGATTGCGGTTGTAGTCGTCGCCCTTGGCCTGCATCGCCGTCGGCGAGTGGATCGTCTGGTTCTGGTCGGGCCGCGTCAGCAGCGCCGGGAAATTCACCGCCGGATCCTTGAGCTTGTAGACGACCGTCAGGTCGTCCGTCGGCTCGACGCTCAGGATGTTCGCGATGTAGAAGGCGCAGCGGCAGTTGTTCTTGGGATCCTTCTGGCGGGCAAAGTTGAAGGCCACGGCCTGGGCGTTGAACGGCGTGCCGTCGTGGAACTTCACGTCGGGCCGCAACTTGAAGGTCCAGGTCTTGTAGTCGTCCGAATGGCTCCACGACTGCGCCAGTCTGGGCTTGGCCTTGCCGTCGTCGCCGAGCGACGCGAGCTGCTCGAGGATCAGGCTGGCGGCGATGTTGCCCGAGGTGTCGTAGACGCCGACCTTCAGCGGATCGAAACCCGCGATGTCGAGCTCGAGGCCGACCGTCAGCGTGCCGCCCTTCTTCTGCGCCAGCGCCGGCGATGCCGACAGGCCGGCAGCGGCAGCCAACGGCAGCATGATCTTCAGCAGACGCGACTGGATCGACGTCATCGTGTTCCTCCCAGAACGGCAGGCAGCATTGGCCGCTTCTTCAGGCGCGCACTGTAGACGGGCCGAAGCGAAGCCGTCCACCGCCGAGCGATCACGATTCGGACGGCGCTACTTGATCAATCGCCGCTTCAATTCGCCGGCGATCAGCTGGTTGGTGTAGCGCGTGGGATGGCCGTCGTACGGGATCAGGAGCTTGTCGCTGGGCTGGCCGGAGGTGAGGTCGTCGACGCGCACCAGCTCGATGCCGAGCTTGCGCAGCTGCACGATGATGTCGACCAGCTGGGACTGGTCGACCGCCGAATCGCCGTGCAGTCCGCGCGACTTCTCGTCAGGCCAGGAATAGACCACGATCAGCGGCGCGTTGAATTTCTCGCGCGCGTACTGCTGCAGTCGCGCCATCATCGCGGCGAACAGCTTCAGCTGCTGCTGCTGGCGCTGCTTCTCGCCGATCGCGCCGATGAAGGGGAACAGCTCGCCCAGGTAATACTTCAGGCCGTCGAGCGGATGGTCGAGGCGCCAGTCGGTGAACGAGCCCGTGTGCACCAGCTTGCCGTTGTCCAGCTCGTAGCGCGGCGACGAGGCGAGCCAGGATCCGTCGCCGGTGGTGCGCGCAAGCTGGGCCGGGATGATCCAGACGATCACGGCCTTGACCGGCTGGCCGATGTAGCGATCGAGCAGGCCCGCCTCGAAGGCGCGCACCAGGTGGTTGGGCGCGTTGCCCGGCGCGCTGAGATTGCGCGTGCGCACCTTGCCGCCGTTGGCCTCGGCGAACAGCCAGGGCAGGGTGTCCTGGTCGCCGATGCCCTGGCCGAACATGAAGGAATCGCCCAGGAACAGATAGAGGTCGGCGCCCGTCGGCGCCTTGGGCGTGACGCGGCTGCCCTCCGAATCGATGTGATAGGTCTCGTGGTAGACCGGCTGGCCGTTGAAGGTGGCGGTCGCCACGGCGGTGCTGTCGGGCGCCGGGCGGAAGCCCAGCACGGGATGTGGCTGGGGCCACCAGCGCGGCTCGACCGTGCGCACCAAGCCGGCGCCGTGCGCCGTCGGCGTCAGCAGGCCGGCGAAGGCATCGAGCAGCGCCAGGCTCAGCGACACCGCCGCGACCAGCAGCGCGCCGGTTCGCCAGCCGTTGCCGCGGAACAGCACGACACCCGCCAGACCGAGGAGCATCGCCGCGAGGCAGGTCCACATGGCCGACGGCAGCGCCAGCGCCGCCGCGGCGACCAGGGCGAGCATCAAGGCTGCAAGCGAGAGATTGCGACGGGCCGCAGCCATCGAGGGGAAGACGCCTCCTGGGGATGGTGGTGCGGAGAGACATGCCCGATACGGAAGGCGCTGTCATCCGCAGGGTCGCCACCCCGGCCTTCGGCCCCCCACTCTGCCCGGAGGGTGCAGCTCCTTATTTGCGAGGCTTTTTCGGCCGGGTCGCTTTCGGCGAACGGGCCGGCTTCGCGACCCGGCGGCGAGCCTTGCGACCGGGCGCGGTGGACCGGCTGGCCGCAGCCATCAGTGCCGCGGCCTCCTT
>JAEZIF010000353.1 GCA_023416135.1 Pseudomonadota bacterium
GCGCGGTCGAGATCCCGGGTGATGAACACCAGCCGCGAGCGGCGGTCGCTGTCCGGCCAGCGCGCCAGCAGGGTGGGTGGATGGAAGGTGCGATGGACACCGTGGATGACCAGCGGCTGGCTCTCGCCCACGACGTTAAGCACACCTTTGACCCGCAGGAGCTTGTCGCCCGACGACGCGCGCACCGCCATCAGCCAGCGGTTGAAGCGGTCCCAGTCCAGCGGTTCGTCGAAGGTGAGGCAGAAGGAGCCGATATGGGCGTCGTGGCGCGAGCGGTCGTGATCCTCGTGGTGATCGTGACGGTGGTCGTGCGCCTCGGCGTTCGGCCATTGCTGCACCCGGTCACTCTTGCCGGACGGATCGAACGGGCCTGAGTCGAACAGTAGGGCCGGGTCGATCTCGCCCTGCACGACCTCGAAGAGCGCCGCGCCGGGATTGAGGCCCTCGAGCCGGGCCCGCAGGTGCGCGCTGGTGTCGATGTCGGCGAGGTCGGTCTTGCTGATCAGCAGGCGGTCGGCGATGGCGGCCTGCTTGACCGCCTCCTGGTGCTCGTCGAGCTGACGCGCGCCGTTCCGTGCATCGACCGTCGTCACGACGCTGTCCAGGCGATAGTCGTGGCTGATCGTGGGCGTGTTGAGCAGGAGCTGCAGGATGGGAGCGGGGTCGGCGAGACCCGTTGTCTCCAGCAGCACGCGGTCGAACAGCGGAGTCTCGTCCCTGGCGCGCCGGCGGGCGATGTCGCGCAGCGTATTGTCCAGATCGCCCTGGATTGTGCAGCAGACGCAACCCGACTGGAGCAGCACCATGTCGCCCGATATCGATTCCATGAGCAGATGATCGAGGCCCACCTCGCCGAACTCGTTCACAAGCACCAGGCTTCTCGCCATGCGCGGATCGCCCAGGACGCGGTTGAGCAGTGTGGTCTTGCCGCTGCCGAGGAAGCCCGTGATCAGGCTCACAGGTATGCGGGCAGAGGACTTGTCCTGATCGAACAGACTCATTGCATCGCCGGTTCCAGTTGAGTGATCAGCTGAATGGTATGCGCCCGTACCACTGGCGTGGCCAAGATCGGCATCGAGAACGTCAAGCCCTTCTTCACGCGTGGCCATCTGCTCGACGTCGAGGCGGTGAAGCCCAACATGGATGTCGGACAGGAGATCACCGTCGCCGATCTGCGGGCGGCCCTGCAGAAGCAGAACATGCAGGAGGCCGATATCAAGGAAGGCGATGCGGTGTTCTTCAACACCGGCTGGGGCAAGCTGTGGAACAAGAACAACGACACGTTCAACAGTGGCGAGCCTGGCATCGGCCTGGAAGTGGCCAGGTGGTGTGTCGACAAGGGTGTGTGCGTCACCGGCGCCGACCAGTGGGCGACCGAGGCCGTACCCAACCCGAACAAGGACCTGGCTTTCCCGGACGGCGAGCTGATCTGCAATAACGGCATATTCAACCACGATAATCTCGACTTCACCGGGTTGATCGGTGTCGGCAAGTATCAGTTCGTCTACATCTTCTCGCCGGCGCCGATCAAAGGCGCGACCGGATCGAACGGCGGGCCGATCGCCGTCACCTGACAGTCCGTCTGCAACGCATATCTCGAACGCCCCCGGACGGGCCGGGGGGGCGTTTCCGATTGACTCCGCAAAAGCCGCGGGCGTTAATTATGGCGACAGTGTGATACGCGGGCGGCCCATGGGCTGCCAATGCCAGATAAAGAATCCAACCGCGGGAGGAAACGCATGTTGGGCAAGGCGCTAGCAGGTATCGCCGCAATCGCCATCGGCAGCAGCTTCGCTGTTGCCGAAGCGCAGGACACCACCAAGCTCTACGCTTTCAGCTCCGGGGCCCTGACCATCGGCAAGGGCGCCTTGGTGAACGGCGCGCCGGACACGCCGCCGATCCAGGTCCCGGTCGGCTTCTATGTCATCCAGCATCCGAAGGGCAACGTGCTCTTCGATACCGGCAACAACGACAAGATCATCAAGGACCCGAGCTACTGGGGCGCCATGTTCACCGCGCTGAAGCCGGTCAACACGCCGGATGTGGCGATCGATGTGCAGCTCCAGAAGATCGGCCTCAAGCCCGACGACATCAAGTATGTCGTCCCGAGCCACCTGCATCTCGACCATGGCGGCAACCTCGGCAAGTTCCCGAACTCGACGATCGTCGTGCAGCGGGACGAGATCGTGAACGCGTTCTGGCCGAAGGCGGGGACGGGCGGACCCTACATGATCGGCGACGTCATGCCGCTCAGGTCACCGAACACCGACTATCCCAACGCCCAGAAAATGCTGCAGCTCGAGGGCGACCTCGACCTGTTCGGCGACGGAGCGATCGTGGTCAAGCGCTGGGTCGCTCACACGCCCGGCAGCCAGATGATGACGGTCCGGCTGAAGAACAACGGCCTGATCATCCTGACGGGCGACAACGTCTACATGCGCGAGAACGTGGAGAAGAGCGTTCCGCCGAACATCGTCCTGGCCTACAATCCGGCAGGCTTCCTCACCGCCTTCGAATGGATTCGCATGCAGATGGCGAACGAGAAGGCCGACTTCTTCACCGCGCACGATCCGGACGCCTACAAGGCCATGAAGAAGGCACCGGAATTCTACGACTGACGGTTCTACGACCGATCGTCGGGCGCATCCCTTCTTGACTGATCAACGGCGAAGCCGCGTTGGGCTTCGTCGCCATGCCGAGTAGCTGAGAATATGGCCGTCCTTTCGCTCGACCGTCTGAGCAAGCGCTTCGGCGCCCGCCTGGCGGTCGACGCCGTTTCCTTCGAGGTGGGGGAGCGCGAGGTCTTCGGCCTGCTCGGACCGAACGGCTCCGGCAAGAGCACCATCCTGAGGTTGGTCACCGGTTATCTCTACCCGAGCGCGGGGACGGTCCGCGTGGCCGGTAT
>JAEZIF010000421.1 GCA_023416135.1 Pseudomonadota bacterium
TCGCGCACCAGGATGGCGAACGGCGCCTTGGCCAGCATGGCGACCGGATCGAAGTCGCGATCGACGTCATAGAGCTGGTTCTCGTAGACGAACGGGTTCGTGACGATGAGGCTGGCGATGCAGAACAGGAGCGTGTAGCCGTCGGCCGGCGCGCGCGCGGCGACCTGCGCCGAGATGCCACCGCCCGCCCCCGGCTTGCCGTCGATGTAGAAGCGCTGGCCGAGCCGTTCCGACAAGGCGTCGAAGACGATGCGGGCATGAGTGTCGGTGATGCCGCCGGTCGACGGCGACACCACGCGCACCGGCTTGGTCGGCCAGTCGGTGGCGCGCACCGGCGCCACGCCCGCCAGGACGAGGCCCGCCGAACCGACGAGCCCGCCCAGCAGCGGTCGGCGCCTAAGGCTGCTCTCCCCTGTGGTCATCGCGATTTCCTCCGATCGTTGTTCTTGCTTGCAGGAAGGCCAGCACCTCGCGGGCGACGGCCTTCGGATCCTGGATGACGGCAACATGCCCGGCGTCGGCGATCGTCACCGCGCGAGCGTCAGGCAGCTCGCCAGCGAGCGAAAGCGTATGGGCGGGCGGGATCAGTCGGTCTTCAGCGCCAGCCAGCACCAGGGTCGCGCACGAAATCGCGCCGAGATCGACAACGACGGGCCGGGTCAGGATCGCGGCGCGCCGTTGCTTCTGCGCGGCGTCGCGACGGTTGCCGGCGAAGAGGGCGGCGACCTCCGGATGCACCGCGAGATATCGCTCCGTGAAGAAGTAGCGGGCGATCTCCGATGCGCTGCCGGGCAGGCCCGTGCGCAGGCCAGCAAGCCTGGCAAAGACCTCGGGATTGATCGAAGCCGGCGCCACGCCGGCGCGGAAGGTGCTGGACAGCACCAGCCGGTCGATCCTATGCGGATGGCGTTGGGCCAGCACCTGGGCGATGACGCCGCCCAGCGACGTGCCGAAGACATGGGCCCGCTCGAAGCCCAGCACCTCGATCAAGGCGGCCGCATCGTCGGCGAGCTCCGTGGGACCGTAAGGCGTGTCGGGATTGCGCGTGGCGCCGGAGTCGCGCTGATCGTAGGCGATCACCGTGAACTGCTCGGCCAGCAGTGCGCCGAGTGCGTCGAACATCGAATGATCGGCCTCGGCACCGTGGATCAGCAGCAACGGCGCGCCGCTGCCGCGCCGTGCGAAGGCGATCGTCGTGCCGTTGGCCTGCGCCGTGGGCATGGTCAGTGCAGCAACGTGCCGAGCGCGCCGGAAAGCTCTCGCGCCGGATCGCCCGGCATATAGGGCATGCGCCAGGCGACATGGCCGTCGGGTCGCACCAGCGCTGCGCCGCGCAAGCCCATCTGAATGCCGTCGGCCGGATGGGCGTTCGGCAGCAGCTTGAGGCCGAGCGGCAGGCCGAGCTTGGCGGCGACGTCGCGGCCGGCCTCCATCCAGGTCTCGCCCATCGGTCCCGCGACCAGGGTGAAATCCTGGTCGAACCAGTCGAGCGTCGACTGCTTGCGTGCCGGATCGAGCCACAGGTGCGGGAAGCGCCCGCCCGGCCGGTCGGACGGCGCATAGACGCGTGTCAGGTGGCCCCCCTTGGGCGTGCCGTCGGGGATCACGGCGCCTTCTTCGTAGGTGAAACCGAGCGCCTGGCCGATGCTGTGCAGGTGGTTGTCGAGGTCGTTGATCCAGAAACGGATGTGATCCTCGTTGCCGGAACGGATCGCCTGGTCCATGCGCAGGAAACGGACGCGGTTGCCGAAGCTGAAGTCGGCGTTGGATTGCGCCACCGGCCGGCGCTCGACGTCGTAGCTGTCGAGCAGCTTTTCGGATGCCCAGCCGCGCAGCACATAGGCGAGCTTCCAGGCGAGGTTGTGCGCGTCCTGCACGCCCGAGTTCAGGCCGAAGCCGCCGGTCGGCGGGAAGCGATGGGCGGCATCGCCGACCAGCAAGACGCGACCGCGGCGAAAGCTCGCCGCGATCTGCTTGCTCATGCGCCAGATCGAGCGATTGAGCAGGGTGACGTCGAGATCGGGCACGCCGACATGGGCGCGAATGATCTCGATCATCTCCGCGTCGCTCCATGGCCGGGGCCGCTCGTCCTTCTGCTCGCCGATCTGGATGATGCTGAGCCAGCGGTCGCGGCCGTTGGTGTTCAGGATGCTGGCGCGCGGCACACCGGGCGTCCTGGAGTAGACCTGGTAGCCCGCCGCTTCGCGTGCCAGCGGGAAGCGGGAGAGATCGGCGCGCCAGTATTCGTTCAGCAGCACCGCGAGCGTCGCGGGGCCCACCATGTCGATGCCGGCGGCGCGGCGTGTGTGGCTGCCGGCGCCGTCGCAGGCGAGAAGGTAGCGCGCCTGCCAGCGCTCGCTCTGCCCCGACGCGACATCGCGGATCTCGCAGACGACACCGTCCTCCACTTCCTCGAAGCCCACGAACTCGGTGGAGAAGCGCACCTGCACAAGATTGGAATGCCCGATGACGCGGTAGATCTCTTCCTCGACCGCGTCCTGCGCGACCAGGCATTTCCAGGCGGGTGTCTGGCCGAGATTGGGCTCGGGCCGCGAGCGGCCGATCTCGCGGCCGGCGATGCTCTCGACCTGCACGAACATGTCGGAGTTGTCCTGCAGGCCGCGATCGCGAATCGCCTGCTCGATGCCCCATTGGCGGAAGATTTCCATGGTGCGCACCCAGCAGCCGCGCGACTTGGGGTGGTCGGTCGTCGTCGGGCTCTTCTCGACGATCACGGCATCGATGCCGAAGCGGTCGAGCAGCAGGCCCATCGCCAAGCCGACCGGCCCGCCGCCGACAATGAAGACCGACGTGCGGCGCGGCGCAGGCGAGACATCGCCCATCGGGTTTCCTCCTCGTTGTTCCGAGGAGTTTGCGCGCCGCCGCCTATCTCACAAGAACATGTTTGATATGATCCCGATCTCTATTCGAGATGGGAGGCGTCGATGGACCTGCGCCAGCTGCGCTACTTCGTGGCGGTCGCCGAGCGCGGCGGCTTCGGTGCGGCGGCAAGCGCGCTGAACGTCGCCCAGTCCGCGCTCAGCCGGCACATCAAGCTCCTGGAGCACGAGCTGGGCGGCGCGTTGCTCGAACGCGGCGCACGCGGCGTGGCGGTGACGGAGGCCGGTAAGGTCCTGCTTGCGCGCGGGCGCTGGCTCCTGGGTGCCATCGACGACATCAAGGCCGAGGTGCTGACCGAGAACCGCGAGCCGGGCGGCACGGTGCGGCTGGGCGCGCCGTCGAGCCTGGCCGACAATTTCTATGCTCCGCTTGCGCGCCTGTTTGCCCGCCGCTTTCCGCGGGTGCGCCTCGAGCTGAGCGACGGGCTGACCGAGGAGATGACCGACCGCCTGTTGAAGGGCGAGCTCGATCTCGCCGTCGTCACCGCCCCGCAGCCCAACGATCATCTCGACTACGAAACCCTTGTGGTCGAGCAGGTCTTCCTGATCGGTCCTCCGCGGGATCCGCTGCTCAGTCGCGGCTCGCTGACTCGCAAGGATTTCCGCCAACTGCCTGCGGCGGTGCTGCCGCTCAGCCGCAGCGCCTTTCCCTCGGGCGTTCGCTCCTCGCTCAGGGTCGAAAGCATGACGCCGCTCAAGCAGATGGTGGCGTCGGGGCTCGGCTATGGCCTGCTGCCCTTCTCGGGAATTCACCGGGAGATTGCCGACGGCACACTCTCGGCCGCCCGACTGCCGTGGATGAACGCCGATCGCGTGCTCGCGCTGCCTCGTGGTCGGCCGACGAGCCGTGCCACGCGCGAAGCTGTCGCGGCGCTGAAGGAGGTCTGCCGGGATCTCGTGGAGCAGGGCAAGATCCTGACGGCGCAAGCGAAATAGCAGCGACCCGCTCGGGTTTGACGCGCCTGTGGATCGTTATATATGATTGAATATATCGCCTGAGTTTCCAACGGCGCGCTGGCCCGCATGCCGGTCTCGGCCGCCGCCGCGTTCACATCCGATCACAGGAGAAGCGCCATGACAGTCCTCGAAAAGGGTCCGGCCCAGCGTCCGGCCTATGCCGACGGCAAGACCAAGCTGATGCTGATCGACGGCCGCTGGGTGGCGGCGGCGTCCGGCAAGACCTTCGAGAGCCGCAATCCCGCGACCGGCGAACTCTTGGCACACGTCGCCAGGGCGACCGCGAGGACATCGACCGCGCCGTCGCCGCCGCGCGCAAGGCCTTCACCGGCCAGTGGAGCAAGTGGAAGCCGGCCGAACGGCAGGCCGTCTTGCTGAGACTCGCCGACCTCGTCGAACAGCACATCGAGGAGCTGGCGGCGCTTGACACCTACGACATGGGCGCCCCGATCAGCCGCACACGGAACAACCGCCAGCGCGCCGTCGGCATGCTGCGCTACTACGCCGGCATGGCGACGTCGATCCACGGAGAGACCATCGACAATTCGCTGCCCGGCGAGATCTTCTCCTTCACGCTCAAGGAGCCGATCGGCGTGGTCGGCGCCATCATCCCGTGGAACGGCCCGCTCACGGCGACGATCTGGAAGATCGGTCCGGCGCTGGCGACAGGTTGCACCGTCGTGCTGAAGCCCGCCGAAGAGGCGCCGCTGACGCCGTTGCGTCTCGGCGAGCTTTGCCTGGAAGCGGGCGTGCCACCGGGCGTGGTCAACGTCGTGCCGGGCTACGGCGAGACGGCGGGTGCGGCGCTCTCCTCGCATCCCGACGTCGACAAGGTTGCCTTCACCGGCTCGCACCTGACGGGCCAGAAGATCGTCCAGGCCTCGGCCGGCAACCTCAAGCGCGTGTCGCTCGAGCTCGGCGGCAAGTCGCCCGACATCGTCTTCGCCGATGCCGACCTCGACGCCGCGGTGCCCGGTGCCAGCATGGCCGTGTTCGCCAACTCCGGTCAGATCTGCAGCGCCGGCACGCGCCTGTTCGTCGAGCAGAAGGTCTACGAGGAGTTCACGCACAAGGTGGCGGACTTCGCCAAGGCGTTGCGCGTCGGCAACGGCGCCAACCCGGAGACCCAGGTCGGCCCGCTGGTGTCGCCCGAGCAGCTCGATCGCGTCACCACCTATCTCAGCATCGGCCGCCAGGAAGGCGCGCGTCGCCTCAGCGGCGGCGAGCAGCTCACCGACGGCGACTACAGGAAGGGCTACTTCGTGCCGCCGACGGTGTTCGCCGACGTGAAGGACGAGATGCGCATCGCCCAGGAGGAGATCTTCGGGCCGGTGATCTCCGCGATCCCCTTCACCGACATCGAGGAAGTCGTCCAGCGCGGCAACGCCACGACCTTCGGCCTGGGCAGCGGCGTGTGGACGCGAGACGTCAGCAAGGCGCACAAGCTCGCGCGCGCGATCCGCGCCGGCTCGGTCTGGATCAACTGCTACCAGGCGATGGACCCGGCGGTGCCGTTCGGCGGCTACAAGATGAGCGGCTACGGTCGTGAAAGCGGCCTGCAGCACGTCGAGGAGTACCTCAACGTCAAGGCGGTCTGGATCAAGACCGCCTGACGTCGACGCTTACGCGGTCCAGTCCCTCGTGTGCTGGGCGCGCGAGGGACGCGCCATCTTGGGGGCGTCGGCCGGCATCGGCCTCGGCGTGCCGACGCCCAGAAAGCCGACCAGCCGGCTCGGCGCTTCGAAGCCCAGGGCCTTGTTGACCTGCGGGTCGTAGCTGTTGGCGCCCGTCACCCACATGCCGCCGTAGCCCAGCAGATGGATCGCGTTCAGCATGTTCATGGCGGCGGCGCCCGCCGACAGCAGCTGCTCTATCTCGGGAATCTTCCCTTCCTTCATCTCGACGCCGACGGCGATGATGAGGGGCGTGCGTGCCACCCAGGCGCGCGATTTCTCGGCCATCGCCGGGCCGTTCTCCGGATCGCGCGCCAATGCCGCCTCGGCGAGGCGGTCCGACCAAGCCTGGCGCTGGTCGCCGCGGATCAGCACGAAGCGCCACGGCCTGAGCCGTCCGTGGTCGGGCGCCCGCAAGCCGGCATCGAGGATGAGGTCGAGTTCGGCGCCTTCCGGCGCCGGCTCCTGCAGGAGGTTTGCGGACTGCCGCGACAGCAGCAGCTCGACGGCGCGCAGGCGCTCATCGCGCTGGGCCGCAGGGGAGGCGATGGCATGGTCCATTCCGACAATATTGGTCCGACCGGCCAGAAGTGCAAGTGATAGGCATTATCAAATCAGGGAACTTCAGGCCCCGTGAATCGTTTGCGCCGCCATGGAGTGGCTCTGGAAAGTTGATTGGGCGGGTGTCTTCGAGCCGAAGCACGGTCTGCTCGAGCTCTTCCTGCGCGGCACCATCATGTACCTGGCGATCTTCGTGCTGCTGCGCGTGGTCGTGCGCCGCCACCTGGGCGGCATCGGCATGACCGACATCCTGGTCATCGTGCTGATCGCCGAGGTCAGCGGCAACGGCATCTCCGAGAACTTTCAATCGATCGGCGAGAGCCTGGTGCTGGTGATCACCGTGCTGTTCTGGAGCACGCTGATCGAATGGGCGCAGTCGCGCTTCCCGGCCTTCGAGCGGCTGGTGCGCGACCGCAAGCTGAAGCTGATCGACAACGGCCGCATGCTGCGCCGGAACATGCGCGAGGAGTTCATCACCGTCGAGGAACTGATGGCCCAGCTGCGCGAGAACGGCGTCGAGGACTGCAAGGACGTGAAGGTCGCCTACATGGAGGCCGACGGCTGCATCAGCATCGTGCGCCGCGACGGCAAATGACCTTGCCCCGGGCGGCGGCGAGTCCGATCATCCGGCCCAACACCGGAGGTTCCCATGAACGTCGCGACCCCGCCGAAACCGGCTTCCGCCGAAAGCGCCGCGCCTCGTCTCACCGAACTGGCGCGCTTCGCCGGCTGCGCCGCCAAGATCAGCCAGGCCGACCTGCACAAGGCGCTGGCCGGGCTCCCCGTGGCCGCCGATCCGCGCGTCCTGGTCGGCCACGACACCTCTGACGATGCCGCGATCATAAAGTTGCGCGACGATCTCGCGCTGGTCGAGACGGTCGACATCTTCCCGCCGATCGTCGACGACGCGTATGACTACGGCCGCATCGCCGCGACCAACGCGCTCAGCGACATCTATGCCATGGGCGGCACGCCGCTCAACGCGCTGAGCTTCGTCGCCTGGCCGATCGATACGCTGGGCACCGCGCCGCTGCGACAGGTGCTCGACGGCGCCGCCGCGATTTGCAAGGAGGCCGGCATCGCCATTTCCGGCGGCCATTCGATCGTCGACGAGGAGCCGAAGTTCGGCCTGTTCGTCACCGGCACCATCGATCCGCGCAAGGTCGTCTCCAATGCCGGCGCGCGGCCGGGCGATGCGCTGGTGCTGACCAAGCCGATCGGCACCGGCGTTCTGACCACGGCGGTGAAGCGCAATGCGGCACCGGAGAGCGTGCTGGCCGACGCCATCAAGTCGATGACGACGCTGAACCGCCACGCCGCCGAGGCGATGAACGCGGCCGGCGCGACGGCTGCGACCGACATCACGGGTTTCGGCCTTCTCGGCCATCTCGGCAACATGCTGCGCGCCGCATCGTCGGCTGCCAGGACGCCGATCGGGGCGAAGCTCTCCTATGCCGCCGTGCCGGTGTTCGATCGCGTGACGGGCTTCCTCAAGGAGGGCCTCTGCCCTGGCGGCACTAAGCGCAATCTCGAGTACGCTGCGCCAAATGCCTCCTTCGCAGCCGAACTCACCGAGCCGCAGCGCCTGCTGCTGGCCGACGCCCAGACGTCGGGCGGTCTGCTGATTGCCGTGCCCCAGGAGAAGCTCGCAGGCCTGCTCGCCGATCTCAAGAAGCGCGGCACGCTGGCCCAGGCCGTCATCGGCAGCATCGTTGCCGCCGACAAGCCGGGCGTGATCGAAGTGGCGCCGTAACGAGGTGGCGCGGGCCGCCCAGCGGCCACCTTGGCGGCGGGCCGTGTGGTCCGTGTGACATTCCCGCGATGTCGCGGCCCGAGGCGGATCGTGGCTGGTTTAGGTCGGCAGGCGTGTCGCCTGGCTGACGGCGAGCAGCCAGCCGTCGCGGCCGGTGACGAATACGGCGACCCAGCGGATATCACGACGTGTCTGTTCTCCGATGCTTGGCAAAGTGCTCTTGCCGGTGACGACGACAGTCGGGCCGGCGAAGACGCGATGGCTCAAGTCGAAGGCCGGCGCGTTCTCGATCATCGGTTCACCCGCCATCGCCGCGGCGATGCGCGCCTCCTTGTCGTCCGTCTTCCCCGATTCGTGTGTGTGCGTGAAGGCGTCAGCGTAGATCGTGCGCAGCGTCCGGGAGTCCTTGGTCGTCACCGCCTTGGCTAGCTTGTCGCGGACGACCTTGATCTCTTCTATGATGCTCGTCGCTTCGGCTTTGTCAGGCTGGCGTGGCGGATGGGCCAACGCAGGAAGCGGGAGCAGCGGCGGCATCGCCAGCAGGGAACGTCGAAGCATCGACCTCCTATGCCATCCTTTTCTACGCTCAGGACGACGGGTTAGGCCTTCGAGCTTACGCCGGCCTCGGCGAAGGTCGCCATGCCGTTGTGGCAGGCGGCGGCCGCTTTGAGGAGCGGTACCGCGAGCGCCGCGGCCGAGGCCTCGCCCAGGCGCATGCCGAAGTCGAGCAGGGGGCGCTGGCCGATCGCCGCGAGCAGGCGCGTATGACCGGGCTCGGCCGAACGATGCGCCACCAGGCAATGATCGAGCGCATGCCGGTCGATGGCATGCAGCACTGCGGCCGCCGCCGTGCAGGCATAGCCGTCGAGCAGCACCGGGAGGCGGCCCATGCGAGCCGCCAGCACGGCGCCGGCGATGGCGGCGAACTCCTCGCCGCCGACCGCGGCCAGGAGCGCGAGCGGATCGCGTTGCTCGATCAGCCCGCGATGATGCGACAGCGCCTCGTCGATGACGGCGATCTTGTGCGCCAGCGCCTTGCCCTGAACGCCGGTGCCCGGGCCCGCCCACTCGGCGCCGGTGCCGCCGAACAACGCCGCGCACAACGTCGCCGCCGTCGTGGTGTTGGCGATGCCCATCTCGCCCAGGCACAGCACGTCGATGCCGGGCTCGGCCGCCATCATGCCGTAGGCCATGGCATTGGCGGTGCGCGCCTCGCTCATCGCCGGGCCCTTGCTGAAGTCCCCGGTCGGATGGTCGAGGTCGAGCTCGTAGATGCGCAGGTCGGCGTCGATGCTGCCGGCGAGCTGGTTGATCGCCGCGCCGCCGTTCAGGAAGTTCTTCACCATCTGGCCGGTGACTTCCGGCGGATAGGCGGACACGCCGCGCGCCGCAACGCCGTGCGTGCCGGCGAACACCGCGATGCGCGGTCGCTCGATCCTCGGGCTGGCGCGGCCCTGCCACGCGGCCAGCCATTCGGCGATTTCCTCCAGCCGGCCCAGTGAGCCCGGCGGCTTGGTGAGTTCGGTCTGGCGCTGCACGACCTTGGTCTGGGCCTCCTGATCGGGACCCGGGAGGTCGCGCAGGATCCTGCGCATTTCTTCGAAAGTCGGAGTGGGGGCGTTCATAGCGGGCGCGGACCATCCTATATTTGTTGCACCATGACCAGTCCCACCGAGCCGCCGGTCGCCCGGCCGTCCTCCTTCGACGAATGGCTGCAAGCCTTCAAGGAGCAGGCCACATTCTTCACCGGCCTGAAGCTCGATGTCGGCGCGCCGCGCTGGCAGCTCGCCGACGTGCTGCCGGTGCTGCCCTTCGTCGGCGCGGGCGTCGGACTCGCCGCCGGTCTGGTCTTCGCCATCATGCGTGGTCTTGGGCCGGGCTGGCTGGCCGCCGTCGTGGCCGTGGGTGCGGCGATCCTGTTCACCCGAGCCCTGCATGAAGATGGCCTGGCCGACACTGCCGATGGGTTGGGGCCGCACGGCCTCGAGGCCGACCGGCGGCTGGAGATCATGCGCGACAGCCGCAACGGCACCTTCGGCGTGCTGGCGCTTGCACTCTCCGTGCTGGTCAAGGTCGCCTGCCTCGCGTCGTTCAGCGGCGCCACCGGCCTGGTCGTGCTGATCGCGGCCCACGCACTGTCGCGCGCCACCATCGCCTATCCGCTGCTGGCCCATTCGCCGGTGCATGCCGACGGGCTGGGCGCGCAGGTCGGCAAGCCGACCGACAACGACGTCTGGCTCGCTATCGGCATCGGCGCGGTGCTGGGCTTCCTGCTGCTGCTGGGCAAGGGCTTCTTCGTCGCCCTTCTGGCGCCCATCGCCGCCATGGCCGCCGCCTGGTTCGCGTCGCGCTGGGTCGCCGATCGCATCGGCGGCTACACCGGCGACACCCTGGGCGCCGTCCAGCAGGCGGCCGAGATCGCCTTCCTGGTGGTGGCGGCGCTGTTCATCAGTCGCTAAGAAGGCCGCCACGCAAGCGTTTTCGCGGAGGGCGAGGCATGGCGACAGGCGCCAGGATCACGGGTCTGGTGACGCGTTGGTGGTGGGTTCGGCATGCGCCGGTGCCCAATCCGGAGGCGCGCTGCTATGGCCAGACCGACAAGGACTGCGACATCAGCAACCACGACCTGTTCGTGCACCAGGCGAAGCTGCTGCCCAAGGGCGCGATCTGGTACGCCTCCAACCTGCTGCGCGCGCGCAAGACGGCGGAGACGCTGGCCAGCCATGGCGCCGACATGGGCGAGCTGCTGATCGATCCCAACCTCGCCGAGCAACATTTCGGCGACTGGCAGGGCCTCACCTACGTCGAGATCGCCGAGAAGCACGCCAACAACCATCTGTTCTGGCTGGGGCCGCCCGAATACCGGCCGCCCGGCGGCGAGAGCTTCGTCGACCTGCGCGACCGCGCAGTGCGCAGCATCGATCGCCTGACCGAGGAGCATCGCGGCCGCGACATCGTGGCGACGGCGCATGGCGGCACCATCCGCGCCGCGCTCGCCCATGCCTTCGACCTGCATCCCGAGGCCGCCGTGCGTTTCGAGATCGACAATGTCTCGGTCACGCTGATCGAGCATTTCGAGCAGGCCGATCCCGCGCATGCCTGGCGTGTCGCCTTCGTGAACTACATGCCGCGCGAGCTCGTCGTCGCCAAGGCGGCGGCGCTGGCATGAAGTCCGCCGCGGAGCTCGCGGCCGAGCAGGCGGCCTATTGGAACGGCCCCGGTGGCGAAGGCTGGCTCGCCGCCTACCAGCGCATCCAGCGTGCGATCGGCGACATCGGCCAGCTCGGGCTGTCGGCTGCGGCGGCGCACGCCGGCGAGCACGTCATGGACATCGGCTGCGGCACCGGCGACACGACCGCCGCATTGGCGCAGGCGGTCGGCCTCACCGGTCACGTGCTGGGCGTCGACATCTCCGAGACGCTGATCGCGGCCGCACGCGCGCATCAACTGGACAACGCCACGTTCGTCGTCGGCGATGCTGCCACGCATCCGTTCCAGGCGGGGCACTACGATCTCGTGTTCTCGCGCTTCGGCGTCATGTTCTTCGCCGATCCGGTCGCGGCCTTCCGCAACATCCGGCGCGCACTGAAATCTCAGGGTCGCCTGGTCTTCATCGCCTGGCGCACAGCGCAGGAGAATCCCTGGGGCACGACGCCGACGCGTGCGGCACAACCGTTCCTGCCGCCGCAACAGCGCCCCGGTGCGGAGGATCCCGGTCAGTTCTCGTTCGGCGATCGCGCCCGCGTCGAACGCATCCTGGGTGAGGCGGGTTTCAACTCGCTTCGCTTCGAGCCGATCGACCGGCAGATCTGGATGGGCGACAGCGTCGCAGAGGTCGTTGCCGGTGCCGGTCGCTTCGGTCCGCTCGCGCGCGCTTTCGCCGGCGCCGATCCGGCGGCCATCGAACGGGCCAAGCAGGCGATCGCCGAGGTGCTGGCGCCGCATGCGCGAGCCGACGGCGTGCGATTGCCCGGCGCGTGCTGGCTGGTTCAGGCGAATGCGAGTTGATGGGAGTGCGGGCCTGCTGACCGCTCTCCCGCCGAAGCTCTGATATGGAACATATCTCCACCTTTCCGCTGCCGCCGGTGACGCTGGTGCTGGGCGGCGCGCGCTCGGGAAAAAGCACGCACGCCGAGAAGCTTGCGACGGGCAGTCTGTTCGGCGGGACGCCGCGGCCTGCCGTCTACATCGCCACCGCCGAGGCGGGCGATGTCGAGATGGCGACCCGCATCATGGCCCACCGCACCCGCCGCGGCGCCGCCTGGACCACCATCGAGGAGCCGCTGAAGCTCTCCGAGGCGTTGCAGGCGGCCGCCGCTCATCGCCAGCCGGTGCTGGTCGATTGCCTGACGCTCTGGCTGTCCAACCTCATGCACGCCGAGGTCGACCTCGACGAGGCGGCCGACGAGCTGGTGATGGCGCTCGACGGCTACGGCGCGCCGGTCGTGTTCGTGAGCAACGAGGTCGGCCTCGGCCTGGTGCCCGAGACCCCGCTGGGCCGCGCCTTCCGCGATGCCCAGGGACGGCTCAACATGCGCATGGCCGACCGCGCCGACCGGGTCATCCTGATGGCGGCCGGCCTGCCGCTGGTGATGAAGGACCGTCCGGCTCGAACTTGAGTCAATCCTGAGGCAAATGCCCCAGGTGCCTGAAAATGGTCACAAAATGTGCTAGCATGACTGTGTGGTGGCCATCTGGCGCATCCCCGGCGTCGGCCACAGGACCAAGGAGCATAAGAAATGAAGCTCGACCGCCGAACCGTCCTTGCGGGCACCGCGGCCGCGTTTGCCGCCCCCCTGTTTTCCGCCGTTCCGGCGCGTGCCGACGCCAAGCGTCAGGCCCTGGTCGATTCCAGCCTGGAAGCCGCGCGCAAGATATTGACCGGCAAGGACTACCCCGACGCTGCCAAGTACATCCAAGGCGCGCGCGGGGTGCTCATCGTTCCCGAGCTGGTGCAAGGCGGCCTGATCTTCGGCCTGGCCGGCGGTCGCGGCACCTTGATGGCGCGCAGTGCGCCCAGTGACTGGAGCCCGCCTGCCTTCTACGCCATGGGTTCGGGCAGCGTCGGCTTGCAGATCGGCGCCAAGGTCTCCGAGGTGGTATTCATCATCAAGACCGAGAAGGGCCTCCAGGCGATCCTCGACCACAAGTTCAAGTTCGGCGCCGAGGCGGGCGTCGCGCTGGCGGTTGTCGGCATCGCCGTCGAAGGCGCCTCGACCATGGCGGGCGGCGCGGACATCATCGCCTTCGCCAGCTCGCAGGGCCTGTTCGCCGGCGCCTCGCTCGAAGGCAGCTATCTCGATCCCGACAACGACTGGAACGCGCTCTATTACGGCTCGGGCGCCAACACCAAGTCGATCGTGATTGATCGCCGCTATACCAATCCCGGCGCCGAACCGATCCGCCAGTTCATGGCCAAGTGGTGAAGCCGCGGTAGGCTTGAGGCACATTCAACGGTAGCCGCGAACGGATCGTTTGCCGGCGCCGCAAGTCTTGGACCACAAGCAACAGCGCAACCTTGCCCGTCTGCTCGCCGGCCTGCGTCGTGACGGGCGTCAGCAGAGCGGGCTCGAGGCCAGCCTGGTGCCGCCGGACAAGGACATCGCCTACCGCGTCGCGCACCTGGTCGAGGAGGAACTCGGCTGGCAGGTCGCGGGCTGGAAGATCGCCGCGGCGAAGGCCGAGATGCAGCGCGAGCTGCGGACCGATTCGCCGATCTACGGCGCGTCTTCGCGCCCGGCGTGAAGCCCTCGCCGGTGACGGTCGAGCACGCTCGGCAATGCAGCCCGATTCCCGAAGTCGAGTATCAGGCGCGGCTCGGCGTCGATCTGCCGCCGCGCGCCAAGCCGTACACGGTCGAGGAGGTGAGCGAGGCGGTGGTGTCGCTGCATCCCGGCATCGAGCTTGCCGAATGCCGCTTCGTCCATGACGACAAGTTTCCGCCGCTCAGCGCCATCCTGGCCGACGGCGCGGGCGCCGGCACGCTCTGCTACGGCCCCACGATCGAGGATTGGCAGAGGCGCGATATCGCAGGGCAGGATGTCGTGCTCCTGTGCAATGGTGTCGCCCGCCGCCGTGGCACGGCGGCCGCCGCGCTCGATCATCCCGTCGTGCCACTCACCTGGCTCGCCAACGAGCTGTCGCGCACCGGCATTGGCCTGAAGGCCGGACAGGTGATCAGCACCGGCACGCTCACCGGCATGCTGCGGCCCAAGGCGGGCGAGACCTATGTTGGCGATTTCGGTCCCTTCGGCAGCGTTTCGGCCAGCTACGTCTAGCGTTGCCTTCAACCGATAGTTGGTTGTTCATTTTCCACGAGATGCTCCCTTTTGGAGCATGCACACGGCAATGAGGGCTCCCGAGGGTATGTTGAAGCCGCGGCGTGGCTCCACTAGATTCTAGCCATGGCCACGCTGACCTTCGACAAGCTGGCCTATGTCGACCGGCTCCAGGCCGCCGGCATGGGCGAGCGCGAGGCGCGGGCCTTGGCCGAGGGTTTGGATCAAGCCTTGCGCGAGAAAGTTGCCACCAAGATTGATGTCGCATCGGTCAGGACCGAGCTTTCGGCTGATATCGCAGCGGTCAGGACCGAGCTTGCGGCGGTCAGGACCGAGCTCACCGCCGATATCGCAGCGCTCAGCCATGAACTTCGCGCCGAGATGCAGACGGTCAAGCACGACATGTTGCGGTGGATGGTCGGCATGGCGTTTGCCCAGGTCGGCCTCACCGTGGCGCTCGTCCGGTTGCTGCCTCACTGAGGCAACGGCGGCGCCCGTCAGTCGATCACATCGGCCGTCACGTCGAGGGGTGCGGCGACCATATCGCCCGCCACCGGCACCACCTTGACCACGGCGCTGGTGGCGCGGACCGGAGCGGCAACGACGCCGCACGCAGAGAGGCTCGCAGCCGCGGTCAGGAGCAGGAATGCGCGGAAACAATGGATCATGCTGCCATATCCTCTTCCGGATTAACGCCTGCCTGGACGAGCAGTTGCCAACCTTCATCGCGACTGACCCTGCCGTTCGACGGATTCAAGGCCGCATCGTGAAGGCGTCGGGCTCGATGCCGCGCTGCACTCGCGCCCACGCGACCGGTGCCGCGGTCGGAAAGCCCGGTAGCGCACGCGGCGAGAAGGCGGCGATCGCCAGCGCGCCGGGCTTGTTGTAGCGGCAATCGATGTTGGCCTTGGCGAGCCGGCCGGCGAGCTGCTCGCTGTAGCGCGATGCCTCCTGCTGATCGAGGTCGGGCTCGATCGGCACCATGACATGCAGCTCGCGGCCGCCCGTGAGCTTTGGCCAGCTCTCCAGTCCCTCGGCTTTCAGCAGCGTGTGCAGGCGCAAGGCGGCATCGGCCGTGGTGACACTGAACACCAACATGTCGGGCCGCTCGAGATCGTCGATCGTGACGTTGGCCGCGTGCACTTCGACGGCGCCCATCTCGACCAGCCCCAAGAGGCCATCGACGCTGTCGATCCAGAAACGGTCGTTGCCCGCCTCGTGCACTGCCTTCGGCGGCTTGCCCAATCTGCCGCCCACCAGCCCGAGCGGCCGTCGCGCGAGATGGGCCAGCGCCTGCTTGCCAACCTTCTTCCAATAGGCGGCGAGCTCGCTCTTGGCCGGCACGTTGATCGTGGCCCCCGGCAGTGTCTGCTTCAGAGAGGCGATGCCCTCCCACGGATCGTGCTCGAGGAACGCGAGCCGCTTGGGCAGGTTCAGGACCGTGAAATGGTTCGACCGGATGCTCTCGCCGAGCTCGTCCCAGGCGAGCGGCACCGACACCGGCGCTCCGTCGCGCGCGCGCGTCGAGTAGGCGCCGATGGCGGTGGCCCCCATGCCGTTGCGCAGGTAGTCGACGAAGATGCGGCCGCGCCGGCCGCTCTTGGCCATGTTGTCGGTGTAGAGGTCGGGCCGGTCGGCGGCCATCGCCGAGGCGATCGACTGGGCGAAGCCCCTGACCGTGTCCCAGTCGGCCTGCGGCATGAGCGGAAAGACAACGTGCAACCCTTTGCCGCCGGTCGTCTTCACGAAGCTCTCGATCTTCTGCGCGGCCAGCCGGCGGCGCACGTCGTGCGCGGCGTCGATCACGCGCTGCCACGGCACGTTGTCGCCGGGATCGAGATCGATGGTAACGCGGTCGGGCAGCTGCGGCCGGTCGGCCTTGGCGCCCCAGGGATGTATTTCGAGCACGCTCGCCTGGACGAGCTCCAACAGGCCTGCCAGATCGTCGATCACCAGCATCGGCTGCTCGTCGTTGGGCACCGGCACCTGGCGCACGCGGCCGCTGAGGCCGGTCCACGCGTGCTTCTGGAAGAAGCCCTTTTCGTTGATGCCCTCGGGATGGCGAAGCAGGCTGAGCGGCCGGCCGACCAGGTGGGGCAGGATCCAGTCTGCAATCTCGCCATAGAACTCGGCCAGGCCCTGCTTGGTGATGCCCTGGTCGGGCCACAGCAGGCGGCCGGGGTTCGTGAGGCGGATCTCGGGATCCCGTCTCTTCCCAGCCTGAGGAGGCCTCTCCACCTTGCGCTTCGCGCTCCGGTCGGGATGTCGGTCTTGATCTTCGGCTTCGATTAGCTCGCGAAACACCGCGTGCCTTATGAGCCCGCCGCCGGTGCGGCCGCGATACTCGATCTCGGCCGACAGGACCGGCTCGACCCAGCGCACGCCCTTGGGCGGCGCGGTCTCGTCCTTCAGCGGCGGCTTGGTGGTGCGCAACGGGTCGAGTCGCCGCCACAGCTCGCGCGCGCTCGCGGCGGTGAAGCCCGAGCCGCAATGGCCGACCGGCACCAGCGCCTTGCCGGCATATTCACCCAGCACCAGAGCACCCACGGCCTTGGGATCGACCGTCGAGGGCACGAAGCCCGCGATCACGAACGGATCGGTCTGGCTCGATTTCACCTTCAGCCAGGTCTTCACCCTGCCCGAGCGGTAGGGCGACGCCACCTGCTTGGAGATGATGCCTTCGAGGCCGAGCCGGCTCGCATGCTTGAACACGGCATCGCCGTCGCCCGCGATATGGTCGCTGTAGCGGATGCGTCCGTTGGCGCCCAACGCCGCCAGCAGTCGGCTCAACGCCTCCTTGCGCGCGCTGAGCGGCGCCTCGCGCAGGTCGAAGCCGTCGAGGTATGGAAGGTCGAAGCCGTAGAACAGCATGTCGCCGCCGCCGCTCTTCAGGGCATCGACCAGCATGGCGAAGCTCGCCACGCCCGCTGCCGTCTGCACCAGGACCTCGCCGTCGATGATCGCGACCTTGGCCGGCACGTCGGCCAGCGCCTGCTCGATCGAGGGAAAGCGCTCGGTCCAATCGAGTCCCTGGCGGCTGAACAGCGTCACCTTGCCGTTCAGAAGATGCGCCTGCAGCCGATAGCCGTCGTGCTTGATCTCGTGCAGCCAGTCCTTGCCCGACGGCGCCTGTTCGGTGGCGGTCGCGAGGCTGGGCTCGATGAAGCCCGGCTTCGCCGCGGCCTTGGCTTTGGCAATCGACGCGGGATCGACGACGGGCTTGCGGCGCTTCGTCTTCCTCTTCGGCTCGGTGATCTCGCCCTCGCCCGACGCCCACTGCCGGTCCTTCTCGCGTGCGATCGCCTCGATGCTGCGCCCGGTCGCGGCCGAGTGCGGCTTCTCCTGAAGGATGTCCGGCGCGTCGGTCGGCCGCGCCGCCTCGTCGTCGGACTTGAACAGCAACCAGTTCTCGTTCTTCTCGCGCGGCTTCGGCTTCATGCGCACGAGATGCCACTGGCCCTTCAGCTTCCTGCCGTTCAGGTGGAACTTCAGATGCCCCTTCTTGTAACCGAACTCGGCATCGAAATCGGGCGTCCAGGTGCCCTGGTCCCAGATCATCACCGTGCCGCTGCCGTACTGGCCCTCGGGGATCACGCCCTCGAAGCCGCCATAGTCGAGCGGATGATCCTCGGTCGCCACGGCCAGCCGCTTCTTGCCGGCGATCAGGCTCGGCCCTTCCGGCACCGCCCAGCTCTTCAGCACGCCGTCGAGCTCGAGTCGGAAGTCGTAGTGCAGCCGCCGCGCCGCGTGCTTCTGGATGACGTAGCTGTTGCCCGGCCTGGCCGCGCGCTTTCCCGGCGGCTCCGGCGTCCTGGAGAAGTCGCGCTTGGCGTTGTAGGCGTCGAGGGACCTGGCCACGGCGGAAGCCTACCAGACTTTGTTCGAGCGGAGTGACAGGCGAGTCGGCCGCGTGTCAGCATTGGCGCAACACCCGGATGGAGATGCGCTGCCATGTGCCGCAACATCAAGAACCTCTACAACTTCAAGCCCCCCGCCACCGACGATGAGATCCACGCCTCGTCCCTGCAATTCGTGCGCAAGCTCTCGGGCTTCAACCGTCCCTCCAAGGCCAACGAGGAGGCTTTCAACCGCGCCGTCGCCGAGGTGGCGCATGCCGCGCGCCATTTGATCGATGCGCTGGTCACGACGGTGCCGCCGCGCGATCGCGAGATCGAGGCCGAGAAGGCACGCGCCCGCTCGGCGCTGCGCTTCGCCCGCCCGTGATCTTCTACGACGTCTCGTCGACGCGCAGGATCTCGACCTGCGGTGGCGAGGTGAGGATCTCGCTGAAGGCGTGCATCCAGTTGCCGGTCTCTTCGGTGGTGCCGACGCCGCGCTCGCGGAACTGGTCGAGTTGGCCGAGCTGCTCCAGCTCGAGCTCGAACTGCAGGGCGGCGCCGCCCACGCCGCGCGTCAACGGCACCAGCATGCGCGCATTGAGGCCGCGGCTGCGGGCGGCCTTGACCTCGCGCAGGATGAAGTTGATCGCTCGGTCCCGGTCCACCGGCAGCACGTCATAGGAAAAGCGGGCCAGATACATCGTGGCCTCCTGATTTATAGCCAGGGCGTGCTCTTCCAATGAACCGCGACCGCGACGGTTCCCGCTTAAGAGGAATCGGGCCCTACCGGAGCATTGCCTTGAACGCCGCGGTCGCGCGCTTGCGCGCGGCGTCCGCTGCCGGCGACGCCGCACCCATGCCGAAATAGCCGTGCACCATGCCGGGCTCGCGGAAATAGGCGACCTCGACGCCGGCCTTCTTCAGGGCGTCGGCATAGGCCTCGCCCTCGTCGCGCAACGGATCGAACTCGGCGGTGGTGATCACGGCGCGTGGCAGGTCCGCGAGATCGCCGTTGCGCAATGGCGAGGCGCGCGGGTCCTCGCCGTCCTTCAGCCGCGGCAGGTACTGGCCGGCGAACCAGCGCATGGCGTCGCCGGTGAGGAAATAGCCCTCGGCATTGTCCTGGCGCGACGGAAACCTGGCGTTCTCCGCCGCCGCGCCGTAACTCCCCGCAAGATCGACGGCCGGATAGATCAGGAGCTGCGCGGCGAGCCGCGGTCCGCCCTTTCGGCTCGCCTGCGCCACGGCCGCGGCGAGGTTGCCGCCGGCGCTGTCGCCGGCCACGGCGAGCCGCGCCGCATCGCCGCCGAGCGTGCCGATGTTCGCGGCCGCCCACTTCGTGGCGGCCAGGCAATCCTCGAAGGCGCCGGGAAACGGCGTCTCGGGCGGCCGGCGGCAGTCGACGCTCACGACCACGGCCTCCGCCTCCAGCGCCAGGGTCCTGGCCTGGCGTTCGTGCGTCAGAAGATCGCCCGCCACCCAGCCGCCGCCATGGAAGTAGACGATGGTCGGCGCCGGCGTCCTGCCGATCGCGAACAGCCGCGCGGCGATCGGGCCGGCGGCGCCGTCGACGGTGATGTCCTTGGCCGTCGCCACTTCGGGCAGCGGCACGTCCTTGCGCGATTCGGCCAGGGCCACCAGCTCGGCACGTGCCCGCTCGGGCGTCAGCGTCGCCGCATTGCGCAGCGGCAGCAGCGGCAGGATCTTTTCCAGGTCGGGATCGACTCGCGATGTCATGGGCGTCTCCTTGTTGGTCGACTATACTGACGATGATTTCCGCATCACAGGAGGTCGACATGCCGGTGGTGAAGAATGCCGGGGCCCGGGAGATCCTGTGGCGTCCCGGCTATCGGAATTACGTCCTGGCCGGCGAGGCGCAGGGTGTTTCCGTGAGTTCCAGTCTCGGCGTCCTGGAGCAGGGTGCGGGAGCGCCGCTGCACTTCCACGAGGAAGTCGACGAGGTCATCATCGTTCTCGACGGAACGCTCGACCTTCGGATCGGCGACGAGCATTTCGTGGTCGGCAAGGACCAGACGATCTCCATTCCCGCCCGCACGCCACACGCCTTCACCGTGGTCAGTCCCGAAGGCGCGCGCTTCATCGCCTTCCTGCCGCGCCAGGGCGCACACATGGCGACGAGGTACCTCGAAGGCGACCCGCCGGCGGGCGCCGCGCTGAAGTAGCCTGCTGATGGGACGGTGATGTGGGCATCCTCTTCAAGAACGATCTCCTCGACCGCTTCGGTACCTGGGCGTTGGCCTACACCCCTTATGGCGGCGCCGACTTCGCTGAGATCCAGGCGGTCGCCGAGGCCGTAAAATGTCAATTCGCCTCGGCCGTGGCGGCCTCGCTCCGCGGCTATCACGTCCTGATGTTCGAGCATGGAGCAGTTCGTCGCCAAGGACACCATGCTGCACTGGAACATCGTGCAGCGCGGCTACTGGGTGCACGGCGTCGACAATCTGCGGGATTGCCTCCGCGAGGCCCAGCGCTACACACTCGAAGGCCGGCTCGAGCGCATCGAATGCCCGACGCTCGTGACTCTGGCCGAGGGTGACCCACTGCCGAGCCGGCAGCGGGCCACGTCGAAATGCTGAACCGTTCGCTTTTGAACCGCCGCGTGCTCGAGTGGCTAGACGAACGCTTCCTTTGACAGCTTTGTCGAGCGGCGTATGATGCTTACTTCAGGGTGTGAAGCGTGCGGCGATAGCGGTGTCGACCGCGGTGCCACGCGCGTCAAACGAACAGTCTTTGAAGCGATCTCCATGCGCGCGGCCTCATGCCTTGTAAGGCGCGTGGCGTTGCTTGGCCCATTCCCTTCGGAAGGGGAGCGCCATGAATTTTCCGGATCGACGACTCGCATACGCAGCAGATGGTGCCGCCGCTTGCCGAAGCGCGGGACGACCCGTTGCGTCCGAAGAGGCTGGACGGGTACGCCCAGCGGGCGCGGTGGCCGGGATCGTCGACAGGCTCGAGAAAGGGGGAAGGGTAAGTCAGGCGGTGAACGCCAGGCCAGACTGACGGGCGAGCGTGCGGCTGCGGTCGTGTCGCCGACGTCCGGGACGGAGGCGACACATGGACTGCCCGAATTGCGGAATCTCAATTCCGGTCGGCAAGAAATTCTGCGGTGATTGCGGAGCGTCAATGCCGCTCTCCTGCTCCACCTGCGGCGCTGAGAATCCCTCGGGCCAGAAATTTTGCGGCAACTGCGGTGCCGCGTTGGGTGACGCACAATCGGCACACGTAACGGGCATCTCGCTATCGGGCCGACCGTCCAGCGAAGCCGTGGCGCAGGCCGAGCGCCGCCAAGTGACGGTGATGTTCTGCGACCTTGTCGACTCGACGGCGCTGGCCTCGCTGCTCGACCCGGAGGACCTGCGGGAGGTGATCAGTGCCTTCCACGGATGCGTTGCCGCCATGGTCCGCAAGTATGACGGCTTCGTTGCGAAGTACACGGGCGATGGAGTGCTGACCTATTTCGGCTATCCGCATGCCCACGAGGAGGATGCCGAGCAGGCGGTGCGGGCTGGCCTGGCTCTGGTCGATGCGGTCTCCGCGCTCGACGGCGTGAAAAGAAAGCTCGCGGTGCGAGTCGGTATCGCGACTGGGGTCGTCGTCGTCGGCGACCTCATCGGATCCGGTCCGGCGCAGGAACAGGAGGTCGTCGGCGACACTCTGCACTTCGCCGCGCGGCTGCAGGCCATCGCCGAACCCAATTCGGTGGTGATCGGGCCGTCGACGCGGCGTCTTCTCGGCCGCCTCTTCGAATACAGCGATCTTGGTGCCGTCGGGCTCAAGGGCTTTGCCGAACCCGCCCGGGCATATCGGGTGCTGCGGCCGAGCGATGTCGAAAGCCGGTTCGAAGCGTTGCGTTCGACCGAACTCACGCCGCTCTTCGGGCGCGAGGAGGAGATCGATCTGTTGCTGCGACGCTGGGCGCAGGCCAAGGCGGGTGAAGGCCAGGTCGTGCTCGTCTGCGGCGAAGCCGGCATCGGCAAGTCGCGCGTCGCGGCGACCCTGCGCAGTCGGATCGAAACCCAGCCGCATACGCGCATACGCTATTTCTGCTCGCCGCACCATCGCGACAGCGCCCTCTATCCTTTCATCGCCCAGCTGGAATATGCGGCCGGCTTCAGGCACGGCGACAGCGCCGAAGCGAAGTTCGCCAAGCTCGAGGCGCTGTTGGAGCAATCGGGCGGCAACGACGCGATGTCCATTGCGCTGATCGCCGACCTGCTGGGCCTGCCGACCGACGGCTTCTATCCGGCGCCGCCGGCCGATCCGCAACGCCGGCGCGAGCTCCTCCTGATCACGCTTGCCCGGCAACTCGCGATACTCACCGCTCAGTGCCCGGTTCTGCTGACGTTCGAGGACGCGCAATGGGCAGATTCGACGTCGCTCGAACTGCTCGACCGCCTCGTCGAACGCTCGGCGCAGGCATCGGTGCTGACGCTGATCACTTTTCGCCCGGAGTTTCAGGCGTCCTGGGTCGGCCAGGCCCACGTCTCCTCGCTGTCCCTGAGGCGGCTCGCTGCACGCGAGACGAAGGCCCTGGTGGGCGCGATCGCCGGCGGCAAGAGCCTGCCGGCCGAAATCGTCAGCCGCATCGTCGATCATGCCGACGGCATCCCGCTGTTCATCGAGGAGTTGACCAAGGCCCTGCTCGAAGGTGGCTTGCTGCGCGAAGAGGAGGGCGGTTACGTCCTCGCCGGCCCATTGCCGCCGCTGGCGATCCCGTCGAGTCTTCGGGCGTCGTTGATGGCGCGCCTCGATCGGCTGGCGCCGGTGAAGGAGGTGGCGCAGATCGGCGCCGCGCTCGGTCGCGAGTTCTCGTATGAACTGCTGGCTGCCGTCGCCCACCGCACCGATGACAGCCTCCGAGACGCCTTGGATCAGCTGGTCGATGCCAATCTGGTGTTCAGGCGTGGTGTGCCGCCGCACGCGTCGTTCGTCTTCAAGCACGCTCTCGTCCAGGACGCCGCCTACAGCACCCTGTTGCGCAGCCAGCGTCAGGAACTGCATGGGCGGATCGCCCGCTCGATCGAACTACGCTTCCCCGAACTGGTCGGGGGAGAGCCGGAAATCCTGGCCCATCACTACACGCAGGCCGGATTGGCCAACCAGGCGATATTCTATCTTACGCGGGCGGGTCGCAGGGCTCTCGATCAGTCGGCGATGGTCGAAGCGGCATCGCAGCTGACGAAGGCGCTGGTGCTGATATCGGAGCTGCCGAAGAACCTGGAACGCGAAAGACGCGAGCTCGATCTGCAGACCGCGCTCGGCCGGGCCCTGACGACCACCAAGGGTTATGCGGCGCCTGAAACGGGAGAAGCGTATGCCCGGGCGCGGCGCCTCTGCGAAGATCTCGGCGACACGGCGACGCTGGTGCGCGTCGGCTACGGTCAGTATCTGTATCACCTCATTCGCGCCGAGACGGCGCAATGTCATCAGGTCGCCAGCGAGATCCTGTCCTTTGCCGAGAAATCGGGAAGCGAAGAGGCGCGCATCCTCGGTCACCGGACGCTCGGCCTCAGCCTGTACGAGCTTGGAAAATTCCCCGCGGCCCGGACTCAACTGGAAACCGCCGCCGGTCTGCTCGAGCAGTCGCAAATGCAACGGACGATTCATCGCGGAGATGCAGGGGTGACGATCCCGGCGTGGCTCTCTTCCATCCTGGCATTCCAGGGTCACCTGGATCACGCCGCCCGGATGCGCGATCTGTCGATCAAGGAGTCCAACGCCTCCCCGTCGTTGCACAGTCGCGTTTTCGGCCTGGCGCATGCGACGCTGGTGAGCTGCCTGCTCCGAGAACACGAAGAGTTGCAGCATCGTGCCGACAACGTCTGCGCTCTCGCCACCGAGCTCGACTTCCCGTTCATGTTGGCCTGGGGATTGATCTTCCGTGGAATCGCCAGGTTGAATCTGGGCAACGACGACGGCGAACAGGCGATGCGTGACGGACTGGCCCTGTATCGGCGGACCGACTCGAAGTGGGGGCTGCCTTTCTGGTTGGCAAACTATGCCAGCTTCGCCTGCCGGGGCGCGGATGAAGCCATGGCCATGGTGCGAGAGGGGCTGGAAGCTGTCGAGGCGACGGGTGAGCGCTGGTATGAAGCCGAGCTGTACCGGTTGCGCGGCACGCTCGCCCGGTCCGGCGCCTCTTTTGACGAGCAGCTTGCCGAGAACGACCTGCTCACCGCGAGACGGATTGCAATCGAGCAAGAGGCGAGTTTGCTCGAGCTGCGCGCCGTGGTGAGCCTTGCCCGGTTGTGGCGCGAGCAGGGGCGCAGGATCGAAGCGCGTGAACTGCTTGCACCGGTCTATGGCTCCTTCAATGCGGGCTTCGCGACGGCGGATCTGAAAGAAGCGAAGACGCTTCTGGTCGGACTGGGTTGAGTCGGTGGGTGTGGGCAAGGGCACATACCGGCCGCGTGTCTTGTTGTAGTAACGCCGGTCGTGGCGAGGTCGTTGGAAAGTGTGGGCACTTTCTCTTTCGGCATAGCCACGTCGACAGAGCCGGATTGATCCTTCGAGTTCGGGGAGGAACAACGTGGCCAGGATGGCCGGCCGTCCGCCGCCGCTGACATGCGCCGCCTGTGGCGCCGTGAACGAGCGCGGCGCCAGGTTCTGCGGTCAATGCGGCTCGGCGCTTATGCGACAAGGTCACGGGCGGCAAGCTCACGGGCGGGAAAGTCATGCGGATTTCCTTCCCTGGGAAGGATCGCCGAACGCCAGGCCGTCCCTGCGGAGTGCGGAACGCCGGCACCTGACGGTCATGTTCAGCGACATGGCCGGCTCGTCGGCGCTCGCCGAGCGCCTCGATCCGGAAGATCTCAGGGAGGTCATCCGGGCGTTTCAGGATGCGTGCGTCCGGGCGATCGCGCGGTTCGATGGATTGGCCGCGAAGTTCATGGGCGACGGGGTGCTGGCCTATTTCGGTTATCCGCGCGCTCATGAGGACGACGCCGAACGTGCCGTCAGAGCAGGACTGACCGTGGTCGATGAGGTCGCCAGGCTGACGCTGCAGGCCGCGGTGCGACTGGAGGTCCGGGTCGGCATCGCCACGGGCGTCGTGGTGGTGGGCGAAACGGTGGGCGAAGGCGAGCAGGTGGTGATCGGCGAGACGCCGAACCTGGCTGCCCGCCTGCAGGGCCTTGCCAGGCCGAACACGGTCGTCATTGCCAACAGCACGAAGCAGCTGCTCGGTGGGCGCTTCGACCTGGAAGATCTCGGCCGGCAGTTTCCGGAGGGAATGGCCGATCCGGTTTCGTCGTGGCGGGTGCTGGGCGAGCGCGCCGTCGAAAGTCGCTTCGAGGCGAGGCACGCTCAGCATGCGGGCGGCCAGCATGCGACCGCGATGTTCGGCCGCGAGCGCGAGGTCGGCCTGATGATGGACTGCTGGGGCAGGATGCTGCGTGAGGGAGGTCGGGTCGTCCTGCTGTCCGGCGAGGCTGGGATCGGCAAGTCGCGCGTCGTCGAGGCGTTGCGGCAGAGGATCGGCGACACGCCCCATACGCGCATCCAATGCCAATGCTCGCCCCATCATGCGCACAGCCCGCTCTATCCGGTGATCGCCCAGCTCGAGCGCGCGGCCGGCCTTGCGCATGATGACACCGCCGGCATCAAGCTCGACAAGCTGGAACAGCTTCTCGCCCAGTCGTCTTCGATCATTCATCGGGCGGCGCCCCTGTTCGCGACGCTCCTGTCGCTTCCCTTCGACGGCCGCTACCCGGCCCTGGATCTCAATCCCCGGGAGCAGAAGGAGCGCACCCTGTCGGCGCTCATCGACTACCTGGCCGGCCTCGCGAAGCAACGCCCCGTGCTGTTCGTCCTGGAAGACGCGCACTGGATCGATCCGACGAGCCTCGAACTGCTGACGCGCACCATGGACCAGGTGCAGCGCTGGCCGATCCTGCTGGTCGTCACGTTTCGTCCCGAGTTCGAGCTTCATCGCGACACGACGGCGCCGCACGTGACCGCGCTCACCCTGGACCGGCTGGAGCCAGGCGATGTCGTGGCGCTGATCGACAGTCTGACCGACGGCAAGCTGCTGCCGGCCGATGTCCGCAACGAGATCGTCGCCAAGACGGACGGGGTGCCGCTGTTCGTGGAAGAGCTCACCAAGGCGGTCCTCGGATCCGGGCTGGTCGAGGAGGCGGCCGATCGCTACGTTCTGCGCGGCCAGCAGGTGCCACTGGCGATTCCGGCAACCCTGCACGACAGTCTGCTGGCCCGGCTCGATCACCTCGGCCCGGCGACGGAGATCGCCCAGCTTGCAGCGGCCATTGGCCGGGACTTCTCCTGGAAGCTGTTGGATGCCGTCGCGCCGATGCACGGCGACGCGCTCGGCGAGGCGCTCGGCCAGCTCGACAAGGCAGGGCTGATCCTTGCCCGGGGGAGTCGGCCCGACTCGACCTATGTCTTCAAGCATGCGCTCGTGCAGGATGCCGCCTACGGAAGCCTCCTGCGTTCGACGCGTCGGCAGCTCCATGGCCGCATCGCGCGAGCGATCACCGAACTGATGCCCCAGATCGTCGAGAGCCAGCCCGAGCTCCTCGCCCATCACTGCGGGCAAGCGGGGCTCGTCGATGACGCCATTGCCTATGGCCTGAAGGCGGGACGGAGCGCGGCGCGGCGTTCCGCGAACGAGGAAGCGATCGCGCATTGCACCAGGGCGCTCGAGTTGCTGGCGACCAAGCCGGCGGGAATGGAGCGGGATCGCCAGGAGCTCGAGCTGCTCGTCGCCCTCGGCGTGCCGACGTTCGCGGCGCGCGGCTACATGGCGGCCGACGTCGAGCGCATCTACGAGCGGGCGCGCGATCTGTGCGACGACGTGAGCGATACGCCGCACCGCTTCACCGTCCTGCGCGGCCTGTGGAACAGCACGTTCATGCGAAAGCCGCTGGCGCTGTCGCAGAATCTCGGCGCCGAACTGCTGGCGCTGGCGAATGCCCAGGATAACGACACGCGGCGGGCGCTCGCTTGCCGGGCGCATGGCTGCAGCCTGTTCTTCCGTGGCGAGTTCGGGTCGGCATTGCAGCGCTTTCGTCAGGCCGTCGATCTCTGGGATATCGGCAAGATGGGCACGGAGATCCTGGTCTATGGCGAGGATCCGAGCGTGCTCTGCCGGGCCTATGGCTCGTGGCTCCTGTGGTTCCTCGGCTATCCCGAAGACTCGGATGCATGGATCGGCCAGGCGTTGGCCGACGCCCGGGCACTGGCCAATCCCTTCATCCATGCCATGACGCTGGGGCTCGCGTCGGCGCTGCATGTTCATCGTGGCGAAACGCTCCCGGCATTGGAGCGCGCCGATGCGTCCTCGGGCCTCAGCGCCAGGCACAGGTTCCCGCAATGGATCGCCTACGCCCAGATGTGCCGAGGCTGGGTGCGCGCGGCGCACGGCGAGGCCGATGCCGGCATCGCCGAGATGGAACGAGGTTGGGCCGACTGGCAGGCGCTGGGCGCCCAGCTCGCGACGACACACGCCACCGTCCGCCTGGCCGAGGCATGCGCGAAAGCAGGTCGCATCGTGGCGGGCCTCGACTGGATCGCGGTCGCGGCAGAGCACTCCCGCACGTTCCACGAATGCTTCCTCGAGGCCGAGATGCATCGGGTGCAGGGCGAACTGCTGCTCGGGCGCGGCGCGACGATGGAGGCGGAGGCGTGTCTTCATCGCGCCATGGAGATCGCCCGACTGCAGAAGGCGAAATCCCTGGAACTGCGGGCGGCCATGATCCTGGCGCAATACTGGCAAGGCGATGGACGGCGACAGGCGGCGTACGACCTGGTCGCGCCGATATTCGGCTGGTTCAGCCAGGGCTTCGATACACCCGATCTGCAGAAGGCCCGGGCGTTGCTGGACGGGTTGGGCTAGGTGGCCTGCACCGGCGGCGGCCGACGTCGTGACCGAACTGGAACCGGACGGCGATCGACGCGATGAACGATGCGGTGAACTCCGTCCAGAGGAGGTACGCGACCCATGCACCGGGCGGTGCGCCGATGCCGGGCGCTTCCGCCGAGGCCGCGGCCGCCGCGGCGGCAAGAGCCGTCCTTCTCCAGCAGTTGCCCACCCAGAAGGCGCTGATCGACCAGGCGTTCGGGGCGTCGATGAAGGCCATACCCGACGGCCCGGCCCGCAACGATGGCGTCGCCATCGGCGAGAAGTGTGCCGCGGCGGTGATCGCCGAGCGGGCCGCGGACGGCACCAGCGTCCCCGATACCTATCGACCTGTCACCGGCGCGGGTGTCTGGATCCCCACGGTCCTGCCGGCATTCCCCGAATACGCGCGGGCCAAGCCCTGGGTCATGAAGAGCGCCGACCAGCTGCGGCCGCCGCCGCCGCCCGATCTCAGGAGCGAGCGCTACGCCCGCGACTACAACGAGATCAAGGAGCTCGGCGGCGCCAGGAGCATCAAGCGCACGCCCGAGCAGACCGGTTCTGGCACAACGCCAGGAAGTGGAACGACTACCAGGCCGCCAACACCGTGGTGTTCTGGTTCGCGCCACAGTCCGGCCGCATCGTCGCTGCCCAGTTCATGAACGACGGCCGCGACCGTCCGGGCCTCGTGAGCAGGCCGGTCGCGCCGCCGGTGTTCGATGGGCAATGGATGTGGACCGACGCCGCGGGCGCGACCCAGCCCTCGCCGACCCTGTTCAAGGGTTTGTTCTCCGACGACAATCTTCATCTCCGGGAGATCGAGCCGCGCTATCGCGATCTCGCCAACGCCATGCGCCGCGCCCACTGCAACGACTGCCACGTGCCCGAGAACCCCAACCGCATGAAGCGCCTGGTGCTGCTGCAGACGCCGGCTCACGCCGCGTCCGAGATCAAGCGGTTGATGAAGTCGGTGCGCGCCAACGCGATGCCGGTCGTCGACGCGCACGACTATCGCGAGATCGACGCCGGCACGAAGGAAACGCTGCTGATCTACGGCGCCGCCTTCGAAGCCCTGATCGATGCCGCTCGCGCCTGGGAAGAGACGCGCAAGCGGTGAGCGC
>JAEZIF010000440.1 GCA_023416135.1 Pseudomonadota bacterium
GGGGGGTGCCGTCGCCGAAGGCCGGCCACGGCGCGTCGCCGTCGCCCTGGCGCGCCGCGCGGCCGGAGCGCTTGGGCTCGGAGGGCTCGGAGATCCGGCGCAGCGCATCGCCGGCACCGGGCGCGCGGTCGGTCGCGAGATCGCCCAGGGCGATCATGCCGACCAGGCGCTTGTCACGATCGACCACGGGGATGCGCCTGACCTGGCGGCGGGCCATGGCATCCTCGATCTCTTCGATGGTGTCGGTCTCGAAGCACCAGTACACGTCGGCGGTCATCACCGCCTGCACCGGCGTCGCGTCGGGCCGCATGCCGTCCGCGGTGGACCGCACCACGATGTCGCGGTCGGTGATGATGCCGACCAGCCGCCTGCCGTCGCACACCGGCAGCGCGCCGACATTGAGGTCGTCCATCATCCGTGCCGCCTCGCGGATCATCGCATCGGGCCGCACCGTGACCACATCGCGTGTCATGACTTCGCCTGCGCGCATGGATGCCTCCTTGGTTGCCTGTAAGCAAAGGCTGGAGCGTGACGATCGTTGCGTGGCGGAGTACGCGGCGGAAGGGGAGCGTCACCCGGGATCGGGGAACTCATCGGGGTAGAGGCGGCGCGCCGCCTCGAAGAGCCACAGGCCCGCCGACCCCAGGCTCTGCGGCGGCAGGGTCGTCTCGGCTTTCCGTCCATTGGTCTCGTCACCGAGCCAGACGGTCATGCCGCCATCCCACAGGGTCTGGCAGCCGCAGTTGATTCTGCGCGCATAGAGCGCGGCAATGGTTTCGTCGAGGTCGAGCATCGGGAACGACTACGCCAAGCGGGCCAACGGGGTTCCGTGTTTTCGTTCGACGCAACCAGACCGCGGCCTGCCGGTTAATCCTCCAGGAACTGAAGGGAGGCTTCCGTGGAGCGAACGATCGTCGCCAACTTCGACACCCGCCGCGACGCCGAGACGGCCGTCGAGCATCTCGTCCAGGAACACGGCATCGAGCGCGCCGACATCTTCGTGCGTGCGCCCGGCACGACGAACACCGCCGGGACCCGTCCGGCCGGCGCCGATGTCGAGAGCGGCCATCCCGGCGTGGCAAGGCGCGGCGAGCCCGAGCTGGCGGGGCCGATCGAGGTTTCCGTCGAATGCGATGCCGGCCAGACCAAGGTCGTGCGGTCGACGCTGGAAAAGGCCGGCGCCACTCAGCTGCGGGCGGAATAGCCCGAACGCGCCTCAGTTCGAGACGTACTTGAACGTCGGAAGGTCCTTCAGGGCGTCCTTGGTGGCGCCCGGCATGACGATCTTGCGGTCGAGGGTCTTCAGCTGCTCGTAAGGCAGGACGACCAGCTTGTCGCCGATGCCGAGGAACCCGCCCACCGCCAGGACGACGAACGGCGCCTTGCCGTCCTCGCCGATGATCACGTCATCGACCTTGCCGACCGTATCGCCGGCTTCGTTGACGACGGGAGAGCCGATGACCTTGCTGGCACGGAAGCCCGTCGCCACCTTGACGACGTCGACCTTCGTGAGCTGGACGGTCTGGGGCGTTCCCTGGGCCTGCACGAGCAGGGGGGCGGCGACTGCAGTCGCTGCGGCGACGGCAACGGTAAGGAACACAAGGCGCATGACGGAACCTCTCGATCGGCTGCGCCCGGTCAACGACCGAGCGTCGCGGTCGTTCCGCGCCTCTTTTACCTGCGACCTGTAACCCTTCGGCACGGCGCGGCATTCCTTCAGCAGAGTGCGGCCGCGCCCTTTGGGTTATCCCCGCTCTCCAGCCCACCTGACGGAGCGTGCAGGTGGGCTTCCCTATTCCGGGCCCCGCGCGGCGCTTACCGGATCAAGCAGCCTAGTCCGGCCAGCATGCTTGCCGTGGTGGCGTCGTCGATCGGCACGTCGATGGGCACGTCGATGGGCGGGGGCGAAACGCGTCCGTCCCTGTCGCTGGGCGACCGCGGCGGACAAGAGCGCGCGAGACCGCGCCAGTGCTTCGCCGTTTCCAGCAATATGCGCTCGTTCATGGACGTGGAGCAGGTGCGAGCCAGCTGCTCGCAGCGCGCTGCCTTCTCCAGGCATTCGCGACGTGTCCTCATTCGAGCCCCCCAAGCCCGAGGAAGCAAAACACTCGCTTGCGAACCACACACCCGAGCAACGAGCATGAACCCGTCGGCGGTCGCCGACAAGCACGCGGCGCATACTCCGCTGCGCCGCTGCGGGAAGAGGCACGCGAAGGGCCACGACGAGGGCATAGTCTCAGTGCGGGTGATCAAAGTGGGATCGAATTCGCAGGCGGCCATGAGGATCGGAATCATTTCCGATACGCATGGCCTGCTGCGCCCCGAGGCGGTGGCGCGGCTCGCGGGCGTCCACCACATCATTCATGCCGGCGACATCGGCCATCCCGAGGTGATCGCGGGATTGCGCAAGATCGCGCCGACGACGGCAATCAGGGGAAACGTCGATACAGGAGAGTGGGCGTCCGCCTATCCGACGACGGCGCGCGTGGCGCTCGGCGGCCGGTCGATCTTCGTGCTCCACAATCGCAACGAGCTCGCCCTCGAGCCTGCCGCGGCCGGCATCGACGTGGTCGTATCGGGTCATTCGCATCGCGCGAAGATCGAGACAGTCGATGGCGTGCTCTACCTCAATCCAGGCAGCGCCGGACCGCGCCGTTTCAGCCTGCCGATTGCGCTCGCAACGTTGGAGCTCGGCCGGCGCGCCATGCGGGCGCAGGTCCATGAAATCCCGGTGTAAGGATGCACTCTATTCCGTGTGGCTCTGCAGGATGCCGACGCTTCATGTGGGGTGCGACTTTTGCGACCCACAACTGTTACGGTATTGCCGATCCGCACGTCGAGTTATACACACACGCCACGATTTCGGTGTGGTGGGACACAACGTGGTCGATTGGGGCTCGAGGGGTCGAGCGGGTCTTGGGGGGCGAACAAATGGGTCAGGGGTTCGATCGCAGCGTTCGCGAAACGCTCGGCATGTTCGCGGACGAGCTCAGCGCGCATCGTTATCTCGAGAAACTGCTATGGCCGAACGGCGTGTGCTGCCCGCGCTGCCGCAGCATTGCCAGGGTCGGCAAGCTCGAGGGCGCGACGACGCGCCTCGGCACCTACAAATGCTACAGTTGCCGCAAGCCGTTCTCCCTTCTGCACGGCACCGTGATGAGCGCGAGCCACGTCCCGGCGCACAAATGGCTGCAGGCCATCTATCTGACCGAAGGGGGAGCGAGGCCGATGCGGCCGTTTCACCTGCACAAGATCCTGAACGTGTCGCTCAAGACCGCGTCTTCGATGATGCGCCGTCTTGCCGAGGCAGCGGGCGAGGCGCCGTCTCCCGGTCTCCATTTCCCGGCATTGGTCGAACGCGATGCGAGCACTCTGCCCCATCGAGGTCAGGCGAATCCGGAGCGCGCGCTGCCGTGAGATCCGAACGCGCCGGCTCGGCGTCGGCGGTGCGGCGTCTCTCGCTTGGCGGGAGAGAAGCCACTCGACATTGTCGATGCTGGCCTTGAAAAGGAACGGACGCACGCCGTCAGCCGTTGACTCCTTCACGCGCCACGACCGAGTCTGGTCGCGGTCGAAGGCGACGAGGTCAGGAGCGGACGCTGTGCCGAGCGTAAAGTAGTAGTCGGGACGCGTACCAATGGCGAAAGGCAAAGGATCGGGCGAACAACCGGAGACCTTGCTTTACATCGCCCGCCGGGCACACACGCTCGCTTGCGCCCTTCCGGAGCCCGACAGGAGCCGCATCCTCAAGTACGTGCAGAAGCTCGAGAAGGAGGCCGCGGCACTGATGGCTGCGGCCAGCCGGTCCACCGCGCCCGGTCGCAAGGCTCGCCGCCGGGCCGCGAAGCCGGCCCGTTCGCCGAAAGCGTCCCGGCCGAAAAAGCCTCGCACATAAGGAGCTGCACCCTCCGGGCAGAGTGGGGGGCCAGAGACCGGGGTGGCCGACCCTGCGGATGACAGCGCCCTCCGTATCGGGCATGTCTCTCCGCACCACCATCCCCAGGAGG
>JAEZIF010000453.1 GCA_023416135.1 Pseudomonadota bacterium
TGCGCAGCCCGTACTCCTTTCTCGCCAAGGATCCGGCCTACGACCTCGAGCGCGACTTCGAGGCCGAGCTCCGGCTGCGCCCGTTCGCTCTCGATATCGCCGGCGCGGTCAATCTCGGCGATCCCGAGGCGATCGCGCGGGGCATGCGCAAGATCAAGTACTTCTATCAGGATGCCCGGCGCTTCGCGAACCAGCGCGGCATCACGCTCCTGGGTCCGAAGAAGATCTTCGACCAGACGCTGGTCCATCTCGCCTGGCTCTACGCCGACAAGAGCGGCCACGGTCGTTCCGTGATCGATCTCGCCTATCCGCGCTTCTTCAAGCGCGAGCTCGACTACGAGGACCGCGGCGCGGTCATGGGGCTGCTGACGGATGCGGGCGTCGATACGTCGGGCTTCGATGCGTTTGCGGATGGCGAGGGGCCGGCGGAACTGAAACGTCATCAGCAGGAGGCCGAGCAGTGTTCGCGGTGCCGACCTTCGTCGTCGACGGCGAGCTCTTCTGGGGTCAGGACAGGATCGACTTCGTGCGCGCGAAGCTCGCGGCCTGATCAGGCGAGATGGCCGAGCGGCAGCGGTGGGCAGCCTGCTCGATCCCGCAGGCTTTGATTGACGGAACGGCGCGGATCGACCAAGGTTCGCGCCTCATGAAGCGGCAACTCCTTCGACTTAAGCGCTGATCCCGCTCCGGCCAGCCCGGACCGCGGATCGCCTGTCGTCGTGTCCGGTGGTGTCGAGAAGTCGCTTCAATGATCCCTTACGTTTCGTCCTTGTTCGCCGGTGTCGGCTTGTGGACCGCAATCGGCGTCACGCTCATTGCCGGCCTGATGCGCGGTTTTGCCGGTTTCGGCTCGGCCATGCTGATGGCGCCGATCTTCGCCATCCTGTTCGGCTCGGCCGACATGGTGGTGACCGTGGTGGCGATCGAACTGGTGGTGTCCCTGCAACTCTTCCCGCAGGTCCGCCGGCACGCCGACTGGAAGGTGCTGACGCCGATGAGCATCGCCGCCTGCGCCGCCATGCCGCTCGGCGTCTGGCTGCTGGCGAGCGTCGACAAGAACACCATCGTGACGGCGGTGTCGGCCGTCATCGTGGCCTTCGTCGTTCTGATGTGGAGCGGCTGGAAATACACCGGCCGGCGCTCGACGGCCGCCACCGTCGCGGTGGGGGCGGTGTCGGGCGCCATGATGGCCACCACCAGCGTCGGCGGTCCTCCGGTGCTGCTCTACCTGCTGTCGGGCAACGATCCACCGCTGGTCAACCGGGCCAACATCGTCACCTACTATTTCCTGACGCAGTTCCTGCTGATCGTCATCGTGCTGGCCACGGGCGTGGCGGGGGTCGATGCGCTGGTCCGCGCCGTCGTGCTGTTCCCGGTCATGGTGCTGGGCGCGTGGGTCGGCGGCCGCGCCTTCCACGGCCTGGCGAGCGAGCGCCTTTACCGCAATGTCGCGCTCGCCATCCTGTTCGCCACCGGGGTCTTCGGCCTCGCGCGCGGATGGGTTGTCGGGTGACAGGATTTCGTCGGCGGCTGCACGACGCCGTCATCTGGCTGTCGTTCGGCCGCATCGGCACGGTACTCTGACGCCGGCGATCTGGTATTATCGCCGCCGCCATCCGGAGGAGTTCCATGCGCCTTGCCGTCTGCGTATCTGCCGCTGCCGTCGTCGTCGCCCTGTCGTCCGGGCCTGCGCCGGCGCAGGATGCGTTCATGCAGGCCTGTACGAAGACCACATCGCAACAGATGTGCGAGTGCATTTCCTCCAAGCTTCCGGCCGACAAGCGCCAGGCCGCCATCGAAGGCCTGCAGAAGTCCAACGCGGCCGTGGCGCCTGGCGGCAACCTGCTCGATCCGTCCAATCTCACCCAGGAGCAGATGCAAGGCCTCGACGCCGTGGTCATCGCCCAGGCCAACTGCAATCCCTGACGATCAGAGATTGTGGCAGGCGACCTGCCGGCCATCGCCGACGTCGAGCAGCGGCGGTGAGATCTCGGAGCATACCGCACTCTCGCGCGGGCAGCGCCCGCACAGCCGGCAACCGGGCGGCGGATCGATCGGTGTCGACACTTCGCCCCGGAGAGTGAGCTTGGGCGCCGGCCTGGCCGGATCGGCCTCGGGAACCGCCGCCAGAAGGGCCTTGGTGTAGGGGTGCAGCGGCTTGTCGAACAGGGCCGCCGCCGGCCCCGTCTCGACGATCTTGCCGACATACATCACCGCCACCCGGTCGCTGATGTGGCGGATGACGCTGAGATCGTGGGCGATGAAGAGATAGGTCAGCCCGAATTCCTTCTGCAACTCGCGGAACAGGTTCAGGATCTGCGCCTGGATCGACACGTCGAGCGCCGACACCGGCTCGTCGCCGATCACCAGCTCGGGATCGACCGACAGCGCGCGGGCGATGGCGATGCGCTGGCGCTGGCCGCCCGAGAATTCGTGCGGGTAGCGGTCGATGTGCTCGATGCCGAGCCCGACGCGGCGCAGGAGCTCCAGCACCTTCTCGCGCTTCTCGGGCCAGGAGCGGGCGACGCCGTGGATCTCCATCGGCCGGCTCAGGATGTGCATGACGGGCTTGCGCGGATTGAGCGAGCTGTAGGGATCCTGGAAGACCAGCTGGACCTCCTTGCGTGCCTCCTTCATGCGCGCGAGAGAGAAGGCCAGCAGGTCCTCGCCCTTCAGGGTCACCTCGCCGGCAGTGGGCTCGATCAGCCGGGTCACCAGCCGCGCCGTCGTCGACTTGCCGCAGCCGCTCTCGCCCACCAGGCCCAGCGTCTCGCCGCGCTCGATGTGGAAGTCGATGCCGTCGACCGCCTTCAGCACCTGGCTCTTCTCGCCCGCCAATCTGGAATAGACGTCACCGTGCAGGGTGAAGTGCTTGGTGAGCCCTTTTACGCTCAGCAGCGTGTCGGCGGTGGTCATGCCGTCCCCCGGTCAAGCAGGTGGCAGGCCGCGAGATGGCCGGGCGCGATCTCTCGGAGCCGCGGGATCTCGCGGCGGCAGACGTCCATGGCGTGGGCACAGCGCGGATGGAACTTACAGCCCGATGGCGGATCCATCATGTTGCACACCGAGCCCGCAATCGGCGTCAGATACTTGGCCTGGCCGTCGAGCCGCGGGATCGAGTTCAGCAGCCCCACCGTGTAGGGATGCTGCGGGCGGGCGAAGATCTCGCGCTTGTCGCCGAGCTCGACGATGTGGGAGGCGTACATCACTCCGACTCGATCGCAGCCATGGGCGACAACGCCGAGATTGTGCGTGATGAAGAGGAGCGACATGCCCAGGCGCTCGATCATGCCGGTGATCAGCTCGAGGATGGTGGCCTGGATGGTGACGTCGAGCGCCGTCGTCGGCTCGTCGGCGATGAGGAAGGACGGATTGCAGCTGAGCGCCATCGCCAGCATGACGCGCTGGCGCATGCCGCCGGAGAATTCGTGGACGTAGGAGTCCAGTCGCTTCTGCGGCGAGGGGATGCCGACCAGGGACAGGAGCTCGACGACCCGCTCGCGCGCCTCGGCCTTGGAGAGGCCGAGGTTGGTGCGCAGCGCATCGGAGATCTGGTCGCACACGGTGAACACGGGGTTCAGTGCGCTCATCGGCTCCTGGAACACCATGGCGATGCGGCGTCCGCGCAAGGCGCGCATCTCGGCGTCGTTCTTGTCCAGGATGTCGCTGCCCTCGAACAGGATGCGGCCGCGCGGGATCTCGCCCGGCGGATCGGGGATCAGGCGCATGATCGCCTTGGCCGTCACCGACTTGCCCGAGCCCGATTCGCCCACCAGGCCGAAGGTCTGGCCGCGCTCGATCGCGAAGGACACGCCGTCGACCGCGGTGAGATCGCCGCGCCTCAAGCGGAAGCGCACGGTGAGCTCGTCGAGCTGGAGGACTGTCTCGGCCATCTCAGCGCTCCGCCAGCCGCGGATCGAGGATGTCGCGCAATCCGTCGCCGAACAGGTTGAAGGCGAGCACCGTGTAGCAGATGGCGAGCCCGGGGAAGGCGGCGATCAGCGGCGCCGTCTCCATATAGTCGCGGGCGGCGGCGAGATCGGAACCCCAGTCGGGCGTCGGCGGCGGCGTGCCCAGCCCCAGGAACGACAGCGCCGCCACGATCAGGATGACGTAGCCCAGCCGCACCGTGGCGTTGACGATCAGCGGCGAGACGATGTTGGGCAGGATCTGGCGCAGCGCAATCGCGAGGCTGCCGTCGCCCACGGCGCGCGAGGCTTCGACGTATTCCTTCTGCTTCTCGACCAGCACCGAGCCGCGCGACAGGCGCGCCACCTCCGGCATGAAGGCGAAGCCGAGCGCGAAGACCAGCACCATGTCGTTGTAGATGCCCTCCATCTTCCATTCCCGGGCAAGGGTGACGATCAGCAGGTAGAGAAGGAGGCCGGGAAAGGCCAAGAGCCCGTCGACGAAGCGCATGGCGATGGTGTCGACCTTGCCGCCGAAATAGCCCGACAGCACGCCGTAGGGAATGCCGAGGCAGAGGCCGAAGGTGACCGCGAGGATGGCGATGGTCACCAGCCGCCTGCCGCCCCACAGCAGGCGGGAATAGATGTCGCGGCCCAGGCGATCGGTGCCCAGGAGGTGCTTCTCGGACGGGGGCTGCAGGCGCTCGCGGTAGTTCTGCTTTATCGGGTCGTAGGTGGTGATCCAGGGCGTGGCGATGCAGGCGCCGAACAGCAGCGCCAGCATGACGGCGCCGATCGAGGCGGTGCGGCTCTTGCGCACTTCGTGCCAGGCATTGCCCAATGCCGTGCGCCAGCGCGTCAGGCGGCCGCCGAGCGTCGGGGCGCGGATCGCGTCGAGGTCGGCGAACTTGCGGGCTTCGAGTTCGGTCATGATGCGCCCCCCTAGCCCAGCTTGACGCGTGGATTGAGCAGCCGGTAGGTGAGGTCGACCAGCAGGTTCATGACGACGACGATGCAGCCCAGCACCAGCACGCCGGCCTGCACCAGCGGATAGTCGCGCTGCAGGATCGCTTCGAAGATCGCCCGGCCGATACCCGGCCAGGCGAAGATGGATTCCAGCACCACCGTGCCGCCCAGCAGGTTGGCGAGTTGCAGGCCGCTGATGGTGACGGTGGGAATCATGGCGTTGCGCAGGGTGTACTTGAAGATCACCTTGCCTTCGCTGAGGCCGACCGAGCGGGCGGTATCGATGTACTCCTTGTTCATCTCGTCGAGCATGGAGGAGCGGGTGAGCCGCGTGGTGTAGGCGGCCTGGCGGAAGCCGATCGCGGCCGCCGGCAGGATGAGGAACTTGAGGCTGGCCCACGGGTCGACGAACGGATTGGCGAAGCCGGAGGAGGGCAGCCAGCCGAGATAGAGCGAGAAGAACAGCACGCACAGGATGGCGAACCAGAACTCCGGGATCGAGATGCCGATCAGCGAGGTGACCTGGGCGGTGTAGTCGATCGGCGTGTTCCGCTTGACCGCGGCGATGGTGCCCAGCGGCACGGCGATCAGCATCGACAGCGATATGCCGACCACTGCCAGATAGACGGTAGCGGGAATGCCCGTCATCAGCTCGACAGCGACCGGGCGGCGCGTCACCAGAGACATGCCGAAGTCGCCCTGCACGGCACGTATCAGCCACTTGGCGTAGCGGATGTACACCGGCTGATCGAGGCCATACTCCTTCTCCAGGATCTTGCGGACCTCTGGATCGTTGACGCCTTCGTTGCCGACCAGTGTGTCGATGATGTTGCCGGGCAGCATCTCGACGAAGGTGAAGACGACCAGCGTCAGGACGAACAGCACGGGGACCAGATAGACGATGCGACGGATGATGTAGGCGAGCATGGCTGAAGACCCCTCATGGTCTTCCGGACCGCGAGTTTCCGGCTCTCGCGCTCGTGAGCGAGCCGGAGGCTCGCGGTCCAGAAGAAACGCCTAGCTTTCCATCCACGCCGTCCGCATGCCGCCGCCGGCATACTGGAACGGTCCCGTGAAGGCGGGCTCGTAGCCTTTCAGCTTCTTCGTGCCGGCCTGCATCAGCGACACGAAGTGCGTGTAGACCAGCGGTAGGTCCTCGTTCACGATCGAATCGACGTCGGCATACATCTGCCGCCGCTTGTCCTTGTCGCGCTCCCTCGCGGCAGCGATGATCAGCTGGTCGACCTTCTCGTTGACGTAGCCGATACGCCGCTTGGTCTCCGGCGCCGTCGACAGGATGTTTCGCGAGTACCAGCCGTCGGGATCGATGCGGTAGCTGTTGGCGGTCGAATCGATGTCGAACGCCGCCTTGTTGTACTTGTCCTGCACGACCGGCGTCGGATGGATCTCGAAGGTCACGTTGAAGCCCGCGTCCTTCAGCATGGCGTGCACCAGCTCACCCGACTGCTGCATGTAGGGAAAGGAATCGTTGGCGATGATCAGAAGCTTGGCGTCGCCGTCCCTGGCCTTCGTGCGCAGCGCCTTGGCCTTGTCGGGGTCGTAGGCCGGCCACGGCTTGATGTCCTTGCCGTACCAGGGGCTCGACTTGCTGTAGAAGCCCTTGGCGACCTCGCCCTGCTTGTTGAACACGGCCTCGTGGATGCCCTCATGATCGATGGCGTGCGCGGCTGCCGTGCGCAGCATGTGCGCGTCGGGATTGTCCTTGGCCGAGAACGGCCCGCTCCTGAGGTTGAAGGTGACCATGGCCGTGCCGACCTGGGGCACCGGATAGGTGTCGTAGGTCTTGCCGTACTCCTTTATGAAGGAGGGCGCATCGGCGTAGGCGACGTTGTCGATCAGGTCGACCTCGCCGGCGCGCAGCGCCGTCAGGCGCACACGGTCCTCCTTCTTGGGTCGGCCGATCAGCCCGTCGAGATAGGGCAGCGTGTTGCCGTCGGCATCGGTTTCCCAGAAGTTCTCGAAGCGCACCAACTCGCAGATGTCGAAGCGCTTCCATGACTTGAACTTGAACGGCCCGCAGCCCGCCGGCGCGGTGTCGGCCTTGTCGACGGCACCGGGCGCGATCAGGTTCACCGGGTAGTAGACCAAGTTGGAAGCGAAGGCCGCGCTCGGCTCCTTCAGGTGGATCTGGACGATCCACTTGTCGTCCACCGTGACGCGCTCGACGTCGATCAGAGCCGAGCGGTTGAAGGAATGGCCGATCTTCGGATCGAGAATGCGTTCGAGGTTCCACTTCACGGCGTTGGCGTCGATCGTCTCGCCGTTGTGGAACTCCGCGCCGCGGCGCAGCTTGAAGGTCCAGGTCTTGAGGTCCTGCGAGGGTTCCCATTCGGTGGCGATGGCCGGAACGATGTTCATGCCCGCATCGAAGTCGAGAAAGCCGCCGGTCGTGCCGGCGAGCGGCTGGGATACGAAGTAGATGAAGTTGCGATGGGTATCGAGACCGACCGAGTCGTCTCTGGTGCCGAAACGCACCGTGCCGCCGCGCTTCGGGTTGCGCTTGCGTTCGGCCCTGGCATTGCCGGGCAGACCACCCGCGAGTGCGGCACCTGCCAGCGCCGTCGTCGCGGTAAGGAACTCACGCCTTGTACTTTCGGGACCCCTCTTGTTCGCTTCGTCGCTCATGACGCCGCCTCCCAGGTCGGTTCGTTTGGGCCGAAGTTGGCTATGGGGATGAAACGCTTACTCGATAGGCAGACTCCTCAAGTGTTCACGCGTAGGACGTCGGTCGCCAAAGGGACAAACCTACTGGTACACGGCGCAAAAGAGCCTGACCTCATTCCTGGTGAAGGTCAACGCGTGGCCGAACGACGTCGCGGGAAACGTCGCGCGATTTTGCAGTTTCGGGCGGGCTCAAGTATTCTACGAGCCACACGGCACTCGAGCGGAAGGGAGGCAGATGTGACCCGGACCTGGTTCAGCGTTATCGCCGTCGGCGCCCTGGCCGCCTGTGCAGACCCCAATCCGCCGCCCGCCGCCCCGGCGGCGACAGCACCGGCAGCGACCACTCCGACGGCGACGGCTCCGGCGGCAACCGGCGTGCAGCCCGCCGAGCCTGCCGCCTCGGTGCAGAGCGACTCGGGCCTTCCGCCGGGTCCGATCGTGGGCGCCATGCCGCCCTCGACGATGAATGCCAACCCGCCGGGCACGCCGTCGTACGTCATTCGCCCGGGCGATCCGGCCGGCCGGCAGCTCCCCCGTCCCGGCGGCGCGCCGGCCTTCTAAGAAGCTGCAAAGCAGAACGGCGCGCATCGCTGCGCGCCGTTGGTTTGTCCCGAGTGGTCGGATTGAGAAGAATCCGAACCTCCGGCTCTTAACTCCCGAATCGCCCGCCCCGAGCGCCGGGCAGGGCTCGTACCCCGTGGCCCTCACGACGATTGTGGGCCAGGCTCGTGCCGCCTCGTGAGCCCGATTCCCCGATGCCGCTGATGCTCCCCGGATTGAGATAATGAAGGAAGGCTGCTAGCTCGACGGATCAAGGATTGAGATAGGCGAGCATGAGCGACTCGAGACCACGGCTGGCGCCTTCCCAAAGAAGGCGTCAGCGTTTCCAATTCAAACTCGAAGAACTTGAGACCTTCCTCACTGTCGCGGAACTTAGCAGCTTCAGCCGTGCTGCCGAGGCACTTGGACTATCCCAGCCGTCCGTAACCAGCCGTGTGCAACGGCTGGAAGCGCAGGTGGGAATTTCCCTCATCTCACGAACGACCCGGCGCATCGTCCTGACCGATGCCGGCGAACGCCTCCAAACCACGGGGAACGCCACCTTGCGCGACCTGCGAATCCTGCTGGAGACCTTCCGAAAGGAGTCGGAGATCCGGAAGCGGCGGGTGACGATCGCGGCACCGCCGATGCTGTCGGCCGTCGTCCTGCTGCCCATCATCACCCGGTACGTGCAGTCGCACCGTCAGACGGAGGTTAAGCTGCACGATCTGCCGGCTGCTCCAGCGCTGGCGGAACTCGCCGACGGGACCGCGGACATGGCGATCATGGTGCTCGACGGTCATCATCCCGAGTTTAAGTTCGAATCGCTCACACAGGAGGAGTGCGCCGTCGTCACGCCACTCCGGCATCCTCTGCTCGCTAAGAAGGAGGTGCTGTTTGAGGATATCGTCAGGTACCCGCTGCTGATTCCTGATTTCTATCGCGCCCTGCGCGAGGTGTTCGCCGCCGAGTTCACGAAGCGTGGTCTCCGATTCGAGCCGCTCGCGCAGATGAACGACGTCAGCAACATCAGCACAGTCATCGGCATGGTTGCTGCTGGTATGGGGATCACCTTCGTTCCGCGCACTTTGATATCGCGCGATCAGCGTGGCACGGTCGGCATGGTACCAATCAAAGGGTTCCGCCTAGTTCGGCACTACGGAATCGTCACGAAGCGGGACAAACCGATGTCGACAGCAGCTCGCTCCTTCGCGCGCTTCGTTCGCGGCACGATCCGCGATGGTGCCGGCTGGTCGGACTGACTCGCGGCCAGGCTTGCGCTCCCATCGACTCATTTTTCTGTACTATAAATGCGCGACCATTTATGAATAGTTCAGGTCGCTACTGGCCTTTATGATCGCAACAATTCCGCACGATTGAAGAACGGAAAGTAGCAAACGCAGACGCGGTCTCCAGCCGGTTCATGCTTGTCGCTCCGGTTCCCACTCAGTCGTGGGAGGAAGAGGCGGTTCGCATATTGCGTGAATTTTTGAAGAGGGAACGATGAGCAAGCAGGCCGAGGACAACAAGCAAGACCAGCGGACGACCCAGTTGCCGATGGCCGGCGTGAAGATCCTGGATCTGGCAACGATGCTCGCCGGCCCGTTCGTTGCGACGATCCTCGGCGAATTCGGCGCCGACGTGATCAAGGTGGAGCTGCCCGGCAAGGGCGGCTCCAGCCGCCAGCACGGCAGCATGACCGGCTCCGGCTCGTCCTTCGTGTGGCTCTCCGAGCAGCGCAACAAGAAGTGCATCACGCTCGACCTGCGCACCGAGAAGGGCAAGGAGCTGGCGAAGCGGCTTATCGCCGACATGGACATTGTGGTCGAGAACTTCATGCCCGGAACGCTCGAGCGCTGGGGCCTGGGCTACGACGTCCTGAAGGAAATCAATCCCGATCTCATTCTCGTGCGCGTCACGGCCTACGGGCAGACGGGTCCGTACATCGACCGGCCGGGCTTCGCCCGCATCGCACACGCCTTCGCGGGCCTGTCCTACCTGGCTGGCGAGCCGGACGGCAAGCCGGTGATGCCGGGTTCGACCTCGCTGGGCGACTACATCACGGGCGTGTACGGCGCGCTGGGCGCGCTGCTCGCCTATACGGCGCGCAACCGCTACGGCATCGGCCAGTATGTCGATATCGGCCTCTACGAGGGCGTGTTCCGCATGCTGGACGAGATGATCTCGGCCTACGCCAAGAGCGGCTTCATTCGCCAGCGTCTGGGTGCCGACACGACCAACCACGTCCCGCACAGCCACTACGAGACCAAGGACGGGCACTGGATCGCACTCGCCTGCACCGACAACAAGATGTGGCAGCGCATGTGCAAGGCAATGAACCGCGAGGACCTGCTGGCGCCGGACCGCTATGAGACCATGCCGCAGCGCATCAAGGGCAGGGCGGAGGTCAACGCCATCGTGTCCGAGTTCTGCCGCTCGATGGATCGCGACGACCTGCTCAAGCACTGCCTCAAGCTCGAGGTGCCGATCGGTCCGATCAACAACGTGGCGGACATCTACGTTGATCCGCACTTCCGCGCGCGCCAGAACTTCGTCGAGATCGAGGTGCCGGGCGAGGGACCGGTCACGGTCCCCAACGTCATCCCGCGCCTGTCCGAGACGCCGGGCGAGATCCGGTGGCTGGGCGCGAAGTTCGGCGAGCACAACATGGAGATCTTCCGCGATCAGCTCGGTCTCTCCGAGGCCGAGATCGCCGATCTGCAGAAGTCCGGCGTCATCTAACCATCGCTATGAACACTCCGGACATTCTCGCCCTGGAGAATGTCGCGTCGCCCCGCGACTCGGCACCCGACATCCGGGCCAGCGCAGCTGTCGCCGCTTCAACGCGCCCGCCGCTGCTGAAGGTCGACGACCTGCACGTGCACTTCGTCCAGTCGAAGGGCGTCACCCGTGCGGTCGAGGGCGTGTCGTTCACGGTCCATCGCGGCGAGATCCTGGCGCTGGTCGGCGAAAGCGGCTGCGGCAAGTCGGCGACGGCCCTGGCGCTGATGCGGCTGCTCAGCAAGCCGGCCGGCCGCGTGGTGCGGGGCCGCGTGATCTTCGAAGGCGTCGACCTGCTGCAGCTGTCGGAAGCCGAGATGCGCGAGCGTCGTGGACGCGACATCTCGATGATCTTCCAGGAGCCCATGACGTCGCTCAATCCGGTGCTCAGCATCGGCGAGCAGCTGATGGAGCCGCTGCTGGCCCATCTCGCGCTGACCCGGCAGGCGGCGCGCGAGCGGGCCATCGAATTGCTGACCATGGTCGGCATGACCGACCCCGCGCGGCGGCTGGAGCAGTATCCGCATCATCTCTCGGGCGGCATGCGCCAGCGCGTCATGATCGCGATGGGGCTGGCCTGCAATCCCAAGCTGATCATCGCCGACGAGCCGACGACCGCGCTCGACGTCACCATCCAGGCGCAGATCCTGGAGCTGATGCGCGATCTCGCGCGGCGGCTCGACATCGCGATGATCGTCATCACCCACAATCTCGGCGTCGTGGCCCGCTATGCCGACGCGGTCAACGTGATGTACGCGGCGCGGCTGGTGGAGCAGGGGCCGGCCGACGCGATCTTCGGACGATCCTCGCATCCCTACACGATCGGCCTCATCGACTCGATCCCGCGGCTCGACAGGCCGCGGCAGGAACGCCTGGCGACGATCGAGGGCATGCCGCCCGACCTGATGGCGCTGCCGTCGGGCTGCCGGTTCGCTCCGCGCTGCCCGCGCCGGATCGAGCGCTGCGACGAGGAACCGACGCTGGAAGCGGTCGAGCCGGGGCATCTGGCGGCCTGCTGGCGGGCGGAAGAAATGCTGGCGGGCATCGCCAGAACGGAAGCGACCTTCGGCACGGCCGTCCGACCGCGCCCGGACAGCGACGCGCCAGTGCGCGTATCGGTGCGCGACCTCAAGCGGCACTTCACCGTCTCGGCCGGCCGTCGCTGGTTCGGCGGCTCGGCGACGGTCAAGGCGGTCGACGGCGTCAGCTTCGAGATCCAGCAGGGCGAGACCCTGGGCCTGGTCGGCGAAAGCGGCTGTGGCAAGAGCACGATCGGCCGGGCCATCCTCGCGCTGGACGCGACGACCTCGGGCTCGATCCTGATCGACGGCCAGGATATCGGCGACAAGCGCGCCCGCGAGGTGCGCCGCCGCACGCAGGTCATCTTCCAGGACCCGTTCTCGTCGCTCAATCCGCGCATGACGGTGAGCGAGATCATCGGTGAGCCGCTCGCCGTCTACAAGCTGGAGCCGAGCGCCCGGCACATCGATGCGCGTGTCCAGGGGCTGCTCGGGCAGGTCGGCCTGATGCCGTACATGGCCGAGCGCTATCCGCATGAACTGTCCGGCGGGCAGCGCCAGCGCGTCGGCATCGCGCGGTCGCTTGCCCTGAACCCCAGCATCATTGTCTGCGACGAGCCGGTGTCGGCGCTCGACGTCTCGATCCAGGGCCAGATCATCAATTTGCTCGACGAGCTGCAGCAGAAGCTCGGCCTGACCTATCTCTTCATCGCCCACGATCTGGCGGTCGTGCGGCACATCTCCCATCGCGTGGCCGTCATGTATCTCGGCCGCATCATGGAGCTGGCCGACCGGGACGAGCTCTACCGCAACCCGCGCCACCCCTACACCCAGCTGCTGCTCGACGCGGCGCCCGTTCCGGATCCGGTCATCGAGCGGAGTCGCCGGCCGCGGGTCGCCAAGGGGGAGCTGCCGTCACCGATCAACCAGCCCAAGGGCTGCGTCTTCTCCACCCGGTGCCCGCTGGCCACCGCCGAATGCAGCGCTGAGATCCCGGCACTGCGGCGGGTCGAGGGCGACCATCAAGTCGCCTGCATCAAGGTGCAGCCATGCTGACCTACATCACGAAGCGCATCCTGATGATGATCCCGACGCTGCTGGGCGCGGCGTTGCTGATCTTCTTCATGTTGCGGGTGGTCCCCGGCGACGTCGTCGAGGTCAAGCTGCGCGCCGATGGTGCGTCCGTCACCCAGGCGACGATCGACGCGGAGCGTGCCCGGCTCGGGATCGACAAGCCGCTGCCGGAGCAGTTCCTGTCCTGGCTGGCGGGACTCGGGCGGCTCGATCCCGGCCTGTCGATGTGGACCGGCAAGCCGGTGGTCGACGAGATGAGCATCCGCCTGCCGCTGTCGATCCAGGTCGCCGTGATGGGCGCGCTGATCGCGACGCTGCTGGCGGTGCCGATGGGCACGCTGAGCGCGCTCTACCGGGATTCGCCGATCGACTACATGCTGCGGGTCCTGTCGCTGGCCGGCCTCGCGGTGCCGGCCTTCTGGTTCGGGATGGTCATCATCCTGGTGCTGCTCTGGCTGTTCAACTGGCTGCCGCCGGTGATCTACACGCCGTTCTCGGTCGATCCGATCGCCAACCTGTCCCAGCTGATCTGGCCCGCCCTGGTGGTCGGGACGCGATATGCGGCGGTCGTCGCCCGCATGGTGCGCTCCTCCGTCATCGAGGTGATGCGCGAGGACTATATCCGCACGGCCCGCGCCAAGGGACTGGCGGAGAAGGTGATCATCATCCGCCATGCGATGAAGAACGCCATGCTGCCGGCCATCACCGTCATCGGCCTCGAATTCGCCTTCCTGATGGGCGGCCTGGTCGTCACCGAGCAGGTCTTCAACCTCAACGGCATCGGCCAGCTGTTCGTCCAGGCCGTCGCCCACCGCGATTTCGTGCTGGTGCAGAACATCGTGATGTTCATCGCCGCGGTGTTCGTCGTCACCAACCTGGTGGTGGATCTCCTGTACGCGGCGTTCGATCCGCGCATCCGGTACCGGTAGGGCCGACCATGACCGTCGCCTCCACGATACCTTCCCCGTCGAAGGGCCAGCCCCGGGCGCAGTCGCAGGGCCGGCCGGGCGCCTGGCACAAGATGGCCCGGTTCGCGAAGACCCAGCCGCTGGGGGCGGCGGGCCTGGTGACCGTGCTCGTCATGGCGGTGGCCGGCGCGCTTGCCCCGTACATCGCGCCCTACGACCCCGTCGCCATCAGCTTCAGCGACATGCTGGCGCCGCCGAGCTGGGCGCATCCGCTCGGCACGGACAATTTCGGCCGCGATATCCTGAGCCGCATCCTCTACGGCGCGCGGACGGCGATCGTGATGGGCCTGGTCTCGGCGCTGCTCGGCAGCACGCTGGGGGCGATCATCGGGCTCGCCTCGGCCTATTTCGGCGGCGTCGTCGATCTCCTGATCCAGCGCGTCGTCGACATCTTCCTGTCACTGCCGATCATCGTGCTGGCGCTGGTCGTTGTGGCCATGCTGGGCCGCAACCTCGTGCTGGGCTTCGACCTCAACCTGATCCTGGCCATTTCCATTCCGATCATCCCGAACGTGGCGCGGGTGGTGCGCTCCTCAGCGCTGTCGATCCGGGAGATGGCCTACATCGATGCCGCGCGCGTCGCGGGCTACAGCACCCGGCGCATCATCTTCCGCCACATGGCGCCCAACCTGATCGCGCCATACCTGATCATGCTCACGGCTTTCATCGCCCAGGCCATCCTGCTCGAGGCGTCGCTGTCGTTCCTCGGCCTGGGAGTCACCGAGCCGTCGCCGGCCTGGGGCCTGATGCTCGCCGGAAATGCGGTCGATTTCTATCGGCAGGCGCCGTGGATGATCATCTTCCCCGGCTTGGCGATCAGCCTGGCGGTCTTCGCCTTCAACCTGCTGGGTGACAGCCTGCGCGACTGGTTCGATCCGAAGTCGCAGCTGCGGTGAAGGCACCTCATACCGTCGAGTAAACAGGGAGCGAGACATGAAGAGATCACTTTGGCTTGTCGCCGGCGCATTGGCGGTGTCGTGCCTGGCCAGCGGGCTTGCGAATGCACAGGAGACCCCGGTGCGCGGTGGCGTGCTCAACTACGGCGTGGCCGGCGGACCGCACACGATCGACTGCCATGGCGGCAACAGCTTCGCGGTGCTTCACCATGTCGGCCCGCACTACTCGACCTTGCTCAAGATCAACAACCGCGACTATCCAAAAGTGACCGGCGACCTGGCCAAGAGCTGGACGGTCTCGGACGATCACCTGACCTACACTTTCAAGCTGCACGACAACGTCAAGTTCCATGACGGGACCGCGCTCACCTCCGAGGACGTCCGCGCCAGCTTCGACCGCATCCTGAACCCGCCGACGGGAGTCGTGTCAGCCTGGCGCTCGATGTACGGCGACGTCAAGGCCGTCGAGGCGCCGGACAAGGACACCGTCGTCTTCCGCATGAGCGCGCCGAACTCGGGCATGCTGTCGATCTTTGCCAGCCCCTGGGCCTGCATCTACTCGGCCGCCAAGCTGAAGGAGGATCCGAAGTACCCGGAGAAGACCGTGATGGGCACCGGACCCTTCGTGCTGGCCGAGCATGTCTCGGGCTCGCACTGGACCGGCAAGCGCTTCGACGGCTACTTCCGCCAGGGCCTGCCGTATCTCGACGGCTTCAGGGCCATCGCGCTCTCGAGCACGGCGCTGATCAATGCGCTGGCCGGCGGCCAGATCGATGCCGAGTTCCGCGGCGTCGCGCCGGCCGACCAGCAGCGCATCCAGGCGAGCCGCGGTGCCGGCATCCGCTTCGAGGAGGCCGAAGGCATGGGCCTCTTCATGGCGTCGTTCAACACCAAGGTTAAGCCGTTCGACGATATCCGCGTCCGGCGCGCGTTGACGCTGGCGGTCGACCGCTGGAGCGGCATCGGCCCGATGTCGCGCATCTCGACGCTGAAGTACGTGAGCTCCTTTCAGCGGCCCGGATCGCCGGACGCGCTGCCGCAAGCGCAGCTCGAGAAGCTGCCGGGCTTCGGACGGGACATCAAGGCGGCGCGGGAGGAGGCCAAGCGCCTGCTGGCCGAGGCCGGCGTGCCGAATCTCAAGTTCACCCTGATCAATCGTGGGCCGGACATGCCGTATGCGCCGTTCGCCCTCTACCTGATCGACCAGTGGCGGCAGATCGGCGTGACGGTGGATCAGCAGGTGGTGGATACCGCCAACTGGGCCCAGCGCCGCACGACCGGCAATTTCAGCGTGATCGTCGACGTCACGGGCGACTGGGGCGAGGACCCGTCCTTCGTCATGGCGCGCTTCCTGTCGTCGGATTCGAGCTTCAACAATCCGACGGGATTCAGCGACCCCAAGATCGACCAGATGTTCCAGGCCCAGAAGCTCGAGTTCGATCCGGTCAAGCGCAAGCAGCTGGTGAACGAGCTGGAAAGCTACATCGTCGAGCAGGTCTTCACGATGCCGGTGTTCCGCACGGTGCGCCTGCTGCCGTTCTCGACCAAGATGAAGAACTATCCGGTGGTGCCGGTGCACAACTGGCTGGGCGACGTCTCGGAAATCTGGCTGGCGAAGTAGGATGAGCGACAACGCCTGCCGGCCGGACCTGCGGCGGATGCGGAGCCTGCTGTCGGTGCCCGCGAATCGGCCCGCTTTCTTCCAGAAAGGGGCGGCGAGCAACGTCGACGCCCTGTTCCTCGATCTCGAGGATTCGGTGTTCGCCGACCAGAAAATCGCGGCCCGGCAGGTGGCGAAGGAGGCGATCGAGGCCGTCGACTGGAAGGGCAAGCGCCTCCTGGTGCGGACCAACGCCATGGACACCGAGTGGGGCTTCCGCGATCTCGTCGACCTCGGGAGCGCCTGCCCGCGGCTCGACGGCTTCATGGTGCCCAAGATCTGCTCGCTGGAAGAGCTGCGATTCGTCGAGCAGACGCTGGATGCGCTGGACCGCGAGCGGCCGAAGGAGCGGCCGCTCGAGCTTCATGTCCTGATCGAGACCGCGATCGGCATCGCGCGCGTCGAGCCGATCGTGGAAGGCTCCCGGCGCCTGAAGTCCGTGACCTTCGGCGCCGGCGACTTCGCCATGAGCCTCGGCCTCTACGGCAGGGCCCGCAGCGCCGGCAACAGTGACTATGTCGTGCTGACGGGCGAGCGCGGTGCTTCCGGCCGCCAGGAGCACTGGAACGACAGCCATCACTTCGCGATGGCCCGGCTGGCCAATGCCTGCCATGCCTTCGGCGTCATCCCGGTCGACGGGCCCTTCGCCGATTTCAACGACCCTCAGGGTGCGGACGTCTCCAACCGCCGGGCACGTGCCCTCGGCTATCAGGCCAAGTGGTCCATCCATCCCGCCCTGATCGACGGGATCAACGCGACATTTCTGCCGAGCGCCGAGGACATCGAATGGGCGCTGAAGGTACGGAAGGTGCTGGAGGCGGCGCGGCAAGCGGGCACGGGGTCCGCCCAGGTGGACGGCCGTCTGGTCGAGGCGGCCACCAGCAAAACCGTGGACCGGATCCTGCAGCTCGCCGGCCGGGCCTGACGCATATCGGGTGACGGGGATCAGCCGGGATGGACCGCCACCCCACGAAGATGCTTGCCGGAATTTTCAGGAGAGCCAGATGACAGAGCCCACGCGGCAGATGAGCCTCATCGCCTTCATGCAGGCGCAAAACTGCTCCAACTACGTCGGCTCATGGCGTCATCCGGCGTCGATGAGCGACTTCCTGACCGCAGAGTACTACCAGCGCATCGCGCGCACGCTGGAGGAGGCCAAGTTCGACATGGCCTTCTTCGACGATCGCCTGGCGATGCCGGACATCTACGGCGCCGACCATCGCGAGACGGTCGCCAACGGCGTTCGCGCGGTCAAGCTGGACCCTTCCATCGTCCTGATGACCATGGCTGCGGCGACGAAGCGGCTCGGCCTGGGCGCGACCTATTCCACGACCTACTACGAACCGTTTCATGTCGCGCGGCTGTACGGCACGCTCGACTTGATGACGGGAGGGCGCGTGGCCTGGAACATCGTCACCTCCCTGAACGATTCGGAGGCGGAGAATTTCGGCCACGAGGAGCATCTCGAGCACGACCTGCGCTACGACCGCGCCGACGAGTTCATGGAGGTCGTCACCGGCCACTGGGACAGCTGGGAAGACGATGCCCTGATCGTCGACAAGAGCACGGGGCAGTTCGCGCACGCCGACAAGGTTCACCGGCTGGACTACGAGGGCAGGTATTTCAAGTCGAAGGGGCCGCTGCCGGTGCCGCGTTCCCTGCAGGGGCATCCCGTCCTGCTGCAGGCCGGGCAGAGCGGCCGCGGCATGGCATTCGCGGCGCGATGGGCCGAGGCGGTGTTTGCAAGCTACGGTTCGCTCGAGGCGGGCCGCAAGCAATACGCCTACCTGAAGGGCGAGATCGAGAAGGCGGGCAGGAACCCCGACCACGTCAAGGTGGCGCCCGCGGTCAAGGTAATCGTTGCCGAGACGGCCAGCCAGGCCGAGGAGCAGCGCGATCTGACGGCATCGCTCGCCAAGCCGATTGATTCTCTGGCGCTCCTCTGCGAAGTCCTGAACGTCGACTTCTCGAAGCGGCCATACGACCAGCCCTTCACTGACGAGGAGCTAGCGTCGGTCTCCTGGCACAGCCTGCGTGATCGCGTGATCGCCAAAAGCGGCAAGAAGAATCCGTCGGTTCGGGATTTTGTCGAGGCCTCTGGCCGCGGCACGATCTACGAAGGGCCGATATTCGTCGGCACGGCGAGCCAGGTTGCCGACGAGATGCAAGAATGGTTCGAGACGGCCTGCGATGGTTTCGTGCTGTCGGCGACCAAGATCCCCGGGAGTTACGAGGATTTCGCCCGGCTGGTTGTGCCGGAGCTGCAGCGTCGCGGCCTCTTCAGGCGTGAATATCCCGGCTCCACGCTCCGCGACACGCTAGGCATCCCTCGTCCCCGTGTCGGAGCGTGGCGCCGCGCGATCTAGACAGCTGAAAATATGCAAAAAACTGGCGGACCCGGCGAGATTCGAACTCACGATCTCTGCCTTCGGAGGGCCGCGCTCTTTTTAGGCCGGCTTGCTGAACAAAAGGCCGCTCCCATTGCGCTAGCAGCTCTGGAGCTCGTGTATAGTTCGGCGGTCGTGACGAGCCCGACACGTCGCTGTCGTGGTCTGGACTAACCCTTCGCCATAGCGAGGAGGGCATGCGGCCAGCGTAGAAGGCTGCCGCGAGAAAAAGACCGAGAACGAAGTCCCCAAGAATAAGTCCCTGAAAGCTTGGGGGCTTCCCTGCGGGAAGCCCCCAAAACCCCTTCCCGATTGGTCGGAGTGAGAGGATTCGAACCTCCGGCCCCTAGCTCCCGAATCTATGGCAAGGGCAGGGGAATCCCATTGGATTTCAATTGCTTGCGGTCTCTCGTCCGCTCTTCTGCGTCTCTGGCGTGTCAGCACCTGGCGCCGCGGCGAATGACCAGCTCGGCCGAAACTTCCCCCAAGTCGCTCGCCACCATCTCCCGCGCCTCGCCGGCGCCCAGGAGGTCGCCCAGCTCGGTCACCGCATTGACGTGGCTCTGTTCGCCGATATGGGCGTAGCGCATTGTGCTCTTGATCTCGACGTGGCCGAGTATCTTCTGAACGATGTCGAGAGGCACCTTGCGCTGCCGCAGCCACGAGGCCGCCGTGTGACGGAGAGATCGTGCCAGGTGTAATGGGCAGCGATTCCCACCCTCTTGAGGGCCGTAAGGAAGGCGTGGCGCGTGCCCGGGCGGATCGGCCGGCCGCGATGTGGGCACACGAAGGGCGTCAGGGCCGGTGACGCGCTGGCGAGCAAGACGCACGCCGAGATGCCGGACGATGATCTGGTCGAATGGGCGGCGGGGGTTGAGGAGGCATTGCAAGGAGTCGCGCAGCACGAGTTCGACTCGATGGTCTCCCTCGCGTTCAACATCGGCATGGGCTACAAGCCGGGCCAGCGCGGCAAGCAATGATTCTGGCAATCGTCGGTCCTTCGCCTTCACAAGGCGGGCGATAAGGTCGGGGCGGCTCGCGCATTCGAGTTGTGGGTCAGCGCCGACGTGAACGGCGACGGCGACATCGACGACCCCGAGGACGTTCTTGCCGGTCTGGTGCGGCGTCGGAAGGCTGAGGCGGCCCAATACCTCACACCTGATCCAGCAACCGTCGCGGAAGCCGCGCCGCTGCCAATGTCACAGGCTGTGCAGGCCGAAAAACCCGCCATCAAGAGCACGACCGTCATTGCCGGCGGCCTCTTAGCGGCTGCTGGCGCTGCTTCCGTGGCGGACCAGATCAATCAGGTGGCGCCGATCATCACGAGCATCACGACAGTAGGTTCCTTCGGGCAAGGCATGCTGAAGCTGGGCGGGCTTGCCCTGTCCGTCACGGCCTTGGCTGCCGTCGCTTTCATGCTTTACCGCTACATCCCGAAGCGCCGCCACGGCGAAGTGCTGACGTGGGCGCTCTGCTGTCCGACATCTGGTCGAAGGTGCTCGTTGCGGCGGCGTTGATCGGCGCCGTCTTGCTGGCGCTGACGCGCGCGTTGCGGGCGGGCGATGATGCCGAATGATGCCGGACTATGGGCGCCTCAGGGACCAGGCGCGGGCCTGCAAGAAAACTTGAGCGCATGGCATAGCGTCTTGGTCAGCGGCTTTCATCTTTCAACCATCGCTCGGGTCTTGGCCAGGAGATCCCATGAAGCGTTAAGAGCTCTGCGGGAGCTGGCGATGGCCTCATAGTGGGTGGTAAGATGCTGGGTTCTGCGGAACCGGATCGCAGCGGGCGTCTCGTTCAAACTGTCGGACGCCGTTGCGAGCTTGGCGACAGGCGACGCGGGATCCCCGACCAAGCCCGGATGCGGCGTGTGACTCTCGTGAGAGCCTCGTGTCGAGTTGTCGACACTGTCGGTCTCCGGCTCTGGCTGAGGTATTCCCGCCGCGCGCGCCAAGGGAATGGCGCGGTCAAGAATCCGGTCGATTAGGCTAAGCGATGCCCTTCGGAGTGGCGCTATGGGCAACCGTTTGTATTGATTGGCGCCGAGCGGTGTGAGCCGAAACCCGTCTCGGAATCGCTCTGCCAAGCCAAGTTGAATCAGATGGTGTGCAATTGTCGCGTCGACATTGACCGAATCGCCCGCGATCTGGCGTAGCGCAATCTGTTCTGCTGGCGTCAGCGCCCGGTCGCTCATACCGCGCCCCCGTCACGTTAGCTGTGAGCGTGAGCGGGAGCGCGGGACAATCTTACTTACGTTTCTGGATGCGCTGTCTCTCAGCTCGACGCTCAGGTAAGAAGCCGACGATGCAGTTATTACGCATCCGGAGGGATGCGGTTGCAAGCGGCATCAAACCGCAACAGTTGGCGCAACCGCCTGCAGGTGATGTCAGTAGCTACGTCACGGCACGTCGACCTGCGATTTGCCACTTATGCCTCTCGGATGGGGGATGACGGGCGGGCGTATGGCCGCCTCTCCGAGTCGAGCCGCCCGTGTCCAGCGCATCCATCTACAACAATAGGCGGCCCGCTCGACAAGGGCGGGCCGCCAGCCGGGCACTAGAGGGGCGGATAGATCCTCGTCCACGGGACGACTAGTCCCCCGTGCCAGCTAGTGTCATTGGTGACCTCGCCTGACCGCGCCGTGGCCTTCTCGATGGCCGCGAGCAGGGCGTCTCGGGTGAAGGGTTTGTCGACGACTGGCCGATGCCGATGCCATACCGGCACCGGCCGGTGCGCCCCCGTCGTGAGATAGACGAAGGGCACATCGGCAAAGGCCAGCAGATCGGCGATGGGGAGCGGTGCGCGCCGGTCGACGTCGAAATCGAGGAGGGCGCAATCAATGTCCCCCTTCTCAATCATGCGCTGGACCTCAGCCACGGTGGCCGCGGGGCCGATGACGCGATATCCGGCGTCATGCAGCAGCCGCTGCAGGTCGAGCCCGACGATGGCATCATCGATGACTACCAGCACCCTTCCCTTCGGCAGGTCGAGCGTGGCGAGCGAGGGTGGCGGGAACCGCATGCCCTGCGCCATCGGCTGCAGTGTAGAGCCTTCAATATTGCCTGGTTGCTGCCGGTTCCACGAATCGCCAAGCGTGGGGGCAGCTGACGTTGCCGTCATACCGTACCTCCTGTTGGAAATGCGCCGTGGGGACCGGGCGCCGCAGCGCCGGCCCCCTTCCGGACAGCTACTGCTGGGTGATCGTGCGCGTCGCTGCCTGAGCCTCGATGGGAATCGGCCGCGGCTTCTTCTCCTCGGGCAGTTCGCGCTGCAGATCGATGGAGAGCAGCCCGTTCTGCAGCTTGGCCGCGGTCACGCGGACGTGGTCGGCCAGCTGGAAGCGCCGCTCGAAGTCGCGCGCACCGATGCCGCGATAGAGGTACTCGATCCCCTCGTGCCGGTCGGGATGGCCCCTGCCGGTCACCAGGAGCTCGTCCTCCTTCTGGGTGACGTTCAGTTCGGCGTCGGTGAAGCCCGCCACCGCCATGACGATTCGCCAGGCATCATCGGCCGTCTTCTCGATGTTGTAGGGCGGGTAGCCGCCAGTATTGGGCTGGCCTGCCATGGTATCGAGCATGTCGAAAACGCGGTCGAAGCCGACAGTGGCACGATACAGGGGAGCAAAATCGACGTCGGTACGCATTGTCATCCTCCTCATGAGCGATGGGATTGCGACCGGCCCCCGCAGGGCGGCCGGCCGTGCGAGGCGGATCCTTTCGGACCCGCCGGAAATCGATCTAGGAAAAGCCGCCGTGGCGTCAAGGTCTCGCCAAAGCAAAAAATTGGCTTGGATCTCCCCTCGGCCGGCCGGCCGGATGCCGAGGCCGGGGAACGGCATTTTGGCTGGCCGGTTCTTGACGTGCGGCCAAGCCGCTCCAGATCGCTGAACCATGCGGGCAAGGATCCATGGATGAGCAACAAGACAAAGTGGATGGGCCGCCCCATCGAGGAGTTGGATCGGGACGAACTGCAGTCCGCGCTGCAGGCGGCGCTGCGCCTGCTCCGGTCGATCCCGTCCGGCTCCTTTCTCCACCCGGATGTCGAGGTCACCGAGACGGCAAACGGGACAGTGGTCGGCCGATCATTCAAGTGGGCGTTCATCCCCGCCGACCAGCTATGGTCAGACGAGGACCGCCGGGAGATCCAGTCCCGGCTGGACGAGTTCGGCGAACGGCATGGTCTGAAGGGTGTAACTGCGCGGTTCGCTCCCGATCGGCTGGACGTGGAAGTGCCGTACCGGCTGCAGGTCGAGCAGATCCTCGCCCTCCAGGAGTGGCTGGACTCGGAGCGCGAAACACTCGACGTAAGCCAGGTCCCGTGAGTGCTTAACCGGGATGAATAGGAGCAGAACGTTCTCCTTCGTCGGGCAGGATCGTGCGCAAGAGAAGGAGCAGTGCAGCCGGTTCAGCGGGCTTGTAAAGCACGGGAATGGCCTGAAATTCTTGCGGTATCACGTCGCCCAGGGAGCCTGTCAGAAACAAGAAAGGGATGCCCTCGTCCACCAGCCTCCGCGCCACGCCGAAGCAAAGTCCATCCCGTAAGCGGATGTCGAGAACGGCGGCGTCAATGGGCGCGCTATCGAGCAACTCCCCTGCTGCTTGCAAATCGGCAGCCGGTCCAACGGATTCTACCCCGCTTCCGTCAAGCAGGTCACACAACCAACCGGCCTGAAGAGCGTCATCCTCCACTACGAGCACACGCGGCATAGGCTGACCTCAACCCCGCCCCATCTAATGTACAGACGGTCCGATCGTTGCGGTGAAGCCTGACCGTGTAGTCCTGACTCATGACTGCAACGGAGATGGATCAACGACGTAAATATTAATGGTCGATCATCGCGAAAAGACGGCCCACCTTCTGGTGTACAGTGCGACACGTGGTGAGCCCTTTTGGTGGGCACTGCCGACCGACCTTAACGACCTGACCAAAGAGGCAATTGCGGTAGCCGTGGAACGGGGCTGGATGCTCGATCGGGGAGATAGCATCTCTCTGACCGATGCCGGCCGAGAATTGGCCCAGGGACAATCGGAACAAGTCGCACAGCGCTGAGCTTTGCGCGCTATGGTTTTGGTCCCTTTTCTACTCCGGGATTAGCCGGCTTTCCGTGTCCAGACCATAGGCGCTGGTGGGGGCTGCAGGGAACATGACCGAGTGCGGGACGTCTGTGGCGCATGACCCCCAAGGTGAGCGATCTAGAACTCGACATTCTCCGCAAGCTTGTCAGCGGGGAGGCCGTATCGGTCCACTCGCAGCGTCGGATTCGGCTTGAGCTGGGAGGGCTCATTCGAGAGGGCGCCAAAGGCATCCGGGTGACCGCTGAGGGTCGGCGCCTGGCGAGCCAGCACCCTGCGAATGGCGGCTCCGAAGGGCAGGAAACGAGGCTAAAGTAGCCCTCGACAGTCGTGGCCGGCGGATGCCGTTTCAACGCAGGTCGATTTTCTGACGGGCTTTCCGGCAGCCCGCCTTCCGAACCTATTGGCATCACTCGCGCCCAAAAGCGCTTCTCGTTTTTCACTTCTGCCTGCAGGATGGGCGTCGCACCAGACCATGGGAGACAGCAGTGGCCAAAGCATATTGGGTTGCGACCTACCGGGCTATCAAAGACCCCGCCGCGATGGCGGCTTACGCGAAGGTATCGCGGCCCGCCTTGGAGGCGGCTGGTGGCCGCGTCATCGTTCGCGGCATGCCGGCATTGACATACGAACTGGGCGTGAGCGAGCGGGTCGTCCTGATCGAGTTCGACAGCGTTGAGCAGGCCAAAGCCGCCTATGAGAGCCCCGCTTATCAGGCAGCGCACAAGCTGCTTGGAAATGGAGCCGAGCGCGACATTCGAATAGTCGAGGCTGAAGCCTGAAGACTTCGTTACATGGCCAGTAGTCTCTCCGGTGGAGCACGAAAGCGGACCCATCATCTGCCTTCGCTCGGGCCCTCGCTAACCAATACTTACCCCGGCTGCTGACTTGGGGTTTCTCGCCCGTCCTCGTGGCCGCCGTGTAGCGATAGACAAACCCGTTTGCCGTCCCAAACCTCAAGGCCGTCATAGCCTTGCTGCGCGTGCTTTTCGAACGCCGCCAATGCCTCTCGGATCAACTCGTCATCCGAGGCACCATGCAAAAACTCGACGTTCGCGATGCTGCTGCCGCGCATGAAATAGCAACGCATGTGTGATCCTCGCTGGCGGGATGTCCTCAGCTTCAGGTCTGGGTAATTCTGCCTATTTGACGCCTTCCGGATGACGGGCGATGGCTGTGATGTGAAACAGCCACCAAGGCGAGACTCAAGATACTGGCGAGCCAAGGCAGGGGAAGCCCGAACCCGGGCCGCCTCCTTCTATGATCCCGACGCCAAAGCCACCATGGAAGATATAGCCCACGGTTATGACGCCATGGCTGAGCGTGCGGAAAGACGCGAGAAGAGCGGCAAGGGCGACGGCGCGATCGGCGGCGAGGCTAGGGGGTGCCGCTTGTCGGTTGGTGTCTGCAAATTCAATCACTGAGTCGTCAGGGGACGCGTCCTCAGGCGATCGCCATCTTTCTCTCGTCGGATCGGGATGCCGGAGACCGTCGCCCCGAGGTGGTCAGTAGTGTGGGCATGTCCGATTGAAGGCCGCCCCTGCCCGCGCTTTCGGTCAATTCCAGCGCAGCGCAGAATCTTTCTGGGAAATCTCGCGCCGGCAGGCAGGGACTATCGCCGGGGGCAATCTGGCGTCCGGGCAGTTCGCCGCCGCTATGATCGACCTGCAGCGCTCGACGGCGGCCAGTGAGCCGGCCGACGGCGGCAGGGTGGCGCTGCGGATCTCGATCTCGTCCAGCCGATAATCATGCATGTCCGTTTCCTTGACGGCCTCGACGACGCAGACCCAAGCCTCGGCGCCACAGCAGAAGCAGCCGAACCGCTTCGTGCGATAGTCCGCGTCGAGCAGGCCCGTAAGGGGCAGGGTGGCGTAGCGTCGGCAGGTGTCGCACCGCACCCACATAGGCCCGAAAGTCTTTTGCAAAGCACGAAAGGTGAAGGGCTTGAAGGGCCACGGCGCGGTCATGATCGACGGTAACGTCAGAGGCCGGTGCCGGTCTCGTGCATGCACGTGCTGGCGCGGTGCAGTGCATGCAAACTGCTTTGCGCTTGACGCAAGGCATTTTGCGATTGAGGGGGCTATCCCCGACGCCTTGAGCGATGCACCCTCTCTTGAGGACCCACCAAACACCGATAGCCGACGCCGCTCCGGCCGGTTCTCACCGATTACGACATGGACCACTTAGTGAGGTATCTTCGGCTTCTCGATGCCGATGCAGACGAAGCCGATTGACGGGAAGTAGCTACGATCGTGCTGGATCTCGACGTTGAAAGCGATCCGGAGAGCAGCAGGCGCATCTGGGAAAGTCACCTGTCGCGCGCCAAGTGGATGACCACGACCGGATATCGCCACTTGGTGCGCGG
>JAEZIF010000468.1 GCA_023416135.1 Pseudomonadota bacterium
TGCATCGAGATCCGCGCGCACGATCACGCGCTTCTCTTCCAGCAGCGCCTCATCCCAACCGTAGCCGGTGATCCACTTTCCCGGGCCGAGCTGCTTGGCCTTCGCACGCAGGCGCTCCTGAATTTCCTTGATGGACTTTGCATCCTCCAGCTCGATTGAGCGCGGCGACAGCGGAATGATGTGAATATGCGTGTCGTTGAAGCCCGGCATCAGCATCCGACCGCCGAGATCGATCTTCTGCTTGGCATTGAACTGCGAATCCAGCTCCTGGCCACGACCACGACCGCCACGATCGTCATCATCTTCGTCATAACGGCTGCGCCCGCCGGCGCGGCCGCCACGACGATCATCGTCATCCTCCCAACGCTCACGTGCGGCGCGCGAATGACCCTCGGAATCGCCGAACCAGCCGCCGCGGCCGCGACCACGGCCGCCACGATCGTCATCGTCTTCGTCACGGCTACGCCCCCCGCCGCGGCCGCCACCGCGATCATCGTCATCCTCCCAGCGCTCACGTGCGGCGCGCGAATGCCCTTCGGAATCGCCGAACCAGCCGGGGCCACGACCGCGACCGCGACCGCCACGATCGTCGTCGTCGTCGTCATAGCGGCTGCGTGACCGACCACGATAGTCGTCGTCGTCATCGCGCTGACGCGCCGCGCGCGAATGCCCTTCGGAATCGCCGAACCAGCCACCGCGGCCGCGACCACGGCCGCCACGATCGTCTTCGTCGTCGTAATAGCGGCGTCCGCCGCGATCGCCCGTGAAACGACCGCGCTCGTCGCGGTCCATATCGGAGTATCTCGCCATAGAGTTCTCCTCCATCAGATTGCTCAGATCCACGTTGAACGAAACGGCGCGAGTAGGTCTCAAGCGTGCAGCGCGCCTCTGCAGTTCCTGCTTGCGGCTCGCGACCTCGGCCGCGAGCGAGGCGTTGTCGATCTGGTTCTCTTCGGCCTTGGCGAAGATGCCTTCATCGGGCTTCTCCTCCTCGGCGACGTGGTGCTTGATCATTTCGGACAGCAATTTGACCTTGGCGTCGTAAAAAGGATCGTCGGTCGATGCTTCCATGAGGTCGGCGATCAGGAGCTTGGCCGCATCGTGCTCGACCTGGGCCGCGTTCATGATGTCCTCGTCATCAATCGCCTCACGGCAAGCGGGATAGAAGATCTCCTCCTCGAGCCGTGTGTGGATGTTGAGCTCCGTACAGACCATCGCCACCAGCTCCTGCTTGCGCTGGTCTTCGGTCGTGCTCTCGAACTCGGAGAAAAGTTCTTCGACCCGACGATGGTCCTGTTTGAGAGCGGCGATCGCGCTCTCGCCCGTCGAGTCGGACGCCGGCAATGCCGCCTGCGCCTTCAGAACGTCTGCGGTGCCGCTTGCCGCGCTGCTTTTGCCAGCGGCGCTGCCCTTGGCAGCATTACTGCCCTTGGCAGCACTGCTGCCCTGCTTGTTTCCAGCCGACTGCGTCGTGCTCTTCGCCATTTGCTTCTCCCGAACAGACATAGCAGCAATGAGACGATCAAAGGCCCAGTTGCCTTTCCGAACAGATTCTTCGGCTGCACGCAGAGCGCGCGCGACGGCAACCGTTCCCGGAAAATAGTTACGGGTATGAAAAAGTCCCGACTACTTGGCGGCCGCCAGCCAGTTCGGCCGAATCGGGACGCTCGTCTTCAGCAGCGAATGCGAAGCTTCGATTCGACGGTCGCTGGCATCGCATAGCCTGACCATCTGCCGGCGATGCTCCATGATCGACTTTCGCGCCCGAACCAGCGCCCGCTCGGCGCGGAACCGCCAGTGGTCGCAGTCGAAAAAGAAATAGACCGGCTGATGGGCCGCAAAATCCTCGCCGCCCTCTTCGTCGTCCTTAATAGGTTCAGGTTCCGGCAAAAGGCTGGCCGGAGGAATCTGGCGCGCTGTTGGCGCCACGTGTCGCGGCTGCTTTGCCGCCCGGCTCTGGGCCTTCTCGATCAGGCCTTCGACGTAGCCATTCACGGCATGGATTGATCTCGGCTGCGACAGCAATGGCGCCTTGGGCAGCGCATTGAAACGCAGCCGCCCCAGCGGTGTGAGTCCCAGTCCGCTGCTGGTCCGTTCGACCAGGGCAAGGCCGATCAGCTGGGCCGCCGTTCGGGCGTCGACGATGAGCGAACCGTGCGCGATGCGTCGCAGCGCGATCTCTTCGGTGGGGCTGAGGGAGGTGAGCAAACCGCAAGTCATGAGCCCTCCGCTCTGGTCAATCAAAGCAGCGATCAGGCTATCGCGCAAGCGCCTCGGTCGATTCGGAACGAAATACGTCATCGGCGAATGGCTGGCATTCCTGAACTGCGACTGCTACGCGCCTCGCCTAGATCGACTGAAGCAGGAGCACCGTGTTGAGAACGACAAGCAGGGCGGTAAGGCTCCAGGCCACGAACATGGTCACCGGCCGGTTGACGAACTGTCCCATCACGGCGCCGCTGTTGGTGAGGCGCACCAGCGGATAGACCGCGAAGGGAAGCTGGAGGCTCAGCATCACCTGGCTGAAGATCAGGAGGCTGCTCGCGCCCTGGTCGCCATAGAGGCCGATGGCGATCATCGCCGGGACCATGGCCAACAGCCGCGCGACCAGGCGGCGGAGCCACGGCGGCCAGCGGAGGTCGGTGAAGCCCTCCATCACGATCTGCCCGGCCATGGTCCCGGTGATCGAGGAGTTCTGGCCCGACGCCAGCAGGGCCACGGCAAAAAGCGTGCTGGCGGCGCCGGCGCCCAGCGCTGGCGTCAGAAGGCGATAGGCCTCCTCGATGCCCACGACCGCGGAGAAGCCGCGGTCGTGGAAAGTGGCGGCAGCCAGAATAAGGATGCTGGCATTGATGAAGATGGCGAAGCTCAGCGCCACGACGATATCGGCGACCGAAAAGCGGATCGCCTCGCGCACCCCTGCCTCGGTGCGTGCGTAGCGCCGCGTCTGGACGATGGACGAGTGGAGGTAGAGGTTGTGAGGCATTACCGTCGCCCCCAGGCTACCGATGGAGATGTAGAGCATCAGCGGGTCCTCAACGATCTCCCGCGACGGCACGAGGCCGGAGGCGATGCCGGCCAGGCTGGGCTTGGCGAGCGCCAGTTCGACCGTGAAGCAGATCGCGATCACCACCATCAGGGCAATGATCAGGGCTTCGAGCTTGCGCACGCCGCGTTCCTGCAGGGCGAGGACCAACAGGACCTCGAAGCCGGTCAACGCCACGCCGACCACCAGGGGGATGCCGAACAGCAGCTTCAGGGCGATCGCCCCCCCGATCAGCTCGGCAAGGTCGCAGGCAATGATGGCTATCTCGCACAGTATCCAGAGGAACAGCCGGGTGGCGTTGCCGTAGCGGGCGCGACAGGCGTGGGCGAGGTCGAGGCCGGTGACGATACCCAGCTTGATGGCGAGACTTTGCAGGAACATCGCCATCAGGTTGGACAGAACGATGACGCAGAGAAGCTGGTAGCCGAAGGCCGAGCCGCCACCGAGGCCGGTCGCCCAGTTGCCCGGGTCCATGTAGCCCACGGCCACCAAGTAACCGGGGCCCGAAAATGCCAGCACCTTGCGCCAGAACGCGCGCGGACCTGCACGCTGCCACGCCCTACCGAGCCGCTGATATGGTGGCCCGGCAAGACGGCGGCGGCGGGCGTGGAGTCGGGCGGCGGCGGCGGCGGCGGCATGCGCCGACAGCCGTTCGGTCTACTTCCTCGCCTTGGTCTTATCGGCGTGCTGGATGTCGGGCGCTTGGCCCATGTCCTCGTCGGTGACCCGCCCGGCCCCCGGACCGGCACCCAGGTCGGCCCCGGTGGCAGGATTGCTCGCGGGATCCGACGTGGTGCGTTCCACCAGCTTCTTGGCCGCCGCCTGTTCGGCCCGGCTCAGCTTCACCGTGGCCATGCCGTCGCCTTCGCCAGCAGGCATCACCTGCTCGAGGTCATCGACACGCTGCCACTGTTCGCCGCTGTTCCACGGACCCGACATGTCGCCGTCGCCCTGCGAGGTGTTGACGTACATGTCGGCGAACGGCGCCACGCCCAACAGCTTGCCGGGCGGGAAGTTCTCGCTCATCGCGTAGAGCGCCTTCTCGAAGGACTTCTGGTGGGAGATCTCGCGGGTCATCAGGAAGCCCAGCGCATCCTTGATGCCGGGATCATCGGTGACGTTGATCAGCCGCTCGTAGATGATCTTGGCGCGGCTTTCGGCGGCGATATTGGAGCGCAGGTCGCAGCTCGGATCGCCGCGCGAATCGATGTACGCCGACGTCCAGGGCACGCCCGAAGAGTTGGTGAGCGACGGTCCGCCACCGTACAGGATGCTCTGCGTGTGGCTGTCGCCACCGGCGGTGAGAGAGCGGTAGAGCTCGGCTTCCGTCATCGACGCTTCGCAAAGCTGGGCCTTCACGCCCTTGTTCAGCATGGCCACGATCGAACCTATCACTTCGAGATGGCTCAGCTCCTCGGTAGCGATGTCGAGCAGCATGTCCTTCCGGCCGGGATCGTCCTCGGCCAACGCTTGCGTGAAGTAGCGCATTGCCGCTGCGAGCTCTCCGTCCGGTCCGCCGAACTGCTCGAGCAGTAACGAGCCCAGCGCGGGATTGCTTTCACCGACGCGGACCGTGTACTGCAGCCGCTTGTTGTGAATGAACATCCGGTTCTCCTTGGCTTGGGGCGATCACTTGCGGGGGCCAACGTGGGCCGTTGCGCGGAGTTGCCGCCCCGAACGATTTCAACGCCACAGCGCTCGCAATGATGAGAGATGGCAGGCGAACCATGACCCTACAGCGATCGAACGACACCCACGGATTTCCGCGCAGCGTGCGGCCGGTCAGGCCATGCGTGTCGCCGGCCGCGACCGACCGATTGCGGCGCAGATGGCCAAGCTCTTCCAAGAAATGAAGACGCTGGAAGAGGCACGCCATCGCGGCCGGCGGCATTTGCATCAGCGCAGCACTGCCATGCTTGCCAGACGATGGCACGGCTGAAACTGCAGCTCGCAGTCATCGCCCATCAGAGGCGTAGCGAATTCGCGCCGAGCCTGTAACACGGCGAATGGCAGTCGCGTTTGTCGGAGTGCCGGCCCCTCGCGCCGGCGCTCCGGTCCCCGCCCTCTTCCCCCTGCTGTCGCGCCTGCGGGGGCCGGAGTACCGTACCGAACGTTCGGTTGTGGTCATGCGCTGCACGATCCATCCCACCACGGTCCAGGACGTCGCCAACGTCCTGCTTGGTCATGGCTCGTGGACTGGCGACGGAGCCGAGGATGGTCGCGATTGCATGCAGGCGCTGCTGGAAGCCTGCGCGGTGAGCCAACAGGTATGGACGGCGTCGACCGCGGATGGTGAGCCCCTGGCCTTGATCGGCGCCGCGCCCTGGATGCAGGATAGGGGGCTCGGCCGTCTGTGGTTCGTCGTCCTGTCGGCCTACGGCGGCAACGAGGCCGACCTGACGATGGTCATGCGACTCAGCGTAGCCGAGATGCTGCAGGTATTCGCTCAACTGGAGAACCATGTCAGCGCTGAAAAGGCCTGGGCGCTGGGCCTGATGCGCGGCGCGGGCTTCACCGTCGAGGCGGCGCAGCCGTCGCCGGACGGAGTCGAGCGCCATCGCGTGTGGATCGATGCCGGCGGCGCGAGCGGCGCCGCCTAGAGTACGATATCGTACCTGTCGCCGGAAGGTTGTAACCGCAACGCCTTCCTCGTTCCGTCGTTGGCCTCCATCGCACGGCGGAGAATATAGACCATGGCCCCAAAGACGTCCGCCACCCGCGATATCATCGTCATCGGCGGCTCGAGCGGCGCCCTAGAGGCACTTCGCACCCTGGTAAGTGGCTTTGCGGCCGAGCTGCCGGCCAGCATCTTTGTCGTGCTGCATGTCGGGGCCAACAGCCACCTGGCGCACATCCTCAGCAGAGACGGCCCGCTGCCGGCAGTGGCGGCAACGGCCGGCGAGCAGTTCGAGCATGGCAAGATCTATGTCGGCGTGCCGGGCTGCCATCTCCTGCTGCATGACGACCACATCCTGCTGCGGCGCGGACCGCGCGAGAACCTGTCGCGTCCCGCGATCGACCCTCTCTTCCGCTCGGCGGCGGCGTCGTTCGGCGGGCGGGTCATCGGCGTGGTGCTGTCAGGCGCGCTCAGCGACGGCGCGGCCGGGCTCAGGGCGATCAAGCGTTGCGGCGGCCTGGCCGTCCTCCAGGATCCGGCTGACGCGCTGGTATCGAGCATGCCGCGCAACGCCCTGCGCCATGTCGCAGCCGACCATGTCTGCAAGGTCAAGGACATGGCGCCATTGCTGGCGAAACTTGCCCGCCAGCCGGCTGGGCCGTCACCCGATGTCCCGTTCGATATCCGGAGCGAGGCGGCGATCGCCGCCCAGGAGCTTCTGGACATGCGTGCCGACGACATGTTGGGGGCACCGTCCCGCTTCACCTGTCCCGAGTGTCATGGGGCCTTGTGGGAAATCAAGGATGGAAGCATGCTTCGCTTTCGATGCCATGTCGGCCACTCCTTCGCGGCCGACACGGTCCTCGCCTCGCAGGGCGAGGAAATCGACCGTTTGTTGGGGACCTTGCTGCGCTCGCACCAGGAACGCGCGGCGCTGGCGCATCGCATGGCCGAGCACGAACGGGCCAACGAACGGCACGCCCTGGCCAAGCATCTCGAGGGGCGGGCACGCGACTACGAACACGACGTCGAGATCATGAGAACGCTGCTGCGCAGCGGCGAAGCGGGGTCCGGGACGACACCGGATCGGGGAGAGGAGAGAATCGCGGCTTATGGCGACCAGGAAGAACAGTGAGGGCGAACCAGAGACGCCGCGCGAGAGGGCAGGTATACCGGTTGTCGGAATCGGCGCCTCGGCTGGCGGCATCAGCGCTCTCGAGACGATGCTGCCCCTGCTTACGCCGGACGCGGGACTGGCCTACGTCGTGGTCCAGCATCTCGATCCCGATCATGAGAGTGTGCTGACGTCGCTGCTCGCCCGGACGACGAAAATTCCCGTCGTCGAGATCAAGGACCAGGCGGTCGTCCAACCCGACCACGTCTACGTCATCCCGCGCAACGCCTCGCTCACGGTGGTCGACGATCGCCTGCAGCTCAAGCCTCCGGTCGAGCAGCGCGGCCAGCGGACACCAATCGACGGCTTCCTGATCTCGCTGGCGACAGCCAAGGGCGAAAGCGCGGCCGGCGTGATCCTGTCGGGCACCGGCAGCGACGGCACGATCGGACTGCGCGCCATCAAGGAGCATGGCGGCCTCACCGTGGCGCAGGACGACGCCGAATATGACGGCATGATGCGTAGCGCCGTGCGCACCGGCATGGTCGACTTCGTGCTGCCGCTGGAGCAGATTCCAGCCAAGCTGACAGACTATTTCCGCCACCTGACCGACGTCGACGGCCGCAAGGGTCCCGACGGCGTGCGCCAGGAGGCCACCGACCATCTGGCGCAGATCTGCGCCTTGCTGCGCACCCGCACCGGCCATGATTTCACCGGCTACAAGGACAAGACCGTGGCGCGTCGCGTGCAGCGGCGCATGCAGGTGCTGCAGATCGACGAGGTGCCCGACTTCATCGAGCGCCTGCGCAAGGAGCCGCAGGAGCTCGACGCGCTGCTGCAGGACCTGCTGATCGGCGTCACCAACTTCTTTCGCGATCCCCAGGCTTTCGAGGCTCTGGAGCGCGAGGTCATTCCCCATCTCTTCGAAGGCAAGGGGCCGGATGATTCGGTCCGCATCTGGGTCCCCGGCTGCTCGACCGGCGAGGAGGCCTACTCCATCGCGATCCTGCTGCGCGAGCACATGCCCAAGGGCCAGAGCGCGCCCAAGCTGCAGATCTTCGCCAGCGACATCGACGAACAGTCCCTGCAGATCGCGCGCATCGGCCGTTTCCCCTCGACCATCGCTAAGGACATCCCGCAAGCCCGGCTCGAACGCTACTTCGTTCGCGAGGACGGTACCTATCGCATCGCCAGCGATCTGCGTGAGATCTGCCTGTTCTCGTCGCACAATCTGTTACGCGACGCGCCGTTCTCCAAGCTCGACCTGGTCGCCTGCCGCAACCTCCTGATCTATCTCACGCCCGAACTGCAGAACCGGCTGATCCCTCTGTTCCACTATGCCCTGAACGACGGCGGCTTCCTGTTCCTCGGCACCTCGGAGAACGTCACCCGCCATTCGCGCTTGTTCGCCACTGTCGACAAGCCGCATCGCATCTTCCGGCGCCGGGCGCAGATCGAACGGCGGCTGCCCGAGTTCCCGCTGACCGCGCCGGAGGGCAGCCGGCGCCTTGCCCAGGCGCCGACGCGGTCCGCGGTCGAGCATGAGCCGTTGCAGACCCTGGCCGAGCGCCAGCTGCTCGACCGCTACAGTCCGGCCTACGTCGTGGTGAACGGTGACGGCGAGCTGCTGCACGGCTCGGGCCGCACCGGCAAGTACCTCGAACTGCCCCCCGGCGCGCCGCGCATCGACATCTACAGCATGGCGCGGCCCGGCCTCAGGCCCGACCTGCGCGCCGGCGTCCACAAGGCGGTCAGCACGAGCCAGGTGGCGATCCAGCGCAACGTCACGGTCGGCACCAATGGCGGCCGCCAGGCCATCGACCTGATCGTCCATCCGATCCGCTCGGCGGCCATGCCGGATTCGCTCTACATGATCGTCTTCCAGGACATCGGTGGCATCAAACCGACGGAAATGGAGGGCGACGAGACGGCTGAAGAGCTCGAAAACGCCAACCTGCGCCAGCTCGAGATGGAGCTGCGCGCGACACGCGAGCGGCTGCAAACCACGACCGAAGAGCTCGAATCCTCGAACGAGGAGCTGAAGTCGGGCAACGAGGAACTTTCCTCGATGAACGAAGAGTTGCAGTCGGCCAACGAGGAACTGGAGACCTCCAAGGAAGAACTGCAGTCGATCAACGAGGAGCTGCAGACCGTCAACGCCGAGCTCAATGCCCGGGTCGAGGAGCTGAGCCGCGCCAACTCCGACATTGCCAACCTGCTGGAGAGCACGCAGATCGCCACGGTGTTCCTCGACCGCAATCTCTCGATCAAGAGTTTCACGCCGGCGGCCAAGGACGTGTTCCGCCTGGTCGAAAGCGACACCGGCCGGCCGATCACCCACGTCCGGGCGCGCTTCCACTCCGACACCGTGCAGGAGGATGCCGAGCGCGTGCTGCGCACGCTGGCCACCATCGAACGCCAGGTCGAGAGCAATTACAACGACCAGCGTTACGTCATGCGAATGATGCCCTACCGCACCGTCGACAACGTGATCGCCGGCGTGGTCATCACTTTCGTCGACGTCAGCCAGATCACGGCCGCGGAAGCCCGCATCGGCGAACTGACAGTCGATCTGCGCAATCGTGTGCAGAGCCTGGAAACCCTGCTCAACATCCTGCCGGTTGGAATCCTGATCACCGAGGACGGCAGCACCGAGCAGGTGCGCGTCAACCGCTACGGCGCCCAGCTTCTCGGCGAGAGCGGGGAAGGCGGCGACGGCGCCGGCATCCGGCCGGCGACGAGCTCTCTCCGTGTGTTCCAAGGCGATCGCGAATTGCGGCCGGCGGAACAGCCGCTGCAACGCGCCGCGCAGTCAGGACAGCCCGTGCCGGGCTTCGAGGCCCATATCCAGAGGTACAACGGCACGCGCTTCGAAGCCATGATGTCGGCGACGCCGCTGCTGGACGACCAGGGCAAGCCGCGCGGCGCCATCGCCGCCATTCTCGACATCACCGAGCGGCGCGCGGCGGAGGCGCACCAGCAGGTGCTGCTCCACGAGCTGCAGCACCGGGTCAAGAACATCATTACCACCATCGGCGCGCTGGCGAGCCGCATGATGAAGGAGGCCAGCTCGCTCGACGAGTTCGGGACCGCCTTCCTCGGCCGACTGAGAGCGATGGCCGCGACGCATGAACTCCTGTCACATGGCAACTGGACGGGAGCGCGCCTGCGGGAGCTGATCGAGGCCGTCCTGCAGTCGCACCTCGGCAAGGACGGCCGTCCGGCTGACCTGCACGGGCCCGACCTCGTCCTGACGCCAAGCGCTGCATCCACGCTCGGCCTGGTGTTCTATGAGCTAGCGACCAACGCCACGAAGTACGGCAGCCTCTCGAACGGCGACGGACGCGTGAAAGTAGCGTGGCGCGTCGACGAGGCGGCGCCGCCGTCGGTCGTGATCGATTGGACGGAAATCAACGGGCCGCCGATGGCGGGCGCGATCGAGGCCGGCTTCGGCGTCAGCTTCGTCACCCGCAGCATCGAGTACGAGCTCAGTGGCAGGGCGGACGCGCAACCGGACGCAGGAGGCCTGCGTTGGACGATGACGTTCCCGCTGCAGCGAAATGTGCAGCAACGAGAGGCGTAGCGCTCTCAAGCGAAGGCACTGGATGGACAAGAGCCTCGAAGGACTGCGGATCCTGGTCGTCGAGGACAACTTCCTCGCGGCCGAGGTCGTCCGGGACGCGCTGGAGAGCACCGGCTGCACGGTCATCGGTCCGGTCGCCCGGCTCGAGATGGGCCTGCAGTTGGCCGAGCAGCAACAGATCGACGGTGCCGTCCTCGACATCAACCTCAACGGCGATAGGTGCTTTCCGATCGCCGAGGCGCTGCGTCAGCGCGGCGTGCCGTTCATCTTCCTGACCGGCTACGACGATGCCGCCATCATCCCTGTCGAGCTGCGACCGGTGCGACTGCTCGGCAAGCCGATCCTGGGCTCGCAGCTGGTCGCAGCCCTGATCGAGGTCATTTGAGCTTGCTCACCTCATCGAGGTGCTTCTTCAGAGTCGGCAGCATGTCGGTGGCAAACTGCTTCATGCGGGCATTGTCCCCACCCTTGGCATAGGCGTCGAACATCGCGACGGTCTCGGCGTGGCCGTCGTGTTGGGCCTTGACGTAGGCGGTGTCGAACGCAGCGCCGTCCTGCTTCTTCAGGTCGTCGAGCAGCGCTTGGTGCTTGGCGTCGAGCTTCTCGGCCGGAGGCGTCAGCTTGGCGTCGGCGACGGCCTGCTTGAACTTGGTGCCGGCGGCGGTGTGCTCGGTCACCATCTCGTTGGCGAAGCTCTTGACCTTGTCGTTCTTCGTCTTGCTGAGCGCCATCTTGCTGCTCTCGATCTCGAACAGGTTGGCCGCGGCCGTGTTGGCGAGGAAGGTCGGGGTCGAAGGAGTCGCCATCGCCGGAGCAGCCGCCTGCTTGGCCGGCGGATCGGCAGCGAAGGCGGGACCGGCCGCCAGCGCCAGCGGCAGCGTCGCCGTGAAGAGCCACAATGCAGTGCGTGTCATCGACATCCTCCAGCTGTTGGTCATTTCTTCAGGCCCGAACCGGGCTCGGCCATGCTGCGATGCTGCTCGGCGAGCAGCGCCGCCGGCATGACGTTCGCGATCGCCGCGCGCAGCTTGTTCTGCCATCCGGTCACGACATCGCCGTCGCCGTCCATCATCGCCTTGAAGCCGGTCTCCGCGGCCTCGGCCGGATCGTCCTTCTTGGACTGACCGACTTTGGTGTCCATCATGTCGGCCCGCTCGAAGAACTCGGTCTCGGTGGCGCCGGGCATCAGGCAGGTGACCGTGACGCCCGTATCCTTGAGCTCGGCGCGGATGGCGAAGGAGAAGGAATCGAGGAAGGCCTTGGTGCCGTTGTAGACGGCCTGGTACGTGCCCGGCATGAAGCCCGCGATGGAGCCGGTGATCAGGACGCGGCCGTGGCCCAGCGAGCGCATCTGCCAAGCGACCTTGTGGATCAGGTAGACCGTGCCGGTGACGTTGGTGTCGATGACATGGCGGATATCGTCGAAGTCCTGGTCGACGAAGGCGTGGCCCAGCCCGCGGCCGGCATTGGCGAGCAAAGCATCGATCGGCCGCGAACCTACGGCCTCGAGGAGCTTGTCGACGCCCTCGGTGGTTGCGAGATTTGCCTCGATCGCCTGCACGCCGGCACCCTCGGCCTTCAGTTGCCCCGCCGCCTCGTTGATCGCCGACTCGTCGGCCACGATCAGGAGGTCGAACCCGTTCCGGGCGCACTGCCGCGCCAACTCGAAGCCGATGCCGGTCGAGGCGCCGGTCACTACGGCCAGCATGTCGGGTGCGCTCATGGTTTCATCACCACCTTGATGCAGCCGTCCTTCTTGTCGCGGAACGTCTTGTAGAGCTCAGGCCCCTCTTCGAGTGTGGCGCGATGGGTGATGACGAAGGACGGATCGATCTCGCCCTTCTCGATACGATCGAGAAGCATCGGCAGGTAGCGCTGCACCGGGGTCTGGGCCATCCTGAACGTCAGCCCTCGATTGATCGCCGACCCCATCGGGATCTTGTCGAGGAAGCCGCCGTAGACGCCGACGATCGAGACCGTGCCGAAGTTGCGGCAGCAATGGATGGCCTGCCGCAACACGTGCGGCCGGTCGGTGCCCATGAAGGTCGCGACCTTCACGCGGTCGACGATCGAGTCGAAGCTGCCCCGCGTATCGGGTTCGGTGCCGACGGCATCGATGCAGGCGTCGGCGCCGCGACCATGGGTCAGATCCTGGATGCGGTCGTAGACGTCCTCGGCCAGGAAATCGATGGTCTGGGCACCGGCCTGCCGCGCCAGCGCGAGACGCTCGGGCACGGTATCGATCGCCAGCACGCGGCCCGCCCCCAGCAGGAAGGCGCTGCGGATGGCGAACTGGCCGACCGGCCCGCAGCCCCATATCGCGATCGTGTCGTCGGGCTGGATATTGCAGAACTCGGCGGCCATGTATCCCGTCGGAAAAATGTCGGACAGGAACAGGACCTGCTCGTCGCTGAGCCCATTCTCGATCTTGATCGGGCCGGCATCGGCGTAGGGCACTCGCAAATACTCCGCCTGACCGCCGGGATAACCGCCCAGGAGATGGGAATAGCCGAACAGGCCGGCCGGCGAATGGCCCCACAGCTTCTCGGCCTTGACGCGGTCCGGATTGGTGCGCTCGCAGCCGGAGAAAAACGCTCGCTTGCAGAAGAAGCACTCGCCGCAGGCGATGGTGAAGGGCACGACGACGCGGTCGCCGACCTTCAGCTTCTTGTTCTCCGTCCCGACCTCGACCACTTCGCCCATGGTCTCATGGCCGATGACGTCGCCGCTTTGCATTCCGGGAATGACGCCATCGAAGATGTGCAAGTCCGAGCCGCAGATCGCGCAGGCCGTTACTCTTATGATGGCATCGCGCGGATGCTCGATCCTGGGATCCGGTACGCTCTCACAGCGCATGTCGCTCTTGCCGTGCCAGGTCAGCGCCTTCATGGTCTCTTGTCCTGCACCGTGGGAACGACAGTCAGGTGGCTCGTCATAGCAACCGGTTCCGTTTTCAGAATGCCCAGCGGCAGCGCCGGGCCGCGAAGCCTGCCCCGTGGACGAAAGGTGCGCAGACTGGCGCCCAGAGCGCGCAGCAACGAGAGCTCCCGCAGCACGAGCGACCGCGCGTTGTAATGTTTGGACCGCATGCCGTGCCAATGCCGCATTCACAACGGCAGTTGCAGCAGGCAACCGATTTGTGGGTTGAGGTACGCTTCTGAACCGATCGACGCTCAGCGCCGCGCCAGCTCGGCCAATCCCGCGGGATCGAGCACCACGACGGCACGCCGCGTCGAGCGAATAAGGTGCCGACCCTCAAGCATCTGAAGGCTGGTTGTCACACTGGGTCGCCGCACGCCGAGAATTTCCGCCAATGCGTCATGCGTCAGTTCGAGGCGTCGGCTGCCCAGGCGCCAAGTCGCCTGGAGCAGCCAGTGCGCCAATCGCTCGACGATGGTGGCGCGGCCGCTGTACGAGAGCGTGTCGGCCAAATGACGCAGCGTCGCGCCGACCTGACCGAGCAGGCGACGGCGCAAGTCAGGATCGTTCTCGCTGAGTTGGTAAAGGGTCGCAGCCGGCATGCGCCAGGCACTGCCGCTCGCCTGCACCACCGTCTGGCCGGGCGAGAGGTTGTCACCCAGCAGTATCCCAGGCGCGGTCATGCCATCTCGACCGATGCTGCCGGCCTCGATACGCGTCGCCGTCGTCGCGCCGACGAAGATCGAGACCAGACCCTCGACCGGGAAGTGAACGTAGGCGATCGGCTCGCCGGCAACGTCCAAAACGTCGCCCCGATTCAGCGGGATACGCTCGAGCGATGCCGCCATCGCGAATCTCCTCGCAGCGGGCAGCGAATCGAGGATTGCATTGGCGAACGTCGGCTCACTCCGCGCCGCTACGGCGTCCGGCGGTGCGCCGACCAACGTCTGCAGGGCCGACTTCAGATCTGCGGCCACGATGGGCTTGGGAAGATGCAGCGCCTTGCTGAACTCGGCGGGCACGACCGTGTTGGCGCTATAAGCGCTCAGGAAAAGGAACGGCACGCCTTTGGCCGTGAGCGCCCGGCACATCGGAAAACTGGGCAAGCCTCCGAGATCGATATCGAGCACAGCCCCATCAACCGTATCCTCGGCGATCAGGGCGAGCCCGCTTTCGACCGACGGCGCGGCGCCAGCCACGGCGTAGCCGCAACCACGGACAACATCCCTCAGTTCCTCCGCCACGAGATAATTGTCTTCAACGATCAAAATTCGCGGGCGCGACACATCGCTCGTATCTGGGCTAGCATCTGGCATTCGGTTCCCCTCCCCGGCACCCGAAGGAAATAACGCCGGAGCGGTCGTCAGGTTGCGGACAGACCGAGGGTACCGTTCTGTACTGCAACCACGGGCCTCACGAAGGCATTGTTCGGCCGTGTCTCGACGAGTCTTGCTTACGGCAAGCTTCTTCCCCCATCGTCGGGCCGCGTCGCGGGCCCACCTGATACCCATCGGGTGGGCCTCCTTTTTTCGTCTGCTCGAGGCGCCGGTCTCCGGGTCTGGGTCAGTCGGCGCTGTGTCAGTCGGCGCTGTGAAAGCGAGGCTGGGCGAGGCCGGGCATCCCGCGCTGAGCGAGCCCAACGCCAAGGGCCCGATTCGCGACAGCTACCCTTGGCAAACTTTACAATGGAGCCGGCTCTACTCCAGGACGATCCGTGGAAAATACATCGAGACGACCCAGTTTCGGCACGTCGACGATGGAGCTGATGCGCAAGTCGGCGCAGACGCTGCACAGCATGTAGGCGTCGATCGGCGAGTAGCCGAAGCGGCGGCCGAGCAGATCGATCATCTCGCCGACCGCCATGCGCGCGCCTTGCATCAGTGCCGGGCCGATGCCCGTCGTAACCTCGTATCCCTTCTTGTCGAAGTGGCTGGTGACAGGACCGGGCGTGACGTAGCGCGGCATCCTGAGGTTGGCGCCCTTCACGAGGTCGAACTTCAGCGCAACATCGAACGGGCTCTCGATGCCGCAGACTACGCCGTCGCCTTGCGCGGCGTGGGTGTCGCCGACCGAGAACAGCGCGCCCACGATCTCGACCGGCAGCCACAGCTCAATACCCTCGGCGATGTCGCGCACGTCCATGTTGCCGCCGACATTGCGCGGCGGAATGATGCTGTGCAGTCCGCTCGCAGCCGGCGCCACGGCCAGCAGGCCGAAGCCCGGGATATTGCCTGTCCAGCCCCAGCCCGACGGCTTGAACGACAGCAGGGTCACCTTGAGCGCATCGCCCGGCTGGGCGCCGTCCACGAACACGGGACCGGTGACCGGATTGACCCGGCCGAGATCGAGCTTCGTCAGGTCGGCCGCGGTCGAGGTCGGCGAGAGTTGCCCCGACGAGGCATCCAGCGTCTCGAACTCGACGGTCTCGCCGGGCTTGATGGTGATGCGCCGCTTGAAAGAATTGTCCCAGCCGTGATGGAGCAATCGCGATGGATCGTGTGCCTGCCGTGTCCACTCATGGCCGATCCCCTACACGGCGACCGTGAGCGCGCCGTCGATCACCAGGTTGGTGCCGGAGATCCGGCTGGCCATCGGGCTCGAGATGAAGACGACGCCGTTGGCCACCTCCTCGGCCGTGCCGAACTTGCCCGTCGGGTTGACCTTGAGGGTCGAGGCGAAGAGATCGGGCATGTTCTTCTCGATATTCTGCCAGATACCGCCGTCGAAATAGGTATTGCCGGGCGACACGCAGTTGACGCGGATGCCCTTGCCGACGAGTTGGCGGCTCAGGCCCTTGGCGTAGTGGATCAGCGCCGCCTTGATGGCGCCGTAGGAGCCGGCAGCGAAATCGACCTCGAAACCCGAGACGCTGGAGATCAGCACGATCGACCCCGAGCTCGACTTCTCGAGAAACGGCACGGCCGCCTGCACGGCGTTGACGGTATGCATCATGTCGACCGAGAAGGACTTCTGCCAGGTCTCCGCCGTGTCGCCGACCGCCAGCGCGCTCACATTGCAGACCAGGGCATCAAGGCCGCCCAGGGCGTCCGCACTGGCGGCGACCCAGGCCGTCAGTGCCGGCCCCTCGGCGACATCGAAGGCCTGGCCGAACGCCTTGACGCCCTTGGCCTTCAGCGACGCCACGGCCGCGTCGACTTCGGCGGCATTGCGGGCGCAGATCGACACGCCGGCGCCCTCGGCGGCGAAGCCCTCAGCGATGGCGCGGCCGATACCCTTGCTGCCGCCAGTCACAGCGACCTTCTTGCCCTTCAATCCAAGATCCATGATCCGTCTCCTTCGTCGCCCTTGCCGTACGTGGCAAGCAACATACTACGTCGCGGCTGCGTCCATGGCAGCTCGCCGCCTTGCACCCGTCGGGCAAGGCGCATCGAAAACTACTCCGCCTGGATGCCTGCCTTCTCGATAATCGGCCCCCACAGGGCGATCTGCGCGGCGAGCATCGCACGGTGCGCCTCGGGCGACGCCTGATCGACGGGGAAGAGCACGGTGCATCCACTGGCGCACCACCATCATGCAGGACGAGGCAGATCGGCGGGTCGCTGCCTAGCCATGCCATCCCTCTCCGAGCAGACCACAATACCATTGCCGGCCGATGAGGTCTGGCCGTTGTTGAGCGACCCGGCGCTGGTCGCCTCGCGCATTCCCGGCGCGACCTTGTCGCCCGACCAGGGAGACGGGTCGTGGCGCGGCTCGGTGCGGGTGAAGTTCGGGCCGACGGTCGCGGTGTTCCGCGGCAAGGCCACTCTTGATTTCGATCACACGGCGCGCAGCTGCACGATCGAAGGACGCGGCATCGACGGCCGCGGTGCCTCGCGCGCACTGGCCTCGGGCAACGCAAGGTCACTGGCAAGGAGACGACCGAGCTCGCCATCGACGGCGAGTTCACCGTTTCGGGACCACTCGAAACCTTCGCCAATGCCGGCGGCGTGCATGTCGCGCGCGCCCTGCTGGCGGAGTTCTCGACCAACCTCGCCAGGCTGGTGGCCGAGCGTCGCTCCGCTGCGCCCGCTCCTGCCGCAGCCGCAACGTCGGCGGCGGCAACGCCATCGCCGCCGGTCCCCCCCCACCGCCGCCGCCTGCCGCCGAGTTGCGGGCCGGCAACCTCATGTGGCGCGCATTCCTGTCGTGGCTGCGCACTCTTCGAAAAAAAGGAGACACCGAAATGAGCAAGCTGCAGGTCACCGACATGCTGGCACGGGCCTTCGCCGCCGAGGGCGTGGACACGCTGTTCACGCTGATGGGCGACGCCAACACGTACTGGTCGGTGGCGATGTCGAAGCTGCCCGGGATGAAGGTGGTGCATGCACGTCACGAGCACTGCGCCGTCGCCATGGCCGACGGCTATGCCTGCGCCACCGGCAAGGTCGGCGTCGCTTCCACGACCTGCGAGCCGGGCTTCACACAGATCATGACGGCGCTCACCATCTCGGCGCGCTCCAACACGCCGCTGGTGGTGTTCGCAGGCGATTCGCCGGTCGCCGCCTCCTGGTACATCCAGCAGATCGACATGGCGCCATTGGCACTCGCCTGCGGCGCGGCCTATGTCGGCGTGAAGCACGTCGACCGGGTGCTCGACAACGTGCGCGAGGTCTTCCAGATCGCCCAGGCCGCGCGCAAGCCGGTGGTGCTGTCGGTGCCGATGGACCTGCAGACGCAGGCCTGGCCGCACCTCACCGACTACACCCCGTCCTCCGAGCTGGTGCCGATGGCGCAGCGGCCGCTGCCCGATCCCGCCATGGTCGACCGTGTCGTCGACATGATCGCCGAGGCCGAGAAGCCCGTCGTCCTGGCCGGCCGTGGCGTCATCCGGTCGGGCGCACGCCAGGCGCTGGAAGCGCTGGCCGAGCAGTCGGGCGCGCTACTGGCGACGTCGCTCCTGGGCAAGGGGCTGTTCGACGGCAACCCCTACGCTCTCGACATCGCCGGTTCCTTCGCCAGCGACTTCGCGCTCGAGCGCTTCGCCGAGGCCGACCTGGTGATCGGCGTCGGCGCGGGGCTCGGCCACTACACGACCGAAGGCGGTTATCTCTATCCCGGGGCCCGCACGGTGCAGATCGACGTCAATCCACGCGGCCTGTGGCAGGGCCTGAGCACCGCCGACCTGCACGTGCGTGCCGATGCCAGGGCCGCGGCCGAAGCCATCGTGGCGAGCCTGAAGGCGTGCGGCGTGTCGCGCACCGGCTTCCGCAACGGCGACATGGCGAAGCAGATCTCGGGCGACTCGCCGGACTCCAAGGAATTCCAGGTCCAGCCCAACACGGTCGATCCACGCAAGGCGATCCTCGAGCTCGACCAGGCGATCCCCAAGGACTGGGACATCGTGGTGGGCGGCGGCCACTATTTCAGCATCGCCATGACCCACATGAAGGGCCGGCCCGCCGACAGGTATCACGTGGTCAATGAGTTCGGCGCCATCGGCTCGGGCCTGCCGGCGGCAATCGGCATCGCCGCGGCGCGTGGCGACGGCAAGGTCATGCTGATCGAGGGCGACGGCACCCTGCTGATGCACATCCAGGAGCTGGAGACGATCCGCCGCCAGGGCATCCGCATGCTGATCTCGGTGATGAACGACGGCGGATACGGCGCCGAGTTCCACAAGTTCCGCGCCAACGGGATCGATCCCAGCCAAGCGATACACGGGCGCGGCGACCTGGCCGGCGTGGCGACGGGCTTCGGCCTGCGCGGCGCGGCGGTCACGGAGATGGGCCGCTTCGCCCCGCTGTTCCGCGAGCACCAGGCAGCCAATATCGGCTCGGTGTGGGACATCCACACCGACGACCTCATCCCGTCGCGCGCCTACCGGCGCGTTCACTACGGCGAGGCCTGAACGTCGGCCTTGGCCGGCACGTTCGGGCGCCGGCGTTCGGCTACGCCTGGAAGTCGAGCACGATGCGGCCCTGGATGTCGCCCTGGCGCATCCGATCGAAGACGTCGTTGATGCTCTCGAGCTTGGCCGTCTCGACCGTTGCCTTGACCTTGCCCTCGCCGGCAAAGGCCAGCGCTTCCTGCAGGTCGAGCCGCGTGCCCACGATCGACCCGCGAACCGTGATGCCGTTCAGCACGGTATCGAAGATGGACAGCGGAAAATCGCCGGGCGGCAGCCCGGTGAGAGAAACTGTGCCGCCGCGGCCGACCATGCCCAATGCCTGCTCGAAAGCCCTCGGCGAGACGGCGGTGACCAGCACGCCCTGGGCGCCGCCGACCTCCTTCTTCACGAAGGCGACGGGATCCTGGGTGCGGGCGTTGACCGCCAGGGCGGCACCAAGGCGCTTGGCGAGTTCGAGCTTGGGCTCGTCGACGTCGACGGCGATCACGTTCAGGCCCATTGCTTTGGCGTACTGAACGGCCATGTGGCCAAGGCCGCCGATGCCCGAGATCACCACCCAGTCGTCGGGCTTGGTGTCGGTGACTTTCAGCCCCTTGTAGACGGTGACGCCGGCGCAAAGGATCGGCGAGATCTCGGCGAAGCCCGACTTGGCCGGCAGGTGCCCGACATAGTTGGGGTCGGCGAGCACATACTCGGCGAAGCTGCCATTGACCGAATAGCCGGTGTTCTGCTGCTCGGTGCAAAGCGTCTCCCAGCCGCCCAGGCAATGCTTGCAATGCCCGCACGCCGTATAGAGCCAAGGCACGCCGACGCGGTCGCCTTCCTTGACGTGGCGTACGCCGGCACCGACGGCCGAGACGTGGCCGACGCCCTCATGGCCGGGAATGAAGGGCGGCTTGGGCTTGACCGGCCAGTCGCCTTCGGCGGCATGGAGATCGGTGTGGCAGACGCCGGTCGCCGCAATCTTGACCACGACCTGGCCGGGACCGGGCTGTGGCACCGGCACCTCCTCGATCACCAGCGGCTTGCGGAACTCACGAACGACAGCGGCCTTCATGGTCGATGGCATAATGGTCCTCCTCGAAGCACACCGTGCGCGCCCTAACGTGTGTATCCCTTGCCCTGCATGCAATCGTTGAACATTTCCAGCTCGGCGCTTGTGCGATCGGTGTTCGCCTGCTGCTGGGCGGCGATCATGCCCGCACCGCTCATCGCCGGATTGCCGGAGCTGTGAGGATAGAGCCGGGAAGCCTGCTGCTGCGCCGATGCGCGACATAGCGCGGTATCGCTGGCGATCGTGGCGTCGGTCGCACCCGCCTTCTTCCAGGTCGTGTCCGGCGCGCCGCCGCCGCACGCCGCAAGGCCGAGCAAAAGAGCGAACTTGATCAGCCTGCCTGTCATTTGTCGATCTCCAGCCAGGCGCGCGCGGATTTCCTGGTCTTGCGGGAATTGCCTGATGTTGCCGGCGCGGATCATAGACCTCGCGAGCTGGCCCCTTTTCGGCGATTCGAGGTTGGTCATGACCTTCCTGGCCCGTCTCGCCCCCCACGATGGCGCTTTCGGCAAGCCGCGTCACCTCCCCCTTTTCACATGTCCGAAATCAAATCCGGCCCGGTCGTATCTTTTCGCCATCGCCGTTCGTCCTCGGGGGTGGACGGAAGGGTTGAGATCACTTTACCTTTCAGTTAAGTGTTCCCCGAGGCCCGTTCGAGGAGAAACGAATGAAACTCTTTTACGGTTGGGTCGTGGTCGCCGCCGGTGGCGTGCTGGGGTGCGTGGCGATCGGCGCCGTGTTCTCGCTGGCCGTCTTCCTGCAGCCGATGGCGGATGCGACCGGGTGGTCGCGCACCGGCGTGTCGAGCGCCATGACGATCGTCTTCCTTGTGATGGGCGTCGCTTCCTTCGGCTGGGGCGCTCTGACCGACCGCTTTGGACCGCTGCCGGTCGTGCTGAGCGGTGGAGTCCTGCTGGGACTGGGCCTCGCCCTCGCCAGCCGCGCCGGCAGCCTGCTCGAATTCCAGCTGATCTACGGCCTGCTCGTCGGCGGCGCTACCGGTGCAGTGTTCATACCGACGATGACGACGGTGACCGGCTGGTTCGAGAAGCATCGCAGCCTCGCCGTGTCGCTGGCATCGGCCGGCATGGGCATGGCGCCGATGACGGTCTCGCCCTTCGCGAGTTGGCTGATCACCAACTACGACTGGCGCACCGCCCAGCTCGTCATCGCCGGCATGGCCTGGGTCTTCCTCGTGCCAACCGCCTTCCTGGTGCGCCGCGCGCCCGAGGTGATCGACGCACGCGAGCGCGTGGCCGCTGCACCGGGCATGACGATGGGCGCCGCCGATCCCGGCATGACCGCGGGCCAGGCGCTGCGCTCGCCGCAGTTCTGGGTGCTGTCGCTCACCTACCTCTGCTGCTGCGCCACGCATTCCGGGCCGATCTTCCATACGGTGAGCTACGCCATCGCCTGCGGCCTGCCCGTCATGGCGGCGGTCACGATCTACAGCGTCGAGGGCCTGGCCGGGTTGGGCGGACGCATCGTGTTCGGCCTGGCCGGCGACCGCTTCGGCGCCAAGCGCGTGCTGGTGATCGGCCTGTTCGCCCAGGCGCTGGGCGCCGGCGCCTACTTCTTCGTGCGCCAGCTCGGCGAGTTCTATGCCGTGGCGGTGGCGTTCGGCCTGATCTACGGCGGCATCATGCCGCTCTACGCGGTGATCGCGCGCGAGTACTTCCCGATGCGTATCATGGGCACGGTGCTGGGCGCCTCGACGATCTTCTCGAGCCTCGGCATGGCGCTCGGACCCGTCGTCGGCGGCTGGATCTACGACACCACCGGCAGCTACGCCTGGCTCTATATCGCTTCGGCCGGCATGGGGCTGGGCGCCATGCTGATCGCGCTACTGTTCCCGCCCTTCCCCTCGGAGCAGCGAGCGGCAACCCAACCGGCGTAGATCACGCGCCGCCGAACATCGCCCTGAGGCGCGGAGCGACATCGCGCGCGAAACGTTCGAGGCTGGCATTGGTGTCGTCGGGTGTGAGGCCCGGCGGCACCGCCCAGGTCACGATGTCGGTGAAGCCGTACTCGCGGATGAAGGCGGCGAGCTCGTTCACGCAATGATCGACATCGCCCACCACCCAGGTCTGCGGGATGCGATCGGCCTCGCCGATGCCCTGGACGCCGCCGTGGCCACCGGCTTCCTCGCGGAAGCGATGGTAGATGTCCATGCGCCGCCGCTCGGCCACCCGCACCTTGCCCCAGTCGCGTTCGCGATCGTCGGTCACGAGGCACGACTTGATGATGCCGACGCGATGGCCGGAGGGATCGCGGCCGTCCGCCTTGAGCTTCGCCAACCAGGGATCGAGCGACTGGCGGCGCGGCCCCTGCGGCAGCAGGTTGGCGCCGACCCGCGCAGCGCGCAGCGCGCCCGCTTCCGACATCGCCGCCACCCAGAGCGGCGGCCCGCCGGGCTGCACGTAGCCGGGCGTGATCTTCACGTCGGAGAATTCGTAACGCTTGCCGGCGTAGCTGAACGTCTCGCCGGTGAAGGCGAGCTTCAGCACGTCGAGCCCCTCGTCGGTCAGCGACACGCGGCGCGACACCGGCAGGCCGAAGCCCTTGAACTCGTGCGGTGCATAGCCCATGCCGGCGCCGATCTCGACGCGCCCACCGCTGATATTGTCGAGCACCGCGAGATCCTCGGCGAGCCTGATCGGATGGTTGAAAGGCAGGAGGCAGACATCGCAGGAGAAGCGCACCCGCCTGGTGCGCGCGGCCATGGCGGCGGCGACCGGAATCCACGACGGCAGGTAGCCGTCGTCGACGAAGTGATGCTCGGTGAACCAGACGAGATCGAGTCCGAGCCCGTCGAGCCACGCAACCTGATCCATGATCGCCGCATAGAGCGCCTGGTGGCTGAGGCCCGATTGCGGCGGATTTCGGAAGTCGTAGGCGACACCCAGGCGCAGGGGCTGAGCCATCGGCGTTTTCTCCCTTTCCTTGCCTTGAACGTCGGCGGTGCCAAGCCTACGTTCACGGCCACGTCGAATTCAACAGGATGTGCAGCGATGGATTTCCGCCTGAAAGCAAACCAACACATTGCTCTCGGGGAAATCCGTCTTCATGCCTGCTTCAATCACCGTTTCTCGCCTCGGCTGGTCGACGCCTGACGGCCGGCCTGTCCTCTCCAATCTCGATCTGAGTTTCGGCGAAGAGCTCACCGCCCTGGTGGGCCGCAATGGCGTAGGCAAGAGCACGCTGCTCGGGCTCATCGCCGGCGAGCTGTTGCCCAATGGAGGCAGCATCGCCGTCAGCGGCACGCTCGGCGTGCTGCGCCAGGTCGTGCAGATCGATCCGGACGAAACGGTCAGCGATCTGTTCGGAACCACCGCGAATCTCGACCTGCTGCGCCGCGCCGAAAGCGGCGATGCCAATGCCGAAGAACTTGCTCATGCCGACTGGACGCTCGGGCAACGCATGGCAGCAGCCCTCGGCCGCCTCGGACTGGAGGCCGCGTCCGGGACGCGGCTGTCGACGCTGTCGGGTGGGCAGCGCACGCGCGCTGGCCTCGCCGCGCTGGTCTTTGCCGAGCCCGACTTCATCCTGCTCGACGAGCCCACGAACAATCTAGACCGTGAGGGCCGCCGCGCCGTCATCGATCTTCTGGCGTCCTGGCGACGCGGTGCCGTCATCGTCAGCCACGACCGCGAACTGCTCGAAACCATGGACGCCATCGTCGAGCTCACCGGTCTCGGCGCCACGCGCTATGGCGGCAATTTCAGCCACTACCGCGAACGCAAGGCGCTCGAGCTGGCGGCGGCGCATCACGACCTGGCCGATGCCGAGAAGCGGCTGGCCAAGGTCGCCGAGCGCGCCCAGGAGCGGGCCGAACGCAAGGCGCGCAGGGACCGCACGGGGCAGGCCAAGCGACGCAAGGGCGATATTCCTCGCATCCAGCTCAACACGCTCAAGGGTCGTAGCGAGAACAGCGGCGGCGAACAGGCGCGTCTCGGCGAACGCCAGCGCGCCGAAGCGGCTGACGACGTTGCCTCCGCCCGCCGGCGTATCGAGGTCCTGAAACCCTTGTCGGTGATCCTGCCGCCGACCGGCCTGCCGGCCGGCAAGACGGTGGTTCGACTGGATCAGGTCAGCGCCGGATACGCATCCGACCGGCCAGTGATCCGCGATCTCAGCCTTGCCATCACCGGACCGGAGCGCCTTGCCGTAACCGGCGCGAACGGCTCGGGCAAGACGACCTTGCTGGCGCTGGTCACGGGCAAGCTTGCGCCGTGGACGGGAACGGTAGGGCTCGCCGTCGACCATGCCGTGCTCGACCAGCAGGTGAGCCTGCTCGATCCGCGGGCCTCGATCCGCGACAATTTTCGCCGTCTCAATCCTGCGGCCGACGAGAATGCCTGTCGCGCCAGCCTCGCCCGCTTCATGTTCCGCGCCGACTCGGCTCTTCAGATCGTCTCCAGCCTGAGCGGCGGGCAATTGCTGCGCGCGGGACTGGCCTGCGTGCTCGGGGCGAGCCCGCCCGCATTGCTGATCCTCGACGAGCCGACCAACAATCTCGATCTCGACTCGATCGCGGCGGTCGAAGGCGGGTTGCGGGCCTACGATGGCGCGCTGCTCGTCGTGAGCCACGACGAGGCGTTCCTGCAGGCGATCGGCATTTCACGCCGGTTGGAACTCGGCGGTCCTGAGCGCGATCACTGAGTTTCCGGCGTTCGTTCTCAGCACTGCCATTGCGCCGTGCCGGGCGTGGCGACACGCACGCGATAGAGCGACGTCGAGGCCGTCACATAGAGGCTGCGCAGGTCGTCATCGCCGAAGCAGAAATTGGCGGCCGTCTCGGGCGTCCGGATGACGCCGAGGCAGGTGGCGTCCGGCGCGAAGACATGGATGCCGCCGGGACCGCAGCAATAGATGTTGCCTGCGCTGTCGATCTTCATGCCGTCGGGCGCACCTTTGCCGGTGCCCGTGGTCTCCGCCCAGACGCGGCCGTTGGCGAGCCCGCCGTCGGCGGTGACCTCGAAGCGACGGATGTGCTTGCGCTCGGTGTCGTTGACGAACAGGTGGAGTTCGTCGAGCGAGAAGCAGAGCCCGTTGGGTTGACCGAAATCGTCGGCCAGCAGCACCGGCGTGCGCGCATCGGCGCCGACTCGCCAGACGCCGCGGAAGTCGAGATGCAGCGGCCGCGGATTGCCGTAGTACTCCAGGCGGCCGTAGGTGGGATCGCTGAAGTAGATCGCGCCGTTCGACGTCACGACGACATCGTTGGGGCTGTTGAGCTCCTTGTCCTTGTGGTGACTGGCGAGAACGACCCTCGTGCCGTCGGCTTCGGTGCGGCTGAGCGTGCTGGTGGCGTGCTGGCAGACGACCAGCCGGCCCTTGCGATCCCAGGCGAGGCCGTTCGACTGTGCGCAAGGCTTGCGGAAAGTGGCAATGCCCTCGCCTGCCGTCCACTTGCGCATGTGATCGCCCGGCATGTCACTGAACAGCAGATAGCGGTCGCGGCCATGCCACAGCGGCCCTTCGGTGAACAGGAAGCCTCCTGCCAGCTTCTCGATCGCCACCAGCTTGCCGACGACCGATTCGAATCTCGGATCACGGACTTCGAAGGTGTCGCTCATTTCATCTCTCGTGCATTTCCCCCGGTCATCAGGTTCTAGCCTGATCGGCAGGTCACCTCAAAATGCCCGTTGAAGCCGCGTGGCGAGGCTTCGCGGCGGCTGGTGTCAGGTTGCCGTAAGGCACGCGGACTAGGGTCTTCCCTCTGGGAGGCCGTCGACGTTTTCACTTCACTCGGTGTGAGGGGCCGTCGGCGCGCGCACGGGTGGGAAATTCATGGACCTGCTGCACAATCTGATGCTCGGCCTGAGCGTCGCGGTCACACTTCAGAATCTGCTCTATGCCCTGTTGGGCTGCATGGTCGGCACGCTGATCGGCGTTCTGCCCGGCATCGGCCCCGTGGCGACCATCGCCATGCTGCTGCCGATCACCTTCCACCTGCCGCCGACCGCTTCGCTGATCATGCTGGCCGGCATCTACTACGGCGCGCAGTACGGCGGCTCGACGACCTCGATCCTGGTCAATCTGCCGGGTGAAGCTTCGTCGGTAGTGACCTGTCTCGACGGCTACCAGATGGCGCGCAACGGACGAGCCGGCGCGGCCCTGTCGATCTCGGCCGTCGGCTCGTTCTTCGCAGGCACCGTCGGCACCATCATCATCGTGATCTTCGCCGAGCCGCTGACGCGCATGGCGCAGAAATTCGGCCCGGCCGACTACTGTTCGCTGATGGCGCTCGGCCTGGTCGCCGCCGTCGTGCTGGCCAGCGGCTCGGTCATCAAGGCGATCGCCATGGTGTTCCTCGGCCTGCTGTTCGGGCTGGTCGGCACCGACGTCAACACCGGCGCCCAGCGCTTCACCTTCGATATCCCCGAGCTCAGCGACGGCATCGACTTCGCGCCCATCGCCATGGGCCTGTTCGGCATCGCCGAGATCGTGGTCAATCTCGAACGACACTTGTCGCGCGGCGGCGCCATCAAGGTCGGCTCGCTATGGCCGACGCGCGAGGAAATCCGGCGCGCCTGGCCGGCCGTGGTGCGCGGCACGACCTTGGGCTCGATGCTGGGCGTGCTGCCCGGTGGCGGCCCGACGCTGGGCGCCTTCTCCTCCTATACGCTCGAGAAGAAGATTTCCAAGAACCCCGGCCAGTTCGGCAAGGGCGCCGTCGAAGGTGTCGCCGCCCCCGAGGCCGCGAACAACGCCGCGGCGCAGACCTCGTTCATTCCGATGCTGACGCTCGGCATCCCGTCCAACGCGGTGATGGCCTTGATGGTCGGCGCCATGATCATCCAGGGCATCCAGCCCGGGCCCGAGGTCATGACCAAGAAGCCCGACCTCTTCTGGGGCATGATCGCCTCGATGTGGATCGGCAATCTGATGCTGGTCGTCATCAACCTGCCGATGATCGGCATGTGGGTGAAGCTGCTCACCGTCC
>JAEZIF010000506.1 GCA_023416135.1 Pseudomonadota bacterium
GATCCTGGTGCCGCTGGAGGAGCTGTCGAACAGCTATCTCGGCGGCCGCGGCGCGGGGCTGACCTTCGTCGTCTACGGCGCCATCATCGTCATCATCGCCCGTTTCCTGCCGAGCGGGCTCCTGTCGCTGTTCGAGCGGCGGCCGGCTCGCCCCGTGGTGGCGGCGAAGCGCGCGCCGGCGCGCGGCCATGCTGATTGCGGCCCGCAACGTCACCAAGGCGTTCGGCGCCTTCAAGGCGGTCGACGATGCGTCGGTGTCGGTCGAGGAGGGCGACATCCTCGGCCTGATCGGTCCCAACGGCGCCGGCAAGTCGACTTTCTTCAACTGCCTCACCGGCGACCTGCCGCTGACGTCGGGCTCGGTGTCCTTCGCCGGCGCCGATGTCACGCGCCTGGCCCCCGAGGCGCGCGCCAGGCTCGGACTGGCACGCACCTTCCAGGTGCCGCTCACCTTCGAATCGATGTCGGTGCTCGACAACGCCACCATCGGCGCCCTGCTGCGCCATCCCAACGCCCGCGACGCCCGTGCGCGAGCGCGCGAGGTGCTGCAGCGCGTCGGGCTTGGTCACGTCATCGATGCACCGGCCAGGAGTCTCGGCACGCCGGGGCGCAAGCGGCTGGAGATCGCCCGCGCACTGGCCTCCGAGCCCAAGGCGCTGCTGCTCGACGAGGCGATGGCCGGGCTGACGCCGACCGAGGTGCGCGACGCGATCGAGCTGGTGCGGCGCATCCATGGTGGCGGCATCACCATCGTGATCGTCGAGCACATCATGGAGGTGATCGTCTCTCTCGCCCGCCGCGTCGTGGTGTTCCACCAGGGGCGCGAGATCTCGCGTGGGACGCCGCGCGAGGTCACCAGCGATCCCCGGGTGATCGAGGCCTATCTCGGCCGCCGCAAGGTACGGCACGCATGAGTGCACTCCTCAGGATCGAGCATCTCGAGGTGCGCTACGGCGACCTCATCGGCGTGGCCGATGTCTCGCTCGAGGTCCCGGCAGGCTCGGTCGTGGCGCTGCTGGGCTCCAACGGCGCCGGCAAGACGACGACCTTGAACGCCATCGCCGGCATCGTCCCGGTGTCGGCCGGCACCGTCGCCTTCGAGGGCGAGAACATCGCCGGTCAGCCGGCCTACGCCATCGTCCGCAAGGGCCTGGCGCTGTCGCCCGAAGGCTGGCGGCTGTTCACCCAGCAGAGCGTCGAGAACAACCTGTTGCTCGGCGCCACGCCGCTCGGCGATCGCAAGCGCATCCCCCGGCTCCTCGATAGGGTCTACGCGGTGTTCCCGCGGCTTGCCGAGCGACGCAGCCAGCGGGCCGGCACCATGTCGGGCGGCGAGCGCCAGATGCTGGCCGTCGGCCGGGCGCTGATGAGCGAGCCCAAGTTGCTGCTGCTCGACGAGCCGAGCCTGGGCCTGGCGCCCGCCATCGTCGATTCCATGTACGACGCCTTCGCCATGCTGCACAAAGCCGGCCAGACGATCCTGCTGGCCGAGCAGTCGGTCGATCTGGCGTTGGAGGCCGCCGACCACGCCTATGTGCTGCAGGTCGGACGCACGGTGCTGCAGGGCCCGGCGCAGGAGATGGCGCACAATCCCGACGTCCAGAGGATCTATCTCGGCATCGAGTGACCTCGGAAGTCAACGCAGCGTCGGGTCAGCACCGAGTTCAACAGCGTCTTGTTCGAGGTGATGTCGTAGTCCGGGCCGAACATGCGCTCGCGGCTGAAGGTGAAGACCACGTCGTCGGCCGTCAGCTCGTCGCCGTTGTGGAACTTCACGCCCTTGCGCAGGGCGAACTCGACGGTGCGCTCGTCGATCCGCTTCCAGCTCTCGGCGACGCCGGGCACCGATTCGAGCTTGCCCAGCAGGTTCTGCATGATCAGCGGCTCGAACAGGAAGGAGAAGGCGCGCTGGCCGACGTTGGACTGCTCGCGCAGCGGCTCCAGTGAGGCCGAGTTGGCGATCTGCTGCACGGCGATGGTGATGCTGGGCCGCTGGTCGGCCTGGCCGATGGCGATGCGCGGCAGGCCGAGGCTGGCGGCCGCGAGGCCCGTGGTGGCGATCAGACGACGACGGCGCAGGACCATGGTGCGAACTCCCTGATGAAGTCGGCAAGCTATTCCGGGTCGATGAAGTTTCCGTTTCGGTCTTGTGACGCTTCGTTTGTGCAATGCGGCAGATATCCACCCTCATGTTCCGCTTCCCCTTGGAGCCGGAAAAAGTCCAAGGAGTGCGGAAAACGGACAGCCGCAATGTCTCCACATCCGCTAGAATTGCGCCGGACATTAGCAATCGTGGAGATGACCATCATGCCCATGATCAATCGGCTCTACGCTGAGTTCCTCGGCACGGCCTGGCTCGTCCTCGGTGGCTGCGGCAGCGCCGTGCTGGCCGCCGCCTTTCCCCAGCTCGGCATCGGCTTTGCCGGTGTCGCGCTCGCCTTCGGTCTCACGGTGGTGACCATGGCCTATGCCGTGGCGCCCGTGTCTGGCGCGCATTTCAATCCCGCGATCACCGTCGGCCTCGCCGTCGGCGGCCGCTTCCCGTGGAGCGAGGTCGTGCAGTACGTGATCGCCCAGGTGCTGGGCGGCATCGCCGGGGCGGCCATCCTCTATGTCGTCGCGACCGGCCGGGCGGGGGCCGAGATCGGCAGCTTTGCCACCAACGGCTTCGGGGAGCGCTCGCCGGGCGGCTACGGCCTGCTCGCCGCTGCCGTGATCGAAATCGTGATGACCTTCGCTTTCGTCACGGTGATCATGGGGGTGACCGACGACCGTGCCTCAGCCTTCGCCCCGGCCGCGCCGCTCGCCATCGGACTGACCCTCACGTTGATCCATCTGGTCACCATTCCCGTCACCAATACGTCGGTGAACCCGGCGCGCAGCACGGCGCCGGCGCTGTTCGTGGGCAGCGCGGCGCTGGCGCAGCTCTGGCTGTTCTGGGTAGCGCCCCTGGTCGGCGGCGCGATCGCCGGTTTGGCCTACGGGTTGCTCGGCCGCAGGGACTGACGCCGCGTCCCGATGATGGGTCCTCAGCGGAATGAGATCGAAGTGGAACCGCGTACGCGGTTCCACTTGATCTCTTTCGCGCGCTCGAGCGGTGCTTGTTTCACCGGGCATGATGGGTGATTCCACCTGGAGCCATCATGCTTTAGGATGGCCTCTCATCGGGAGGAACCAGCCATGAACTTCGCCAGTCGCCTGGCCTGTTTCGTCGTCGCAGCGTTGCTGGCGTCGGCCGCGTCGGCGCAATCGGTCAACTTCTGGCTGGCCGCCCTGCCCGGCAATATCCAGGGCTGCATCGCGGCCGATCCACAGTTCACCCGCGAGCACACCTTCACCCTGAAGGACGGCCAGGCCGAGATCACCTCTCCGGACGGCATCAACACCAAGCTGAAGGCGGCCAGGCCCAACGTCTACGAGACGGACTATCAGCTCGGCCGCCTCAATCTGCATGTCGTGGCCGATCTCTCGGCGACACCCAGGACACTCACCGTTACCGAGAAGAACCTCGGCTGCAAATGGGCGGCCAAGAAGGAGTAGGCCGCCGGTTGTTCGTCAACGCGCAGTGAAATGAACGGATCGCGGCGCTCCATTCCCTTTCACGTCACGCTTCTGACGCTGATGGTGCTGATCGTGCTGCCGCTGGCCACGGCGCTGCTGTGGCTGGGCTGGCGTTCCGTCGACCAGCTCGAGGACCGCAGCATCCGCCATCGCATGGCTGCGCTCGACAGCGCCGTCGAAGGCTTCCTGACGTCGGGCCTGCGCGTCGTCGTGGCGGTCGGCAGCACGCTTGCCGAGACGCAGGCCTTCGCGCCCGGCAGCCCCGTTGCCGACGAGGAGCGGCTTCGCCAGTTCGCCGTGATCATCGAGCGCTATCCGGCGATGGCGGCGATGTACGTCGGTTATGAGGACGGGCGCTTCCTCTATGTCGGCCGGACCGACACGTTGTCGATCAGCCAGCGCCTGGAGTTCGATGCGCCCGATGCGCCCTCGCTCCTGATGCGCTCGCTGGTGGCCGGCGAGGGCCCGCGCCGTGAGACCTGGTGGTTCCAGCTGGCCGATGGCAGCCGTTCGCCCGTCCAGACGCGCCTGCTGGACTTCGATCCGCGCACCCGGCCCTGGTACATCGAGGCGATGCGCGCCAATGGCCCGGCGCTGACCGAGCCCTACAGCTTCGCCCAGACAAGGGTCGTCGGCGTGTCCGCCGGAATGCCGCTGAGACACGGTGGCGTGATCGGTTTCGACTTCACCCTGAACACGCTGTCGCGCCTGATCGGCGATTATCGCTTCACGCCCAACACGATCATCATGGTGGCGAGCGACACCGGCACCGTCTTCATGGAATCGGAGAGCTGCCGGATCGAGGGCGAGACGTGCCTGCCCGGTGAGGACAAGGTGCGCGCGGCGATGCGCGACGCCATCGAGCGAGCGGTCGGCGGCGACGAGCGCACGGAGCGCGATGTCGTCCTGGACGGACGCGACTATCGGCTGCTGGTGCACCAGGTGCCGCCGGCGCTCGGCCGCCGTTACATGGTTGCCGCCGCCGTGCCGATCAGCGAGCTCGCGGTCGATTCGCGGATCCTGCTGGAACGGGCGGCGATTACCGCGGCGATTGCCGTGGCGCTGGCCATCTTCGGCGTGCTGCTCGCCTCGTTCGTGCTGTCGCGGTCGATCTCGCGCATCGCCGCCAAGACCGAACGAATCCGCGATCTCGACTTCTCCGACCGCACGCGCGTCGACAGCCGCATCACCGAGATCGTGCGCCTGTCCGATTCGGTGGAGCGCATGCGCGAAGGGCTGGAAGTGTTCGGCCGCTACGTGTCGAAGCACCTCGTGCACCAGATCATGCGCTCGCCCGAGACCGCGGGCGTCGGCGGCATGCGGCGCGAGATCACGGTGATGTTCACCGACATCGAAGGATTTTCGCGCATCGCCGAGACCATGGAGCCCGAGCTGCTGACCAGCCGGCTGTCGCGCTATTTCGATGCGCTGGGATCGGCGATCCTCGCCAACCACGGCACCATAGACAAGTACATCGGCGACAGCATCATGGCCTTCTGGAATGCGCCGGAGCCCGATCCCGACCACGTCGTCAATGCCTGCCGCGCGGCCCTGCAGGCCGCCGAGGCCGGCCGGCAGTTGTCGGAGAAATGGCGCCAGCTCGGCCGGCCTGGCTTTCGCACGCGCTTTGGCCTGCATACCGGGCCGGCGCTGGTCGGCAATGTCGGCGCGCGCGAGCACATCAACTACACGCTGGTCGGCGCCGTGGCGAACCAGGCGTCGCGGCTGGAAGGCCTGAACAAGATGTACCACACCGAGATCCTGGCCAGCGGCGAGGTCGCCGCCGCCACCGCCGGTCACTTCGTGTGGCGTCACATCGATCGCGTCGTGGCGGCCGGCACGACGGAGGAGCACGAGATCCACGAGCCGATGGGCGAGGCCGACGCCGCCGGCCGGCATGCCGACTTTCTTGCCCGGTGGCGCGCCGGCCGGGAGGCCTACGTCGCCGGCCGTTTCGAGGCGGCGCTCGCGGCCTTCCAGGCGGCCGCCGCGCTCGAACCCGACGACGGGCCGTGCCGTGTGTTCGTCGAACGCTGCAAGACTTTCCTGCGCGACGGGCCGCCGGCCGGCTGGAACGGCACCTGGCATTTCGACAGCAAATGAGTTGACGGCGAGCGGACCGCATGGACCATTCGCCTGTTGATGGAGACCGATTTGCCCTTGGCCGGCGCGCGTGTGTTCATTGTCGAAGATGAGGCGCTGATCCTGGACACCCTCCAGGACATGCTGGCAGGCCTTGGATGCCTGGTGGTGGAGAGCGCGTTGCGCATCGACGAGGCGCTGAGCAAGGTCGCTTCCTCGAGCTTCGACGTCGCCGTTCTCGACGTCAATGTCGCCGGACACCGGATCGACCCGGTGGCCGATGTCCTGGCCGGGCGTGGCACGCCGTTCCTCTTCGCGTCGGGCTATGGACGCGGCTCGCTCCCCGCAGCGCATCGGGAGCGCGTTCTCCTGGCCAAGCCTTACCGGAAAGCCGACGTGAAGGCCGCGCTGGACGCCGTTCTTACCCGGTGATGGACGTGAGGGGCGCTGGGACGGGAAGGAAAGGCCACACGGCGGCCCTCCATCTCATCGCCTTCGCCCTTGTCATCGCCTTGCCGCTGCTGCTGCTCGTCGCCACCTTGCTCTATCGCTCGGTGACGCTGGAGCGCGAGCAGATCCGTCAACGCATCCTCCAGGTGCTGGAGGCGCTGATTGCCGACGTCGACCGCGACGTGGACCGCCGCATCGCGCTCCTGGAGACCCTGTCGACCTCGCCCTCGCTGTCGGCGGAGGATTGGCCGGGCTTCTACCGACAGGCCAAGGACAGCCTGCGCGGCCGTGCCTACATCGTGCTGGTCGACCGCGATGGCCGGCAGATCCTCAACACCCTCGTGCCTTACGGCGAAGCGCCGAAGGTGACGGGCAGCCCCGCGACGTTGCAGAAAGTACTGCAGACCCGCCAGCCGGTGGTTTCCGATCTCTTCACCAGCCTGGTGGCGATGCGTTTCGTCTACAGCGTCTCCATCCCGGTGCTGCGCGACAACGAAGTGCGCTATGTCATGAGCCTCGGCCTATTGCCCGAGGACCTGCACGCTCTGCTGGAAAGCCAGAACCTGCCGCCGGGCTGGGCGGCGGCCATCTGGGACGGCAACGGTGTCACCATGGCGCGCACGGGCGACCAGGAGCGCCTTCTGGGTACCGCCGCACCGCGGCATCTCATGGCGTTGCCGCCGGGAAAAGTGGCGCGGACCACGAACATCGAGGGCGAGGAGGCGTTGATAGCGGTCGGTCACGGCCACTGGGGCAATTGGTCGATCGATGTCTCCTTCCCGGCGGCCCTCGTCGACCGGCAATTGCGCGATTCCCTTCTGTTCTGGGGGGCCACCCTCCTTCTGGTCGGTGCGCTGGTCGTCTGCCTTGCCTTCCTGTTCGGCCGCATGCTGACGCGGCCGCTGGCCGCCGCCACGGCGGCTGCAGGTGCGCTGGGTCGCGGCGAGCCGTTCGCCATCCGCGATTCGTCGATCCGCGAGATCAATGCCGTCAACGACGCGCTGCGGCGCGCCCGGCGCGACATCGACGAAGGCTCGGCGGCGTTGCGCGACAGCGAGGAGCAGCTGCGCGCCGCGGCGGAAGCGGCTCAGTTCGGTGCGCACGAGTACGACGTCGTCCACGACCGCACGCGGCGCTCGCCACAGTTCCTCGAGATCCTGGGCGCCGATGCCGGCGACACCACGGCGACGTTCGAGGCCGGCCTCGACTTCGTCCATCCCGATGACCGCGCCGCCACCCGGCTCCAGAAGCAGCGGATCCTGCAATACACCAAGGAGCGCTATCAGCTCGAATACCGCATCTGCCGCCGCGACGGCCAGGTGCGCTGGGTGATGGATCGCGGCCAGGTGATCCGCGACAAGACGGGCGCCGCGCAGCGCGTCATCGGCGTGGTCCTCGACATCACCGATATCAAGGAGGCCGAGCAGCGCCAGCGCCTGCTGTTCGACGAGCTGAACCATCGCGTGAAGAACACGCTGGCGATCGTGCAGGCGCTCGCGCTCCAGACCCTGCAGACCAGGCCGCAGCCCGATGAATTTGCCGATGCCTTCTCCGACCGCCTGGGCTCGCTGGCGCGTGCGCACAGCCTGCTGACGGAGGATTCGTGGCGCGGCGCGTCGCTGCAGGACATCGTGACGACGGCGCTCTCCGCCTTCATCGACGAGGGCCGCTCGATCGATATCGGCGGCGATGCGGTGATGGTGCCGGCAAGCACCACCGTCACGCTCAGCCTCATGCTGCACGAGCTCGCCACCAATGCCGCCAAGTACGGCGCTCTGTCGGTCGCCGCGGGACGGCTGGCGGTGCGCTGGACCGCCACCTCGACAGGCTCCGCCACGATGGTCGACCTGCGTTGGCAGGAAGACGGCGGCCCGCCGGTATCGCCGCCGCTTCGCCGCAGCTTCGGCTCGCGCCTGCTCGCCAGCAGCGCCCGGCAACTCGGCGCGGAACTCGAGCTCGACTATGCCGCGTCGGGCCTGCGCTGCAGACTGCTTTTTCCGGTGCTGCGGATGTGGTAAGGTCGCTGGGTCCGGCAGCGCGTCGCGTCGTTGCCATATGTATCCTTGCATGGCGTTGTAACCGACAACGACGAACATCGATCCTGATGTAGCGGGGACGACAATGAACGCGCTGAGATCGATCGAGACCGCAGGACAGGTTCGGAAGGTGGGTGCCGCGGCGCTGGTCGCGTTGCTGCTCGCGCCCCCGCCGGCCCTGGCGCAGGAGCCGGGCCGTTCCGGCTTCTACTTTGGCGGTCATATGGGTTACCTGTTCGGCAACGGCGCGGCGACGTTGGCCGACCCGATCGGAATTCAGTCGGCTGGCGGCACCACCCCGTACGGCACGTTCTTCGGCGGCGTGCACGGAGGCTACGAGCAGCACTTCGCCTCGCGCCTGATGCTGGGGCTCGAGCTCGACATGTCGTTTGCCAACTACAGCGACCTCGCCAACGTGCTGTCGTACCGCGCCACCGGCACCGGCACGGCCAATGAGCAGCTCGAATACCTCGCGAGCCTGCGCGCCCGTGCCGGCTACGACGTGGGATCGTGGACGCCGTTCGTGACCGGCGGCATCGCCTGGGCGAGCACGCGCTACTCGCGCACCGACCTCACGACCGGCAACGAGGATGCAAGTCCCAGCAATATCCGCGTCGGCTGGACGGTGGGCGGCGGCCTCGACTGGCGCCTCGACCCACGCTGGACGACCCGCGTCGAGTATCTTTACACCGATCTCGGCCTGACCGGACTTCTGTTCGGCTCGGCGCCCGCGCGCTACGATTCGCGGTACAGCCTGCATCAGTTCCGCGTCGGCTTGAACTACAAGTTCGGCGTCGAGGACGAGAAGAAGGTCAAGTCCGACGACCGTGGTCCCGGCACGTGGGAGCTGCACGGTCAGACCACGTTCATCTATCAGGGCTATCCGCCGATCCAAGCGCTCTACAGCGGGCCGAACAGCCTGCCGCCGGAAGGCCAGAGCCGCGAGACCTGGACGGTGTCGGGCTTCCTCGGCGTGCGGCTGTGGCAGGGCGGCGAGCTCTATTTCAATCCCGAGCTCCTGCAGGGATTCGGCATCGCCAACACCGTGGGGGCTGCCGGCTATCCCAATGGCGAGGCGCAGAAATCGAACTTCCCTTATCCGCGCTTCAACGTCTCGCGCCTTTTCCTGCGCCAGGAAATCGGCCTGGGCGGCGAGCGCGAGACGGTGCCGAGCGAATATGGCCAGCTCTCGGGCGAGCGCGACGTCGATCGCGTCACGCTCCAGTTCGGCAAATACTCGGTGAAGGACATATTCGACACCAACGCCTACGCCAACGACGCGCGCATCGACTTCCTCAACTGGTCGATCTGGGCGTCGGGCGCCTTCGACTATCCCGCGGATCGGCTGGGGCTGACCTGGGGCCTCACCGCCGAGCTGAACCGGAAAGACTGGTCGGTGCGCGCCGGCTACTTTCTGGTGCCCTTCGAATCCAACGCCAACACACTCGACACGGCGCTGTTCGTGCGCGGCGGCTACGTCGCCGAGCTGGAGATGCGTTACAGGCCGTTCGGCCGCGAGGGCTCGTTTCGGCTGGGCACGTGGTTGAACAGCGTCTACTCCGGCTCCTACAACGACGCCGCGGCGCTCGCCAACCCCGCGCTCGGCCTCAACGCCAACGACACGATGCCCTGGACGCGGCGGGGTCGCACCAAGTACGGCCTCTATCTCAACTTCGACCAGGAGCTCTCCGATTCGGTCGGCCTGTTCGGTCGCTTCAGCTGGAACGACGGCCGCACCGAGATCATGTCCTTCACCGACATCGACACCAGCCTGTCGCTCGGCGTGCAGATCAAGGGCAAGGCATGGGGCCGTCCGGACGATCGTGTCGGCATCGCGGGCGCCTGGAACAACATCTCCGGCGGCCATAGTGCCTACCTGGCGGCCGGCGGCCTGGGCCCGCTGGTCGGCGACGGCGCCTTGAGCTACGCCTCCGAGAACGTGTTCGAAGCCTACTACGCTTTCCAGCTCGCCAAGGGCATCGTGGCGACCGCGGACTACCAGTTCCTCGGCAATCCCGCCTACAACATCGTGCGCGGTCCGGTGAACGTGTTCAGCGGACGGCTGCGCATGAGCTTCTGACCGGCGCTTTCTAATCCTGCATCAGCGTCTGCACGTGCGTGGAGACCGCTTCCGCGAGTGCATCGAGGTCGTAGCCGCCTTCGAGGACGGAGACCACACGACCTTTGCTGTGGCGGTCGGCGATGGCCAGGAATTCTTCCGTCAGCCAGATGAAGTCCGCGGTCTCGACCTCGAGCTGGGCCAGCGGGTCGGCGGCATGGGCGTCGAAGCCCGCCGAGATGATGACGAGCTCCGGTGCGAAGCGGTTGAGCGCGAGCAGGATGCGCTCGGCCCAGGCGGCACGAAACTCCTCGCTGCCGGCGCCAACCGGCAGGGGCACGTTGATCACGTTGTTGGCGATGCCGTGCTCGCGCGGCGAGCCGGTGCCGGGATAGAGCGGAGACTGATGCGTCGAGGCATAGAAGAGGGTGCGATCGGGCTCGACCACCGCCTGCGTGCCCTGGCCGTGATGGACGTCGAAGTCGAGGATGGCGACGCGCTCGATGCCGTAGCGGGCCTGGGCATGGCGCGCCGCCACCGCGACGTTGTTGAACAGGCAGAAGCCGCCGGGAATGGCGGGCGAGGCATGATGGCCGGGCGGACGGACCGCGGCGAAGGCGGTGCGCGCCTGGCCCTGCATCACCGCGTCGACGCAGGTCACGGCCGCACCCGCCGCGCGCTGCACGGCCTCGGCGCTGCCCTGGCTCATCACCGTGTCGCCGTCGATATGGACGTGCTCGCCGGGACCCGGACGCACGCCGAGGATGGCCTCGACATAGTCCTGCGGATGCACGCGCGTCAGCTCCTCGAGCGAGGCGATGGGGGCCGGCACGCGCGCCAGCTCGGCGAAGGCCGGATCGTCGAGCGCCGCCAGGACGGCGCGCAGCCGGTCGGGCCGCTCGGGATGGTAGGGACCGGTGTCGTGCTCGAGGAAGGACGGATGGCTGACAAAGAGAGTCGTCATGACGGGCGCCTCTGGAGCGTTTTCCGAATTGGCGAACGCGCCCACCATATCGGAAAAGCGCGCGCCGGCGATAGTTGATGCAGCAGGCTCGTTCCGTCCGGCTCAGTCCAGCCGAGCGGAATGTGCTTCAGAATTTGGCCATCAGTCGGCCGCTGAAGAAATGCGCCGGGCCGCGAACCGCATTGTACGCAGGGTTGCCGAGGTACTGGTAGTCGGCCGTGACGAAAACGCCCTTGGCGAGCCGCAGCGAATAATAGGCCTCGGCGACGTACTCCGGCGCGTAGCTGAGCGCGCCGTCACCGACGGTCAGGCCCAGGCCGCCCGCCGCCAGGTAGGCGGCATGGCTGGCCGAGATCGAGTTTATCGCACCGCCAATGCCCACCGTGTCGTCCGGCCGGCGCCACAGGTCGCCTCTGATCGACACGCCGCCCGAGATGCTGCCGTCGATGTCGGTGAAGGCCAGGATCTCGCTGCGGCCGTCGTTCCAGCTGAAACGGGCGAAGGCGCCGATGGAATCGGTGATCTCCTGGTCGATGCTGAAATAGAGGCCGTATTTGGTGCGGGTCTGCCGCGTCGACGCGATGGTGTCGTTGGCGGTGAGGCCGGGAGTGGCTTTGGCCAGCACCACGGCGTCGGCGTAGCCGCCGGTGAAGGCGGTCGTCGCCCAGGCGCCGAACCGTGTCGTGCCAGGGCGGTCGAACGGGCGGTAGCGCATTTCCGCCTCGCCGACGATGCCGTTGCGCGACAGCACGGTAAGATCATAGACGTCGTTGGCCGGCTGGTTGGCGACCAGGAATAGTCCTCCGCGCACCGCCCAGTCGGGCTGGTTCAGCTCGGCGGTGATGCCCCAGCTGAAACCGATGCTGTCGGCCGGATAGTCGAATGCGCCGGCCGACCAGAGCGCCCAGTTGAGGAAGTCGACGCGCGGATCGTTGGCGTACCGGTTGTTGTCGAAGACGTCCTGAACGGCGAACCTGCCCGCTTGAACGGTGATGCGCGAGATGTCGCGGTCGCCGGCGAGCTGTCCGAGGTCGCTTTCGACCTTCTCGCGCTCGCCGCCGAGTCCGAAGGTCTGGCGCACGAACAGTCGCGAGGTGCTGTAGCGCGGATATGGGAAGGCGCGTTGCGCCTCGCCGTTGGGGAAGCCGCCGGCGCCGGTGGTCAGCGCAACGCCGTAGCCCTGCAGCAGTTCGGGGTTGTAGTAGAGCTCGCCGCCTTCCCAGAGGCGTATCCCGAGGAAGCCCGATGTTCCCCAGGTCTCGCGGCTCTGGCCGGCGGCCGGCAGGCTGTTGGCGCCGTCGTAGGGTGCGTTGATCGGCGGATAGCCCTGGAAGACGAAGACGGTCTGGCCGCGGAACTCGAAGCTGCCCGGCCCGCGATCGTCGCGCCTGGCCTTCTTTTCGTCGACCTCGCCGAACCGGTAGTTGAGCCCGAAGCGCACGCGATGCAGGTCGTACTGCGTGTCGTAGCGCGACGGGAAGGAGCCGAAGACGAAGCCGGAGAGATTGAAGTTGGTGTAGAGATACTCGGCGCGCGCCGACCAGCGCGAATCGAAGCGCCAGTCCAGGCCGGCACCCGCCGTCCAGCCGACGCGAATGTTGGAGGGGTTGGCGTCCTCGTTGCCGGTCGCAAGGTCGATGCGCGAGTAACGCGTGCTCATCCAGGCGATGCCGCCCGTGAGGTAGGGCGTCCAGGCGCCGATGTCGTAGCCGGCGCGTCCGCGCAGCGAGGCCAGCCATTCATATTCCTCGCTGGCGTAGCCGGTCGAGGTGGCGCGGTAGGACAGGACCTTCGAGGATTCCTCGTAGTTGGGGAAGGAGATGTCGGCCTCGACCCCCAGCATCAGGCGCGACGGGAAGACATACTCCCAGCCGGCCTGCACGCCGCCCGACAGCGCGCTGTAGGGGTTGGTGGCGCTTTGCGAGCCGATGCCGATCGGGTCGCTCAGCGTCGCGCGGGCGTTGCCGAACATGAAGCCGACATGGGCGCCGGCGTGGAACGAGCCGCCGTTGCGGAGGAAGTCGTCGGTCTGCGCCACGGCCGGCGACATCGGTTGGATCGCCGCGATCAGGGTGGCGACCGCAAGGCCCTGCACTGTCCTTGCAAAGCTCGTCATCGATCCCACCTCTACCTTGAGCAGCCGTGCAAAGCGACGATAAGATACGTTTTTGTGCCCGGAGAAGCCGTTTCATGATGCGTAGATTGCTGGCCGTCATCCTTTCGCTCGCCGCAGGCGAGGTGGCGGCACAGGAGACCAGTTTCCTGTTGATCAACGGGACGGCCTATCCGATCAGCCAGCTGGCAGTGTCGGAAACCGACTTCAATTTCTGGACGCCCAACGTCCTGCGCGCGCCGCCGATCAAGGCAGGCGAGCGTCGTCAGGTGACCTTCAACGCGCCCACGACCTATTGTCAGGCCGACCTGCAAGTCGGGTTTGCCGACGGCGGACAGCCGGCGGTGTGGCGCAACCTCAATCTTTGCACGCTGAGCAAGATCAAGCTGGCCTACGATCGCGGCACCGGCATGACGACCGCGAGCTACGACGAGTAGTTCTTGCCTTTCCTTCCCGGCGATACTCGCGAAGGGGAGGAAGACGAGAGCCAATCACCGAGAGCGAATCACATGGCAAACGACACGGGTCTCGGCTTTCTTCGCGAATCACCGCCATCCGGCGGCGGGCCCGTCATCGGCTTCGACAACAGCTACGTCCGGCTGCCGGAGCGCTTCTATGCCCGGCTCGATCCGACGCCGGTTGCCGCCCCGCGCCTGCTCAAGATCAACGAGGCGCTGGCCCGCGAACTCGGCCTCGATTCCGAGATGCTGGCAACGCCCCAGGCCATCGAGATCCTGGCCGGCAACCGAATTGCTGTCGGCTCCCAGCCGATCGCGCTGGCCTATGCCGGACACCAGTTCGGCAACTTCGTGCCCCAGCTGGGCGACGGCCGCGCCATCCTGCTGGGCGAGGTGGTCGATCGGGCAGGCGTGCGACGCGACATCCAGCTCAAGGGCTCCGGTCCCACGCCGTTCTCGCGCCGCGGCGACGGCCGGGCCGCGCTGGGCCCGGTGCTGCGCGAATACATCGTCAGCGAGGCGATGGCGGCGCTCGGCATTCCCACCACGCGCTCGCTGGCGGCAGTCGCCACCGGCGAGCCGGTGATGCGCGAGAGCGTGCTGCCGGGCGCCGTGCTGACGCGCGTTGCCAAGAGTCACGTCCGCGTCGGTACGTTCCAGTTCTTCGCCGCACGCGGCGATGGCGAGGCGTTGCGCCTGCTCGCCGACCACGTCATCGCCCGGCACTATCCCGACGCGCGTGACGAGGAGAACCCGTATCGCGCCCTGTTCGAGCGCGTCATCGCACGGCAGGCCGAGCTGGTGGCGAAATGGATGCTGGTGGGCTTCATCCACGGCGTCATGAACACCGACAACTGCTCGATCGCGGGCGAGACCATCGATTACGGCCCGTGCGCGTTCATGGACACCTACAAGCCCGACACGGTGTTCAGCTCGATCGACCATGGCGGCCGCTACGCCTACGCCAACCAGCCGCGCATCTGCCACTGGAACCTGGCGCGCTTCGGCGAGACCCTGCTGCCGCTGCTCGACGACGACACCGACAAGGCACTGGCCATCGCCAACGAAACGCTGGCCACTTTCCAGGTCCGCTATGGCGAGGCGCTGATTGCCGGCATGCGGCGCAAGCTCGGCCTCTTCACCGCGGACGAAGGCGACGGTGCTCTCGCACAGGAGCTGCTGAACGCCATGGCGGAAGCCGGGGCCGACTTCACGGGGACGTTCCGGGCGCTCGATCCGGAAAGCGACGACAAGGCGCGACCGATGTTCGCCGAGCCCGCAAGATACGATACCTGGGCCATGCGCTGGCGCGAGCGCCTGGCGCGCGAGCCGCAGGACGCTACCCAGCGCCGCGCCGCGATGCAGTCGGTCAATCCGGTCTACATCCCGCGCAATCATCGCGTCGAAGCGGTGCTGGCCGCGGCGATCGAGCGGGACGACTACGGTCCGTTCGAGGAATTGCTGACGGTGCTCGCCCGGCCGTTCGAGGAGCGCGCTTCGTTCGCCGACTACGCCGAGCCGGCGCCGGGCGACCAGGGCGCCTATCGCACCTTCTGCGGCACCTGAAGCGCCGCCGACAGGCGACGGAACTCCTCGTCGCCGGCGGGCAGCCCGAAGCGCAGCCATGTCGGCTGGTGGCCGAAGGCGCGGACGTGGATTCCTCCTCGCGCCAGGTCTTCCACCTTGTCGTGCGCCTCGGGATGGCGCGCCAGCCTGAACAAGGTCGTGCCGCCCAGGATGGTGAAGCCGGACGAGGCCAGCAACGCGTCGAGCTTGCGCGCATCGTCCGCGAGACGGGTTGCCGCTGCCTGCAGCCACGCATCGTCGGCCAACGCGGCCGCGCCGATGGTGAGAGCAGGTCCGGACACCGCCCACGGTCCCAGCTCCTCACGCAGGCGCTCGGCGAGCGGGTCTGCCGCAATGGCAAATCCCAATCGCAGCCCGGCCAGGCCATAGGTCTTGCCGAAGGAGCGCAGGACGATGGCGTTGCGAGGCAGGCCGCCGCCAAGGCTCGCGTCGGCGGGCAGCAGGTCGATGAAGGCTTCGTCGACGATCAGCAGTCGCGCCGTGACGCCATGCAAGGTCTCCGTCGGCAGGCGCCGGCCGGTCGGATTGTCGGGATTGACCACAACCACGACGTCGGCCTCCGCTGCCTCGAGGCTCGCGACGACGGTGACGTCGTGGCCGTGCCGGCGCCAGTTGTGCTCATGCTCGGCATAGGTCGGCCCGACGATGGCGACGCGCGCGTGCGGCACCAGCCGAGGCAGCACCTGGATCAGCGCCTGCGTGCCCGGCGCGGCGACGAGCTGGCTGGACGAGCAGCGATAGCGCGCGGCGGCCGCGGCGAGCAGTGTCTGCTCGGCCTCATGCGATGGCAGGCGCGACCAGACATCGGCCGGCAGGTCGGCGACGGGATAGGGCAGGGGGTTGATGCCGGTCGACAGGTCGATCCACGGCTCGGGCGCGTCGGGATGGCGTAGACGCACATCGCCGAGATCGCCGCCGTGGGCGACGGTCTTGCCGATTGGCCCGCCTGTGATAGGCACATCCTGCATGTTCGCCGACCTCGCCCTCGTTGCCCTCGCGACCGAAGCGATGATCGGGTATCCGAACGCCGTCTATCGCCTGGTCGGCCATCCCGTGACCTGGATTGGCC
>JAEZIF010000510.1 GCA_023416135.1 Pseudomonadota bacterium
CACCGGCGGCGGGTGGCGTCGCCGCCTGTGGTGGCTTTGCCGGCTGCGCCGGCTGCGCCGCGGGCGGCCGATTGGCAGGCCAGCCCTGTGTAGGCGGCGTCTGGGCAGCGGCCGGTAGACTCATGACCGCGGCGGTGACGAGGAGGGGACGGAAGAGGCTTTTCATCGGCGGTGAACCCGCATTGAGAGGGGTGGTTTCGTATCGGCGGCAATGCGTGGCGTGTCAACGTCCGCGCTGCGGATCAGTACTGCGGCGCAAAGGCGCCCAAAACATGGCGCGTTGCCATTTGAGTTGCGTCCCCCAGAAGGATAGGCCATCGTGATTTCAAGATACGATTCCGCAGAAGAGTCGCAAGTGTTTGGGAGGCAAGGGTAAATTCGCAGAGCCGGAGGGTTGAATGAGCCGGCCTACGAAACCAGCGTGAATATGGCAGGACCGACTTCCCCCAGCGGCTCGCCGCTGCTCAGCGTGCGCGACGTCTCGGTCCGCTTCGGCGGCATCGTGGCGCTCGATGGCGTGACCTTCGATGTCTTTCCCGGACAGATCGCCGGCCTGATTGGCCCCAACGGTGCGGGCAAGACGACGCTCTTCAATTGCTTGAGCCGGCTCTACACGCCCAACAGTGGCGATGTCCTGTTCGAAGGGACGACCATCCTGAACCGGCCGCGCTACGACATCCCGCGCATCGGCATCGGCCGCACCTTCCAGAACGTGGCGCTGTTCGACCGCATGTCGGTGCTCGACAACGTCAAAGTCGGTTGCCACAGCGTCAGCAGCACCAGCTTCTTCGACAACGCGCTCCGCCTGCCCAAGGTCGCGCCCGAGGAGGCGCACATTGCAGCGCGCGCCCATGAGCTCATCGCCTTCATGGACCTGGTACCGTTCACCGACGTCATGGCGGGTGGCCTGCCGTTCCCGATCCGCAAGCGTGTCGAGCTTGCTCGTGCGCTTGCCTCCAGCCCGAAGCTGCTGCTCCTCGACGAGCCGGCTGCCGGGTTGAACCACGACGAGATCGAGGTCCTGAAGGGCCAGATCCGTCGCGTGCGCGATACCCAGCACGTCACCGTGCTGCTGGTGGAGCATCACATGAGCCTGGTGATGTCGGTGTCCGACAAGGTGGTCGCCATCGACTTCGGCAAGAAGATCGCTGACGGCACGCCGGCCGAAGTGCAGCGCGATCCCGAAGTGATCCGCGCCTACCTGGGGACCTCGTAATGCCGGCGCTGCTGGAAGTGAAGGGACTGAAGGCGTTCTACGGCCAGACCCAATCGCTGTACGACGTCGGCTTCGAGCTCGAGACCGGTGGCATCACCACCCTGCTGGGCGCCAATGGCGCCGGCAAGACGACCACGCTGCGCGCCATCTGCAACATGGTGCGCCGCGAGGGTGTCATCCGCTTCGACGGCAAGGACATGACCAGGCTGCCGACCGAGGAGATCGTGCGGCGGCGCATCGCCCACGTGCCCGAGGGCCGCGGCACCTTCACGACCCTCACGGTCGACGAGAATCTGCGCATCGCGGCCTACACGCGCAAGGACAAGGACGGCGTTGCCCGAGAGCTCGAGCGGGTGTTCGCCTATTTCCCGCGGCTCAAGGAGCGCGTCCAGCAGCAGGCCGGCACGCTGTCGGGCGGCGAGCAGCAGATGCTGGCGATCGCCCGGGCATTGATGCTCGGACCGCGCCTCATGCTGCTCGACGAGCCGTCGTTCGGCCTGGCACCGCTGATCGTCGTCGAGATCTTCCGCATTCTGCGGCGCATCAACGAGGAGGAGAAGGTGAGTATCCTGCTGGTCGAGCAGAATGCGGCACTGGCCCTCGACCTTGCCGACCACGCCTATGTGCTGGAGACCGGCAAGGTCGTGATGTCGGGCCCCTCGGCCGTCGTGAAGAACGACGAGAACATCCGCAAGTCCTACCTCGGCTACTGAGGCAGAAGATGGAACAGTTCCTCCAGCAGATCGCGTCCGGCCTCGCCAACGGCGCGATCTATGCCTGCGTCGCCCTGGCGCTGGTCATGATCTACGTGTCGACCGACCACATCAATTTCGCCCAAGGCGAGATGGCGATGTTCAGCACCTATCTCAGCTGGCAGCTCATGACCTGGGGCATGAGCTTCTGGGTGGCGTTCGTCATCGCCGTGGCGCTGTCGTTCGTGATGGGGGTGGCGATCGAACGAATCGTGCTGCGGCCGCTGCATAACGCGCCGGTCTTGTCGATCATCGTGGTGTTCATCGGGCTGCTCGCCATCTTCAACTCCGTGGCAGGGGCGATCTGGAGCTACCTGATCAAGGAATATCCCTCGCCGTTCCCCAAGAGCAGCTTCGGCATCGCCGGCGTCATCGGACCGCACCAGCTAGGCGTGGTGGTGGTGACGCTGATCGTGCTCGGTCTGCTGTTCGCGTTCTTCCGCTACACGCCGCTGGGGTTGGCGATGCGGGCGGCGGCGCAGAACCCGCAGATGGCGCGCCTGGTCGGCGTCCGCGTCGACTGGATGCTGGCGCTGGGCTGGGGGCTCGCGGCCTCGGTCGGCGCCGTCGCGGGCATCATGGTCGCGCACATCGTCTACCTCGATCCCAACATGATGGCCGGCATCCTGCTTTATGCCTTTGCCAGCGCGCTGGTCGGCGGCATCTCCAACCCGGCAGGCGCGGTGGCGGGCGGCTTCATCGTCGGTATCCTCGAGAACATGGTGGCCTTCGCCGGCAACCAGATCGAGAAGGCGACGGGCATCTACATCATCGGCAACGGCGAGAAGCTCACGGTGGCGCTGATCATCGTCATCTTCGTCCTGACGGTGAAGCCGGCCGGGCTCTTCGGCCGCGTTCTCGTGAAGAGGGTCTGACATGACCACCGCCAAGAAGTGGGTGCTGGGCCTCGTCGTGGTGGCCTTCGTGCTGCCGTTGCTGCAGCCGTTCTTCCCCGACTCGATCTCGGACTACCGGCTGTTCCTCGTCAGCACGATGATCATCGCCTCGATCGCGGTGCTCGGCCTGAACCTCCTGACGGGCTTCAACGGCCAGTTCTCGCTCGGCCACGGCGCCTTCTATGCCGTCGGCGCCTACGCCGCCGCGATCCTGATGGATCAGCTCAACTGGCCGTACTGGGCGACGATTCCGGCGGCGGCCATCGTCTGCTTCATCGTCGGCTACCTGTTCGGCCTGCCGGCGCTCAAGCTCGAGGGCCACTATCTCGCGCTGGCGCCCTTCGCGCTGGCCCTCGCTGTGCCGCAGATCCTGAAATACAAATGGCTCGAGGGCCTGACCGGCGGCGTGCAAGGCATCGTGCTGCTGAAGCCCGAGGTGCCGTTCGGCCTGCCGCTGAGCGAAGACCAGTGGCTCTACTACTTCTGCCTGATCACGATGGTCATCCTGTTCTGGGCGGCGGCCAACATGCTCGACAGCCGCAGCGGGCGGGCGATGATGGCGATCCGCGACCAGAATATGGCGGCCGAGACGATGGGCATCGACATCGCCCTCTACAAGACGGTCACTTTCGGCATAAGCGCCGCCTACACCGGCATCGCCGGCGCGCTGTCGGCCTCGGCCATCGCCTTCGTGGCACCCGACAGCTTCAACCTCTTCCTGTCGATCAAGTTCCTGATCGGCCTCGTCGTCGGCGGCATCGGCTCGCTCGCCGGTTCGGTGATCGGCGGCATCTTCTACGTGCTGGTCGACAACTCTGCGCAGGCGCTGTCGCAGTTCATCAAGAACGACCTCGGCCTGCAGTTCGACCTGTCGGCGTACACCGTGTTCGGCATCCTGCTCATCGCCATCATCTACGTCATGCCGATGGGCGTTGCCGGCGGCCTCTACTTCCTGTGGCTGAGGCTCAGGCCTGCCCGCACCGTCGCCGCCGCGCCAACAGGCGTTGCGGCTGCGGCGTCATCCGAGCGCAAGCACTGAGTTCGTTCCCGTGACAACCGTTTCAACCGAGTGAGGAGTAGTTGATGGCGTAAACCCAACAGGGAGCAGCACCATGAAGACCAACAGGCGTACTTTCGTGGGGGGGGGGGGG